>JAJDCM010000132.1 GCA_029260825.1 Planctomycetota bacterium | reverse complement strand
CGCCCGCCATCCCGATCCTGGTTCAGCCGCCATTGGCGACGGTTCTTGGTCCGTTTGAATTCCGGAGCCAACAAGAACGTCTTCCGATTCCGCTCGAGATTCTCTCCGGTCCTCGCCCGGTTCGGCTGCGGCTTTCCGCGGGAGCCTATCCCGAGGTTGAGAACAGCACATCGCTGCGGATCGAGCTCCCCCCGTGCAGCCTTTCCGGTACGGTGAATGCCGGTCGTGGATCCGTGGAACGAGTCCTGCGTCTGAACGGATCCGCCGGTGGTCAACGACATGAGGTGAGCTACAACGTTCTTGAAAGCTTTGCAATTACCATGAAGAAGCCTTCTTCGGTCGCTGTCGGGGATACGGCCCGGTTTGCTCTCTATCTGTGGCCGCTCCGGACGGAATTGCCCGAAGGTGCTGGAGAGCTTCCTTTCGAGCTCGGATGCACTTTCATGCCGATGCCGTTAACCGGAGGAACGCCTCAGCCGGCGATTATCTGGAACAACACGAGGCGAAGAGGTGGGCTTGGCGCATCGACCCATCCATCCATACCCGCGCCGAGCGTGGTTTTTCGAAAGCCAAACGGTCTCACTCGTTTCGGGGCTTTCTTTATCCAGGGGATCATCTACGATCCCGGCTCGGCTGCGCAGGTGCCGGCGAGTGCGACCAACGGCATCATCGCACGGCCGGTCGTTCCTTGAGACGGAGGGAAGCACCTGGAGCGGAGTCGATCGTGAAAGATAAGCATGAGGATTATCTTCGGGCGCCGTTCTGACTCTCCCGGTACCATCTCGTATTGGGCGCCATGTAGGGAAACCGTTTTTTTTGCGTGCTCTCGGATAGAATCGCCTCGAGGGCGGGGTCTCGGCCTGTCCTGTAGTCTTTGAAAGTGATGGGTGCAGCGATATCAGGCGCGATCCATTTGCGTGTGTCCTGAGGATCTGGGATCCACCCCCAGGCGACGGTCGAGCAGAAGATGGTTGCGCCGTTATTGGGGAGAGAGAACCGCTGCGCGTCTCCGTAGTGGTTGGGCGGTGCACCCGTCGGTTCCCCCACAAAGAGAGCTTGAGTGTGTTTTTCGAGGGAGTTACACGCCATCATTGCGGCGGAAAAGGTCTTGCCGCGGGTGATGACGAAGACCCCTCCCGGGCGATTGACTCGATCGTTTCGGATGAGGCCGTGGATGAGGCTCTGGTTGAGATAGCCATTGCCACCGCCGTTGTGCCGCAGGTCGATGATCAGGCGTTTTGCTTCCTCGTTTTCGATGAACTTGAACATGCGGGAACAGAACCGGCTGAGCGGTTGACGTCGCGCGTCTCCCACCACGTTGTACTGCATATAGACCGTTTGAGAATCCTCGAGGTATTCAAACCAGTAATTCTTGTCATTGTCTCGAAGCCACAGCGGTTTCTCTTCACCCTCGAGGTCACAGGCGTCCAGCCAGTTTTCCGGCAATACTCCAAGGGCTCCCAGGAAAGGTAGAGAAGACGGTGCGAGATCGGTGAGGTTCAAGGTTCCCGGGGAGCCGTCCTTCTTCGTGATCTTGAGCGTCTCCTGTTTTTCGTTGGAGGTCAGTCCTAGCTGGTGTTGGGAACCGACGGTCCGCAGCAAGCGGGAAAACCGGTGCTTCTGGGATTCCTCGTTGTCAACGGAGAGGAACTCGGAGGATTTCTTGAAGGCGTCTTCCACGGGGAACTCGCCAACCGCGGTAATGCGTCCGGCGAGGAACTCGGCTACTTCGGGATCGGCAGCAATGATGAAGAATCCATCGTGAAAGGCCTCGATGCGAATCGGGTGAAACTGAATTCCAGGGTAAAAGCGAAGCCCGGTGTGACCGTCCTGCGCAAGAGCGACCAGACCTCGTAGTTCTCCGAGAAACTCGGTGGGATCAAGCGAGTCAAGCCGGCTCTTGATGGAATCGATTCGCTTCTTCCAATGGGATCGGGGATGTGCATGAAAGAGGTTGGGGTGACGCTCCTGGAGTCCTTGGAAGAGAGCATTCACATCTGCACTCATTTCAGCGGGAGTTGCCAATGAGGCCGTTGAAGTGGCGAGAACAAGGAAAGTGAAACCAGCAATGAATACGAAGAGAGAAAGAAACCGAGTCGTCACGGTCTGCTCCTTTGTCCTGGAAATGGGTCTTTCTTCCCGTAGCGGTCAGGCCGCAGAGATTTTCTGTTCGATACGACGGAGAAGTCCTGGTTGACAGCTTTTTCTCTACTCACCGAGGCGGATTCGTGTGACGAACTTTCTTCGGGACCCGGGTTCTTTCCGGTTTTTTGAGGAAGTTCCGAATGAATCTCTCTGCGGGTCGAATGCAAGTTGCGCAATTGCCCCGGTGTCACCGACAAGAAGAAGAGGAGTCCTGCTGGGAGCGTGTCTACGGATCCAACGGAACCAACCTTTGCTTGAGGGATCGGAAACATTTGACTGCTTCCTTGCGGAGAAAGACGGCGACCCGGTGGGTTTGCTCGGTCGTCCCCTTTGCAGGAAAAGCGAATCTACCGCTTGGTTCGGACTTCTTCGCTTGACCGTTTGGACGGGGGCTGGTAGCATCTGGACAAATTGTCCGGCTGTTCGTATGTAAATATACCAAGGAGTTCATGATTCTGATGAGCACTGATGATAAGAGTGAAACTGCTCGCTTTGTCCCTTCGTCCACGGCCGTCGTCAGAAAGCCTCAAGAAGGAGCAGCTGACGACCAACTTCGTCGGGAAGAGCTCGATCCGCTGCCTGCAAGTCGTCCCGGAACTGTAGACGATGAAGATATGTGGGTTCCCGAGTTCATCTTCGATTCTTATTGAGACAAAGGCCTGGACGATTTTGACCCCCTCCCCATGATCATCCTGGATATCGACCCATCAACCGCTTCGCGAGCGATCCATCGTTCACTGCTTCCTGGTCGTTACTGCGGTGAGGCCCTGAGCGCGGAGGGGATCGAGTTGAAGCAATCGCCAGGCATTCCCCGCGGGGTCTTTCCCGATGCCTACATCGTTCACGGTTTCATTGATCGATCCGTCCTCTACTATCTGGACGCGGTTCAGCAGCTGGGGGGGCGCCGGGTCGTGTGGGAGCTCGATGACAACCTCTGGCAGTTACCGGGAACGGGTCGTTTGGTCGAGCGGGCTCGCATGGCGCGATCCGTCATCGATACGCTCCGCGGTATGGCCGATCTGATCATCGTCAGCACGCAAGAGCTGGCACGTTTTTTGAACTGGCCGGAAAAAACCATCGTCTGCCCCAACCTGGTCGAGCGGAATTGGTTCCTGGCCCGGGATGAAAGGCCTGCTACGCCGGTCAAGATCGTCTGGTCCGGCTCGTGGGTTCACCAGCAGGATATCGAATCCATCACTCCTGCGATCGTCCAGTTGCTTCAAGAAGAGGACGGAGGGGTCGAGGTCAGCATCCTCGGGGGAGAGCGACTTCCGCGTGCTCTTCGTAGCTGCTCCCATGTCACTCATCACCGATGGCAAGAGGTCGGGAAATACCGGGAGAATCTTGCAAACCTTTCCCCTGACATCTGGCTGGCTCCCGTCCTTGATCATCCCTACAACCGGGCGAAAACGAACGTGAAGTGGTTGGAGGCAACATGCTCCGGAGCTGCTTTTGTCGGTAGCGACATTGAACCCTACAGGTGTGTGCGGCACGATGAGACCGGGCTTCTTGTTTCCGATGGTGATTGGTACGGTGCGATGCGTGGGCTCGTCTTTGACGTTGCCAAACGGCACGCTCTCGTGCGGAACGCCCGGGAGCGTGTGTCAAAGTCCTACGCCTGGGATCAGGTCGAAGCGCGCCGGCCCTGGCTTGATGCTTTCCGGCGTGCGGCGGGTATTGATGTGCTCCAGTCCTCATGAAAATCCTTGTTCTCATTGCGCGCAAGTCGAACCTGTCTCCGGGACTTGTTCGGATCAGTGATGCTCTCGCGGCCCAGCTGCCGGAAGAAAACCCCGATCATGAGTGCGAGATCGTGATCGATGAGCGTGGTCCGGGTGATGCCCATCTTACGGATCAACCCTTGAGTGTCCGCTGTGCTCACATCGCGGACATCCGTCAAGGGATGATTGATGAGCATCTTCGCCAGGAGCATGAAGCGGTCCTTTGGATCGATGCCGATATCGTTGAATATCCGCCAGATCTCCCGAGCCAGCTCATCAAGCGAAGTGGTGGAGGGGTCGGCGCACCGATGGTTCTGCTCGAGGGCTTCGAGCATCGGTTCTACGATACGGCTGGTTTCATCGAAGACGGTCAGATGGCCTGCCAGTTGCCTCCGTGGTTTGAACAGTCGGGTCCGGTCTATGAGCTGGAGAGCGTGGGAAGTATTTACTTGATTCCGGCAACTGTTTACCGACAGGGTGGCCGCCACGTGAAATCACCGACTTGTACCGAACATTACTCGGTGTGTTCACGGGCCCGGGAACTTGGACTGCCGGTGCGAGCATTTGCTGATCTTGTCGCACTCCACGCAAATCTTCCCTGGTACGGGGAGGGTTATCATTAAGAGGCGCTGCCTCCCGGTACGAACAACACACGTTCACAACGACGAAAATAAAGGAAGATTGACATGAGTCTTGACTGGCAACCGACGGAGATGGGTCGAATCGCGCGAAAACTTTTGCGATCTTCGGATTGCGGCATTCTGTCCACCATGTCTGTGGAGAATCCGGGCTATCCATTCGGTTCGATCACTCCCTATGTCATGACCCATGGCGGACGGGTTGCGATCTATGTCAGTGGAATTGCCCAGCACACCCATAACATGCGAGAAAACGACAAGGTGTGTCTGACGGTTACAGACGATGGGAATGGCAACAAGCAGGATCAGGGTCGAGCGACGGTAATGGGGGACGCTCGTCCCGTTCCCGAAGAGTTTCTTGATGCTGTATCCGGGCGCTATTTCGAGTTCTTTCCGGACGCGCGTCATTACGGATCCGCTCATTCATTCACGTTCTTTTGGATCGATCCGTTGCGGGTTCGGTACATCGGTGGGTTCGGCAAGATCTTTTGGGTTGAAGAGAAGGAGTGGAGTGTTCCCGATCCCGAGTGGGCATCGACCGAATCTGGAATCATCAAGCATATGAATGACGACCACCGGGACGCTTTGTTGGCCATGACGAGATTCTTCGGTGGGATTGATGCCAGGGAAGTATCTCTCGTGGCGGTCGACCCGGAGGGTTGTCACATCCGTGCCGACGGACGCATTCACTACGTCGCTTTCGAGGAGCCTGCCATGAACGCTGAAACGGTTCGAAAGGCCATGGTGGCCTTGACTGTCGCAAGCCGTGTCTCATAGGGAGCACTACTGATCGAGCCCGCGTAGAAAGGCTCGGTACTTCGTTTCGAGCGCGTTGATGCTCGTACCATCAAAGGCAAATTCGATGAGCTGGTCGAGGCTCATTCGTTTTCGACTGCCTTCGAGCAGACGCAGGAAGATCTTTTCGCCTTCCGGGTCCCCCCCATGCCGAAGATAGTGGATAAACGCCCAGGCATTGGCGTAGCTGAAGGAACCCCCGCCGTAGAATCGACCCCTTCCCATCCGAATCAACTTTCTCAGCGGAATCCTCTTCTTCTGTTCTCTTTGTAGAGTTCGAATGTAGAGCCCCGAGATCTCGACTCTGTTCGGTCGTCGGAAAACCGCGTTTTTTGATTGGATGGCAAGGTCTTCGGCGAGTCCTTCGTTGAGCCACACAGGTAGACCTAATCCGAGATGATCGGCGAATTGATGGACTGCTTCATGTCGAACCGTGGCCATCATCTCGTTCCGATCCGGAACGTTCCAGATGAGCAGTTGTTTGAGGAGGGGATGGTAGAGACCGACCCGGTTATGTTGCTCGCTCACCGAGAATCCGGCAAGGTAACGATCGAATCCGGCTTGTCCCGAGAACAGAAAGACCCTGGCCTTTCCGAGAAATCGAGACTCTGTTTCGCCGAGAACCTTGATGCAGAGCTTGTGAACCTCTTCAAGGTGTTTGAGCGCATCTTTGGCGGCTTTTCGGTCAATGTCCGTGACGACGATGTAATGAGGAGATTCTTCGCGAAAAACTCCGCGATTGAAACTCGGACCGAACTCGGCTTTCACGATCTGGGTTCGCAGCTTGGCGATTTCCGGATCGCGGACATCGAGGAGGTCGGCTTTGTCGAGAAGCTTTTTTGCTTGCGACAGCTGTCCTTCAAGCATCAGGAGTTGAGTCAATGCAACGTAGGTGTCGCCGTGTTTTGGAGAATCGGAGAGCGCCTTTCGATATTCCTTGATGGCTTCGGTTGTCGATCCCTGGTTCGATAATACCGTGGCACGCATCGATCGGAATTCGGAGATGTGGGGATACTCGGTGATGAGCCTGTTGCTCAGTGATACCGCGCGTTCCCAGTCCTCGGTACCCATCGCGGCTGCAAGGAGGAAGAAGCTCCGGGCCGGTTCAAGAGCATCATCTCCGTCACGGGGGTCAAGGAGGCTGATCAGTTCCGAGAACTTTTCCTCGTTCAAAAGCTTCGTTGCTTGAAGAACAAGTTCAGGGTTCTCGACCCCTGCAAGCAGGAGTTGAGTAAGATCTTTTCCTGACAGGCTGCTTTGGGTGATCCCGGAGTTCGACCCTTCAATGAACCAGGCAGGGAGGCCTTCTTCCGGGTCTGCTTCTTTGAGATAACGCTTTTCTCTATTCTGAGCAGTCTTGTCGACCATCCCTTTGAGCCAGGAAGAATTGGCCCTTCCTCGAATGATGATCTCGTCAAACGCCGGGAAATTTGCGATCCCGAATCCCCCGAAACCCTTGCCCTTTTTGCGACAAGTGATGACTTGTCTACCGTTGTAACGAGCCGTGATCCCTCCGTCGCTGACGGAGACCAGGAGTCGAAAGGGCTTGTGGGCGGCAACGTTTGGTTTCTCTGCTTTTGCGATTTTCTCCACGTTCCTGCCCCGAATATAGGTCACGGTTGCCGGCTTGTAGGTCATCTTCCTCGTCGGTTTTCTTCCTGCCCATCCGCGAGTTAACTCCAGCTGCTTGTAGCCAAAGAAAACTTGATACCCCTCGTCTCCCTTCATCCCGACAAAGATGGAGGGAGGGCGAGAGTAAGAAGGTCCGGTGATTTCCACCGTGTAGTTTCCCTCGAAGGTCAGGGGGTGGATGAGAACGTTGTTTGTCTTGGTGAAATCGCCAAGGTTCCTTGGGGTGTATCGGACGTGAATCTGCCCGACTCCTCGCAGAGAGCTGTAGCTGACCAGCTTGCCGCTGATGAGATCCCGGGGGTCAGGCTCCGGGACCGCGATCTTGGTGGTGCAGCGGCGAAACTGTTCCCTGATGTCGGCGGATCGGCGGAAGACATAAGGCATGTGTGCGTGGTCAACGAGTACGGATAGGAGCTGGTCTCGGGCCTTCTCCCACTCTGCATCTTCCATCAGCACACGAACCTTCCCGAGGGTTGCCAGAAAAGCCTTTTCGTCGGAGGGGGAAGGGAGGACTGGTTCGCTTGCCCGGCCTGCGTTTGCTGGAAGGAACCCGCCAAGGAGTGTGACAAGAAAGATCAGGGATCGGATGATCCTGGTGACGGGGGCGAGTGGATCCGTTGCCGTGGTTTGTTGCTTCCTCAAGTGCATCCTCCTTCGGCCCCGGGTGAGTGAGGGGTGCGTTGGTGGAAAGAGAGCATTCTCCGCCTGTTCCCATCGTGCTGGAGAAAGGCCGCGGTTCAAAGACAAAAACCAGCTTGAAGATGTCCTGCTCCTCATCCAAATGATTTGAGGGGCACTGAATTGATTTAATACTAAAACAATTGCATACTCCACCACCGTGCGTCCTGGAGAGCGGTGGTGTCAAATGTTTATGATGGTGTAAATAGTTATGAATAAATCATTTATGATTTCTGTCGTGTTGTTTTCTTGGTGGCTTTCCCCGGCTTTCGCCGAGGATGATTCGGACGTCACTGGCTCGACGGCGACGCCTGGAGAGCTGCGCAGCGAAGTGGATGAGCTACGGGAGGCGGTGCGAAGGCTCGAAGAGAGGCTCGAAGCGACCGAGAAGCGACAGGAAGCCTCTTCTGCACTCGGGGAGCGGCTCAGCTTTCAGGGATACGGGGAGATCCATGCGAACTTCGCAGAAGGTAGCGGACCCGATCTGATTGACATTCATCGCCTTGTTTTCGGTGTGGGTTACGAGTTTGCCGAGTGGATACAACTCGGTTCCGAGATCGAAATCGAGCATGGATTGATCAGTGACGATGACCAGGGCGATGGAGAGGTTGTCATCGAGCAGCTCACTTTGGATTTCTTCCTCACCGACGTGTTCAATGTGCGGGCCGGACGCTTTCTTACGCCGGTTGGCATCATCAACCAAACCCACGAACCTCCGTCCTTCAACGGTGTGGAGCGACCTTCGTTTGCCAAGACGATTCTCCCTTCGACCTGGTCGACGGACGGGATCGGAATCTTCGGGCGGCTGAGCGATACCGTGCAATACCAGGCCTATATTGGGAGTGGGCTCGAAGGGGCTGGCTTGAGCGCTCTTGATGGAATCCGGGGTGGGCGGAACAGCGGGCGTCCAAGCCTGCACGAACCGGCGTTTACGGCAAGGCTCGATTGGTTCCCCCTGGTTCATACCGATCTCGTCCCCGATCATGATCTTCGAGTCGGTATTTCTTACTACCGGTCGGGACTCGACAATGGAGCCAAGGGGGTCAATCCGGACGTGTCAGGGGATGTTTCGATCTACTCGGCAGACGTTGAGTACTCCGTGCACCGTCTCGATCTTCGGGGCGTTGCCGCACTGGAGAAGATTCGTGACGCGGACAGTTTGACGACCGGAGTTGCGTCACAGATCGTGGGCGGTTATCTCGAAGCCGCCTATCACGTCCTCCCTGACTCCTGGAAGACAGGAAAAATGGAGGAGTCGGACCTCGTCGTCTTTGCCCGACACGATTGGATCGATACCCAAAACGAATTGCCTTCGGGGGTGCAGCGGGATCCCGCAGGCCAGCGAACCGAGTGGACCACGGGGCTCACCTACTTCTTTACCCCCGCCCTCGTGGCGAAGGCTGATGTTCAGTTCAGACAGGACAAGACCTCAAGGGATCTCCCGATCCTTTTCAACCTGGGGTTGGGATGGATTTTTTGAAGGAGTCGAACGAATGAAATTCTTGGCTGGTGCGATCTTTTTGTCTCTAACATTTCTCTCTTGTGTTGGTCTCCTCGGTTGTGCAACGGGTTCATCGATGGCCCTTCCTTCGGCGAACACTCTGAGCGGATCAGGATCCTCCGCGCGAACCACCCCGGACAACAACCTGCGACGGGGACGCGCACTTCTTGTTACCGAGTGCACGAGTTGCCATCGGTTTTTCGAGCCAGGGGAATTTGAGGCCGAAGAATGGGAGTCGATTCTTCCGGCGATGATCGGCCGCACGGCGATCAGCAAGCGACAGGGAACGGATCTTGCCGCTTATGTCATGTCGGCCGCGCGGTATGCCCAGGAGCAGGAGGCTACAGATCTCGTCACTCAGCGATGAGCTGCCTCGGGAATCATCAGAACAGACGAGGAATCGTGACCGCTCGGCTCCCCGTGTACTGGAGCTCACGTCCAGCGACGAAGGACATCCGTCCGCGTCCGCCGATGTCTGCCATGTGAACATGGAGTCCGAGGATACCGTGGCCTTCTTCGGCGGTGATCTTGAGCCAACCCGTGTTGATTCCGCCAAGCTCCGCATCGTTGGCGTCGATGTCCTGGTAGGACTGGGTAACGGCCCGGCTGATGTCACTGAGCTTGCCCATGAAGAAACAATCGAACTGGAAGGTTCGGGAGAACCGACGCTCGTTGTTGTTCCATCCCAGAATCGATAGGTCCGTGTCCAGGCTTTCCGTGCTCATGAGAAAAATCATGTTGTCGAACGTGACACCGGGACCGTTCTCAGGAGTCCCCTCGCCGAAGAAATGGTCGAGGAGCAAGACATCCGGGAATGATGAGTATTCATATCCATCGAAGTTGATGATGTCATCGGTGTCGGGGACGATCTTCCGACCGCATCCGTCGACAAGACCATTCAAGGCATCGAAATCAAAGATTGCTTCGAATGCATAGGGCGTATAGGCCCATTGGAAGTCGAATTCGCTGTTCACCACGATGCCACTGCCGATGAGGTGGTTGTACAGCGTTGGCACCTGTAATTCGGGATCCCGTGCCTCGACGAGGAGATATCCCTTCTCGAAGTTCGGGTTGTGGCCCCGAGCCAGAACGGTGATTGTATCAGCCGGGGTCAGATCTTCTTGAGTGTCCGATTCCTGGCAGGTCTCACTGAAGTAAACGTAGTGGAGCTGAATGTCTCCTTGGCGGAACCCGCTGCTGCACGCCGACTCATCTTCGTTGGTGTTGGTCATCGTGATGAGGGTGTTGTTCCCCTGGGTAGAATTGTAGAGGGGGAAGATGAGGAGGCTCGCCGGTTGAGCATGAAGCGGTTGAGCTTCCACAGGAGCGGCAAGCGCACTCAAGCAAAGGATGACGGCAACAGATCCCATCATGAATCGGCACATTCGAACGTTCTCCTCTTCGTCTTGTTCAGTAGGGTGCGCTTCCCTGGCAGGCGGGCGGTTCGTTGGCCGCCTCAAGGGCTCTTGACTCCCTTGTTTGGCCGGTGACCAAGGCATGCGGTCCAGTTTCAGGTCTGATCCTAGTCGATCGGGTTGTTTTTGTAAAGCTATTTGTCGTTGTGGCTTAGATGTGGTTCCTGGTGGCGTTTTGCGATGTAGGGAGCCAAGAAAAGGAGGTACAAGAGCCTGTGGGGCGAGGACTCCCTGGAAAAAGTCTTCCTCCTGTGCCAATGTCTACCGACCGTAATCGACACAGACATTCGCTCCGTGAGCCACCCAGAAACCTTGGATGGCAACACCCTGAAGGGACTCTGATTCGCAGATGAAAAACCTCTATCTCGGTTTTCTCGTATTCATTTCCGGGGCCTCGGTTCTCGCCATTGAACTCCTGGGTACCCGGGTCCTTGGCCCTTTCTACGGAGTCAGCCTTTTTCTATGGTCGGCGCTCATCACCGTGACCCTACTCGCCTTGAGTGTCGGGTATGCGATAGGCGGACGCATGGCTGACCGAGGGGCGTCGATGACTCGTCTCTGTTATCTCTTGATCGGAGCTGGAGCATGGCTTCTTCTTCTGCCTCTCCTTCGTACTCCGGTGCTCCAGATTACCGAATCGATCGGCCTGAGATTTGCCGTCTTGGTGGCTTCTTTTCTTCTATTCGGGCCTCCCCTAACTCTCCTGGGGATGGTCAGTCCCTTCGCCATCCGACTCCGTGCAGCAAACCTGGGGGAAGTGGGACGAACCGCCGGCGATCTTTACGCGCTGTCAACCGTTGGCAGTGTTATGGCAGCTCTTCTTACTGGTTTTTTTCTCATTCCATTCGTCGGGGTCAGCCGCCTGACTTTTTTGGTGGGCGTTATCCTGCTCTTCGTTGCATTTCTTGGGCTACTTTTGGAGCGAAAGTCCTCCACGGTCGGTGTCGTGGCGCTCGTTCTTGCGCCTCTTGCGTTCTTTGGTTTTGGTGCCTCGGCCGAGAAGCCAGATCTTGAACGCGGTCTGATGTCGGTAGAACAGAGTGCATACGCCGAACTCCGTGTTGTCGATGTCGATAATACTCGATACATGATCATTGACGGCGGCACTCACACCATCGTCGACTCCAAGTCATTTGAGTCGTATTTTCCCTACGTCCACGTGTTAGATGTGTTGAATCAAGTCGTTGCCAAGCCCGGTGATCTTCTTCTTGTGGGCTTGGGCGGTGGCTCGGTGGCCAAGCTTTTCGCAAGGCAGGGCTGGAAGGTCGACGCCGTGGAAATTGATCCGGTTGTCACGAAGATTGCTCATCGAGACTTTGGTCTCGATCCTTCGGAAGCCAAGGTTTTTCATCAAGATGGGCGTCATTATCTTTCAGCAAGCACAAAGTCTTACGATCTTATTGTTCTGGATGCTTTTGGTAGCAGTTCGATTCCGTTTCACTTGATTACGCAGGAGTCTTTCGCCCTTGTCAGGTCCCGACTAAAACCTGACGGCATCTTGGCGATCAATATCGAAGCCGAGGGGTGGCATGATCTGCTGGTTAATTCCCTATCTGCTACACTGAAGAAGGAGTTTTCCCACATTCTTGCGCTTCCCATGGCTGAGCCTCCGAACACCATCGGGAATCTTGTTCTTCTTGCCAGGCAGCAGGAGCTGAGCTTGGTCCGTGAAATCCCGGAGACGCCGGACCGAGGGAGCAGCATCTACCAGAAGAATCACGCCTGGGATAATCGCTTTGAGCCGGAGATCGAAGGTGCTCCCGTGCTGACAGACGATCTCAACCCCGTGGATATTTGGGCGGAGCGCATCAATCGGGTCGCCCGCAAGAATCTGCATGATTACTTCGATGATGGACTGAGCTGGTAAGGAGCCCTCCTTGCTACTCTTGATCGGTCTAGTCTTGATCCATCTAGTCTTGATCCGTCTAGTCTTGATCCAGAGGGCGAATAACACCGGTCTCGTCCACCACGACCGGGTGCCCTTCGAGAGTCTTGGGTAGGCTCTTTTCGAGTTCAGGAGTCATCTTTGAAACCATGATTTTGAGGCAGGGGGTTTCTTCGTCCTCGAGAAGGCCAATCGCGATACCCACCACACCTTGAATCGCCATGAGCTCTCCAGCGTGGGTCTTGAGCACATGGTTGATCGCATCAAATTCCGGGCTGTCAGCGGTCAACGGTTTCTTCTCTTCGTTCAAGTTATTACGCCCACCTTTCCATTGACAGGCCATGCCGAAGGTCGAGAGAATAACAAGGAGGAGGGGAATCCAGTTCATTCTCTGTGTATCGCCCCTCATGAACTTGCTGCTGTGGTTCTTGACGGAGTCTGATCCGGTAAGTCGAGTGATCGCCATCGTGGTCCCTTTCTACAAGAAGTCTTCACTCGCGGGATGGGCCGGAAAGGTCTTCCTCATCCCGGAAGCCGAAGCTCCTGATCTCATCGAGCAGAGGTTTGGCTTTACCGTGCGGTCCAGAGACTACCAGCACACCCTCCGGTTTCATAGTTCTCATGATGCTCGCGTAGAAGGGACGACGCGACGATAAACGCCAGGATCAAAGGTCCTGAGCCTGGAATTCTCGGCGGTGCACTGGCCTTTTGTTGGTAATCTTTTGGGAGCTCGGATCGACATTCTTGGATCGCGATGTTGTGCGGTCCATTTTGTCAAGTCACCCGGCCCCATCCAGTCTTCGAGATCTGCACGTGTCCAAACCGTTGAAGAAACTCAGTCGCCGCCTTTTTGACCCGATCAATTTGCGAAGGGCTCTTCGGCGGCTTCGAGACTATCACCGGGGCGACCCTTCGCTGGAAGATGGGGTGGCCATGGCGATGAACATGGGCACTCACGGTAGCTACCGGGTTCGCACGTTGCAGATCTACTCCGAGATTCTTTCCCTCGCTCGATCGGTAGCCAGCTTGAAGCCGCGAGTGATCCTCGAGATCGGAACCTATTCGGGAGGCACCGCTTTTCTCTGGTCTCAGATTGCTTCGGAGCTCGTGTTGAGTTGCGACATGAATGACCAGGCCGACCGGCGATTACTTTTTGAGGCGTTTCCGCCACCTGGCTCCCGGGTATCGGTAACCACCCTGCAGGGAAACTCCCATGACCCGTCCATGGTTCGGAGGGTCAAGGATCACCTTCGCAGTCGATCCGTGGATTTCCTTTTCATCGATGGGGACCATTCTTTGGAGGGAGTCCGGGCCGATTTTGAGGACTATGCTCCGCTGGTTCGAACGGGGGGACTTGTAGCGTTCCATGACATCGTGGAAAAGCAGCCTGAAGCATCAACGCAGGTCCAGCGTTTCTGGCTCGAGGTAAAGGATCAATACGAATCCGAGGCCTTTGTGCACGATGAAGAGCAAGTTGGGTTTGGGATCGGTCTTCTTCGCATGTAGCGAGATCGAAATTGCGACGAGACTTCGTCGGATGGTCGACTCCATGAGCTTCTTGCAATAACCGGATTAATCCTGATTCGGGCTAGGCCGAAAACATCCTTTCAGATAAGATCCGAACGAGAAGGAATGTACTCAGTTCAAGGGTTTCCCGTCAACAAATGTCGATCGTGTTCGAGATGAAGTCGGGATGGTTCGATCGAGGAGCTCCGGGTTTGTTCAGCCCTCAACTACGACGACTCCAGCTGTCTTTCATCGCAGGTGTTGTGCTGATGTTGCCCGCAGGATGCGGCGATGATGGATCCAGTAAGACGAACGGTTCGCGCAAGAATGTCCTTCTCATCACGATCGACACGACCCGGGCGGATCGAATCGGATGTTACGGCCACAAGAAAGCCAGGACGCCAAATCTCGATCGATTGGCATCTCAAGGTGTCTTGTTTTCTCAGGCGAGGGCAACGGCTCCGCTGACTTTGCCATCGCACGCGTCTCTCCTGAGCGGGACATATGGGGTCCATCATGGAGTAAAGCTGAACAACTATCGGGTGCCCGAGCGCCTCGAGATGCTTCCAGAAAGACTCAAGGAAGAGGGATATTCAACCGGGGCTGTTGTCGGTGCCATCGTCCTTGATTCCCGCTTCGGTCTCGATCAGGGGTTTGATTTCTACGATAACGTTCCCTCATCGAGGGAAGGAAAGAACCTTGGGCATTCTCAGCGCAGTGCAAGTCAAGTCGGTCAGGCGGCTCGCTCCTGGCTTGCAAAGCAGGAATCCCCGTTCTTCTTGTGGTGTCATTTCTTCGATCCTCACTTTCCCTATGCTCCACCTGAAGAGCTGGGCGGCCCCGGTGACGACTACGATCGAGAGATTACCTATGTTGATCTCGAGATCGGACGACTCCTGTCTGATATTGATTCGATGAGTCAAGCTCAAGAGACCCTCATCATCGTGGTTGCCGATCATGGTGAAGACCTGGGAGATCACGGAGAAATGAGCCACGGGTTCTTTCTCTACGATTCCGTGATGCGGATCCCCCTCCTGATTTCCCTTCCCGGTGAACTTCCGGCGGGCACCGTTGTTGACGACGATGTCTCGGGCACCGATCTCGTTCCCACGGTACTCGAGCTTCTTGGGCTACCTGTGGGAGACCGATGCCAGGGGAAAAGTCTTCTTCCTTTGCTCGACCAAGACGTTGGGAAGACTTCTCACGTGCATCTGATGGAAACCTACTATCCGGAGCTCGTCTACGGCTGGTCGCGGCTTCACGCATTTTGTGAGAACGGATGGAAGTATGTCGAGGCCCCTCGTCCCGAGCTCTACGACCTCCGTAACGATCCCCGTGAACGGGAGAATCTGTACGATCAAGAAACCGATCGTGCACAAGCGATGAAGTCTCGCCTCCAGGATCTGTTGACGAAGTACCAGGCAGAAGGAGACAGGGCCCAGGCAACCACAATCGATGATGATTTTCGTCAGAGACTTGAATCTCTTGGGTACCTCACCCCCTCCACAACGGCGTCCATTGAGACCGAAGATAGACCCGATCCAAAAGACATGATTACCGGGCACCTTCGGGCGGGAAAGGCCGAGACTCTCTTTCAGCGAGGGCGAATCAAAGAGGGGCTCGAGGTACTCGAAGAGATCTTGAAGAAAGATCCCCACAGTCCGTTCCTTCTCATGATGAAAGCCCGAAAACGATTCGAGATGAACGATCTCGATGGGGCTCAAGCGACACTCCTTCAGGTTCTCTCCCGCCAGTCGGCAATCCCGGATGCCTACTACATCCTTGGTCAAATTGAAGAGCGCAAAGGAAACCTGAAGAAGGCGTTGCGTGAATATCGGAGGGCCCAGGTTGGAGAGGGTGAGCTTCTTGAGTACACGTTTCTTGCCGCGGCAAGAGTCCTGCATCAGATGGACGAGTTGCAGGAGGCACTCGACGAAACGGATCGCTCTCTTGCCATCAATCCTGTCTATCTTGCCGGTCTTCACCTGCGCGGCGAATTGTTACTTGAAGCCGAGAACGAAAAGGATGCATTGCTGACTTTTGTACGCATCGCCGAGCTTGGAGGGAAGCCCCAGGGGTTCACATCCCGGCTACGTCTTCTCTTCTCTCGCGCGAAGAAAGAGAAGCTGGTTTCGGATGCGGAATTGAAAGAGCTGGCGCGTCGGGCGCTCCTGGGTCTACCCCAGAGCCGTTGGCTCAAGGAAATGGCCCAGAGTCCCTAGATAGCCTTTTCTCCCGTCCTCGCTTGCGCTTGCTTCTTTGGGCTATTCCTGGGCAAGAGACGGATGGGATACCCTGGAGGGGAGCCCTTTGAGTGGGATGAACTCGAGGGCCGGCCTTTGCAATTTCATTTTCTCCACGTTCTCTCCCTTCAGGAAGTTCCGGATGACGTCATGGGCGCCTGGCATGTCCCAGAAACTTTCGTGCCCCCCGTTCTTGATGGTGATGTGAGTGCTGTTTGGAATTCCCTGGGAAATAATGCGGTCGCTTTGGTGAGGGGGAGTATTGACGTCGAGGCTTCCCGTGAGAAAAAGGGTGCGAACGTTGCTCTTGATGGGTCTTCGAAACGAGTCTCCAAGATCGGGGAAAGACCATGCTTTCCGGATCTCCGGGTAGGGGATGTTTGCCGCGTTTGAGAAAAGGGAGGTCGAGGCTTCGGATTGGATGACTTCCCATCGATCGGGGCTCGCCTCGGACGCGGTACGCATGAGGAGGCTCATCATGTGGAAATTCCTGAACTGGTTATAGCGCTTTTCCACGAACCAGCCGAGGAGTCCGGTTTCGCCCCGGTCGATTTCCTGCAACAGTCGAGGGTAGATGGGAAGATCTGAGGTATCGCCTAGATCGAGGACGAGCAGGAGCTGAAGTCCGAACTTGCCCACCGGAACTTTGACGTTCCGTCGTGTTTTTGAGTTGTGGACCCTCACCACGATGGGCTGTTCGTCGAGCTGGTTCAGCACCCGACTCAAGAGAGCCCTGAGATCTGGAATCTCCGAAGAGATTCTGGGGTCCGCAGCCGCCAGGTCACTCAGGACGTTCCATTGCCTTTCCTGGTCGCCTGGGCGTTTGCGGATGTCCTCCGGGCCGGCAACGGAAATAAGGATCGCATTTTTGATGTGTTTGCCGTGGCGGCGAATGACCTCCAGGCCGAGGTGGGTTCCATAGCTGAAGCCGAGAAGGTTAATCTTTTTGACGCCAAGGGCGTGTCTCAAGGCCTCAACGTCTTCTGCGCTTTCAACTGTCGTGTATCCGGAGAGATCGACTCCTTCATCTTCGAAGTGTTCCACTGCGTCTTGAGCGCATTCAGTGAAGTATTCAACGGCGGTCTTGCGGGTGAGGAGTAAATCGGCGGTGTCGTGAATCGCCGGTAAGATGAGTTGAGGTTTTGAGCGCCCGGTTCCTCTTTGATCCATCAGCACCACGTCGCATACGTCGAGCAGGTTGTCCCAGAGAGGTAGTTTGCTGGAGCTCCAGAGGCTTGAGGTCGCAGAGTCTCCCGGCCCTCCGGCCAAGAAGACAAGAGGGGGGCCGGGTTGACGGGCTCGGCTGGTGAGCCTTGCCACGGCGAGCTCGATGGTGTTGCTGTCCTTCTTGGTTCGATTTTCGGGAACATGAAGGAAGCCAATCTCGGCTTCGATCTTTCTTCCGTCGGCAACGGTGAGGACCTGTTTCTGAAACGAGATGTTGGGAGCGGTGCCTGGCTGTGACTGCCCCAGGGTGGGAAAGGCTATCAGGCAAGCCAGGAACAGGAGAGAGATATTGTTTCTTACGATCATGAGTGCCGACGTCCTGGGGTCAAGAAGTTTTGAGAGTCTGCGTTTCAACATCCGAGATATCCGAGAAATACACGGGTCAGCTCTTGCTTCAGTTGCTGATCCGTCGCTTGAGTAGCCGCCGCGTGCGGGGAGCCAAAGACGATCTTCTCGCGGCACGTAGCCCCGGTAACAAAGAATCCAAACCGCACCGCGTATTCCGGGTCGGGGTGCTTGATTTCGTCGACATGGGACAGAAGGAAGTCAACGAACGGCTGTCGTGCCCCCACTTGATTGGTGAGGTGCTCGTCGCTGATCGCTTCCGGGTGAAGCCTGGAATAGAGACCGATGGCGCGAAATAGAAAGCGATGTTCTCGAAACTCATCCACCATGATGTCCATGCCCCAGGCCAGGGTCTCGGCCAGTCCGTTCACTTTCCTGGGCCGTTTCTGTAGTCGTGAGAACAGCTTTGCGCCAAGCTCTTCCGTACACCGATCATAGAGAACGGGCAGGAGGGCCTCTTTGTTGGGGAAGCGTGCATAAAAAGCTCCGATCGACGAGCGCGCCTTTCTCACAACGTCGGCGATGGTGATCTCCTCGAAGCTTCGGCTCTCGAGCAACTTTTCCACCGCCGCCAGAATGCGCTCCAGTGTCTTCTGGCTTCTGAGTTGCAACGGGGTTCGAATCGTCAGGTCACGTTTCTTTGATTGGCTCTTCGTCATGAATAAATAGTATCAGAATCTAATTCTGTTTCAGGTGAAAAAGTGGGATTGTAATCTCTGGGCGGGCTCTTGACAAAGTAGGGGGACGTCGGAGGATTAGCAGGGAGTAAGATCAAGCGCTTTTAGGCTGCCAGGACAAAGGGAACAGGCAAACATGACCATGAAGACCGAGAAAGTGGCCCCGGAAGCAGTTTCCCGGATGCAACAAGACTACTTATCCACGTTGACCGGGCCTCAGGATGCTTACTGGCAGGAGGGCCTGATTCCCCCTTCTGATCATCTGATCATCGAGGTCGAGGGCCGTCAAGCCGGGTATGTTGTGTTGGATTCCAACAGACAGATGTTGCAGTTTCATGTAGAGGAAGCGTTCTTGCGGGATGCACCGGATCTCTTCAAGCAGGTGCTGGAAAGTCATGGTGTAAAAACTGCCATGGCTGCCACCATCGAGCCCTTCTACTTCAGTCTTTGCCTCGACGTTCAGAAGAAAGCTGAGGTTCATACATATCTCTTCTCCGATATCCGGAAGCAGGAACCCGTCCTGGCAACCATCACCGGACATGTGTTTCGCAAGGCCAACAACGACGACCTGTTCAAGGTTGTGCCTCTTTTCAGCGGCGGCGATGAATTTGTGGATACAGAAACCATTGAGGCTCATTTCGGAGGAGAGTTGGGATACGCCAGGATGGTGATCGAAGGGGGCATCCTTCATGTCCTTGAGAAGGACGGAGAGATTGTGGGGACGGGCGAGTTGCGTGAGCGAAAGGCCTGGGTTCCGTTTGCCGATGTCGGCATGATCGTGAACAAAAAATACCGTCGCAAGGGTGTCGGGACTTACATTCTTTCCATGCTGAAACAGCAGGCGAACCTACAGGGCTTGGAGCCAATCTGTTCCTGTGAAGCAGGGAATCTTGGTTCGCGAAAGGCGGTAGAGAATGCCGGCTTCATCACCCGCAATCGGGTCGTTCAGTTTTCGTTCTGACCCGATATCGAGGAAAACCGCCGGTTATCTGCGGCTCCTGGAAAATCCGCGTGGGCGAGCATTCAGTCGGTGATCAGCCTGCTCGGTCGGCAGCCAAGGTTGTTGTCTCGGGTCTCGGGGGGATGAAAGTTGCGGTATGCTGACCGAGCATAGATGGCCGGGTCGTCAAAGCTTCCGCCCCGGCAGACCCGGGAGCGGGCACCGGGAACGAGCGGGCTTTCCTCTCCCGGAGTCGGAAATAGATAGATCTTGTAGCGATCATGGCACCATTCCCAGACATTTCCGTGGATGTCGTGAAGGCCGAATGGATTGGGTAAGAATGAGCCAACGGGAGCGTGCACGCTGTAGCCATCCTCCAGTTCGTTTTCATAGATCCAGCTGGCTGGCCCACCATTCTCCTTGGCAAAGGAATCGGCAAGATTCGCCCTTCCCTGGAGAGAAGCCACATCGTTTCCGGTAGAGAACACCGTGCTCGTATGGGCCCTTGCCGCGTATTCCCATTGAGTTTCGGTAGGAAGATCGAGAGCGAGTCGATTCATGATGTCCCGGCAATCCTCCCAGCTCACTTGCTCGACCGGGTGCAGTCCGATGACCTTGCTTCTCTTTCGTTCTGATGTTCGATCCCAGACCGACGCGTAGTCCTGGATATCGTACCGGCTGGGGTTCTTTCCTACGAACTCCTCCCACTGACTCTGAGTCATCTCGTATTTCGAAAGAAAGAATGGTTTCACAGTCACTTCGTGAACCTCTCCTTCGTTCTCCTCGGCCTTGTTATCGTAATGGGGTTGCTCAGGATTCTTGGCCTGAGCCCCCATGAGAAACGTTCCTCCTGGAATGAGGACAAAAACGAGACCCATCTTGTCCGTGCGTACGAGCTCCCCGTTCTCGGATCGTTCAGGAATTCTGCCGGTCTGGATGTGGGAAAACTCCCAAAGACCAGAGCCGGGGTCTTTGCCTAGAGGGACGAGACCGAGTTGTGGGGAAATCGTGAGCCCATGGTACTGGGGGCAATCGTCTCGTATGGAAGCAATCGTTTCCTCCCATTCCACATCATACTGTTCGATCGTGTTGCGCCGGACGTTTCGGGCAAAAGCGAGTCGTTCATCGATGTTCGCGATCGTTCCGACTTTCGGGTCCGGGTCAGAAAACGTCTGGAGGCCGGTTACGAGCTGGGTCAGAATGTCGTGCCGCCACTGGACCGTTGTGTCGGCGAAAAGCCAGACTCTGCCGACCGGGTCATCACCTTGCCCGATGGAAGTTTGCCGGAGTTGCTCAAGCGAAGCCCGATGAGTCGGGTAGTTTCTCGCAAGCTTCTCTGCCTTGACTCGCCACTCCTCCATGGCGCGGATGTTGCCTGGATTGGCCGGCCATAACTGATCGATTTCGCCGAGTAGATCTTGGAGTCGCTTGATGTCCGATAGCCTTAGCAACTCATCGCGCTGGCGTTGTGCTGTGTCTCTTTCCCGTTCTGCCTCCGCCCGTTGTTGTGTCTCCCTTCGTTGGGCTTCGATTGCTTCCCTTTCCTTGTCCTGGGCCAGGTTGCGTGCGGTCAATGCTTCTTGTTTCTGTTTGGCTTCACTTGCCTGGGCCTGGATCGCGTCTTCCCTGGATTGTTCGGCCTTGATCCATAGCAGGGTGCTCCCGGTTCCTCCGGCAGTCAAGAGGACGAAGAGAGCGAGGAGTGAGGCGACGGTGCCCGCGTTCTTGCGCACGAATTTTTTGAGCTTGTAGCGATTGCTCGGCGGTCCTGCCAGAACGGGTTCATGGGTCAGGTGCCTGACGATGTCTGCTGCGAGATCTGTAGCGGTGGCGTATCTCTGTGCTCGATCCTTCGCGAGGGCTTTCATTGTGATCCAGTCGAGATCACCTCGTAGCTGTCGGGTAAGGCTTGTGTTCTCCGCCCTGGTCTTGCTAGCAGCTGGAGAGGCTAGATCGGGATTTCGACTGACGCGGGTGCTTGGCTTCTGAAGTTCTTCTTCGCTGATTTTTTTGTGGATGGAGAGTGTGACCGCAATTTGAGCCGCCTTTCGAAGATTCTTGGCATCAAAAGGAAGAGTGTTTGTCAGGATCCTGTAGAGGATGACACCGAGGGAGTAGACATCGGTCCGTGTGTCGACATCCAGGGCCGAAGGGGATAGCTGCTCCGGACTCATGTACTCGGGTGTGCCGATCGCGACTCCAAGATCGGTGAACAGGCTCATGTCTGAAAGCCGCTGGCCGCCCAGAGCCTTGGCAAGTCCAAAATCAATGATCTTCGGGACGGGTTTTCCCCCTTCCTCGGCGATAAGAATGTTGGATGGCTTCAGATCTCGGTGGATGATTGCCTTTTGATGAGCATGCTGAACTCCGTGACAGATTTCCGTGAATAGAAGGAGCCGCTCTTTGAGGGAAAGCATCCGGCGCTCGCAATAGTCGGTAAGTGAGACACCTTTGACGTGCTCCATGGCGAAGAAAGGCTGGCCATGCTCGGTCGTCCCGGCCTCGTATACCTTCGCGATCGTTGGATGGTCCATCAGGGCAAGGGCTTGTCGCTCGGCCTGGAAGCGGGCCAGGATTGCTTTGCTGTCCATTCCCCGCTTGATGAGCTTCAGTGCAACCCGACGGCGAACGGGTTTCTTTTGTTCGGCGAGGTAGACGATCCCCATGCCTCCCTCGCCGATGACAGAAAGGATCTTGTAGGGGCCGATACGTTCAAGATTGTCCCGTTCGTGAGTCATCGGGTTGGTTTTCCAGGTGAGACCAAACGGTGGAGCGCGATCTTTGCGAGTCGTCTGAAGCTTACTCTCATGCCTGTACGATGACCGCGTTGGTCACGCTGATTCCGAGGGCGTTTGCTTAGTCGGAGTAGCTTAATGAATCAGGAGACCGTTCTCAATGCATATTAGCTGGAGGGGAAGTCATCCGAGTTTTCCTGACCAGGAGGGGGCAAGAGGTCTTCCAGGAGTGCTTGTTCAAGCGTGCCGTGAGCTTCCAGCGCATCGGCGATCCGGCAGAGAGTTTCCCATGCCACCGGGTTGCGAAGCTGTCGGACGATTTCTTCAAGCCAGCGTCGCTTGAGCCCCTCACGGTCGTTCGGTGCCGCGAGGATGCGAAGCGCGGCGTCGACTTCGTTCCAGTCAGCGATCCACGCGGTAAGGTCATCGCACACCTCTTCTCCTCGCCACAGTGTCTCGGCGGCCGGCCCCGCCAGCGCTACCAGAGCCGAGCGTCTGGCCCGATCTTCTTTTGAGAGCCCATGCCAGGCGACCGAAGTATGACCCGCATGATGATCCCGGTCGGACTCCAAGGTGGTTTCCAGCACTTCACCGCCGAGTTGGTGGGCCAGGAGTACGTGCCCGGCTTCGTGGTAGGCGGTCGTGGGGTCGTTGGTTTCCATGAAGTGGGTCCCGCAGTCGGTTGGAGAAGGTCAAGAACGCTCTTCTACTCGATTTTGCCCTGATGGGCAATCCGAGTGTCTTTTTGCCCTTTGTGCTTGGACTGGCGCTTGGAATATACTCTTCCATTGTCAAAAAGGATGTTCGTGCCGTCGGCGCCACTCCATCTCGAGGTAAGGCCAGGCGTTCGATGCGAACCAGAGAATTACGAGGCACCGTGACCACGCCTATAAGCAATGAACGTGAATTCCTCCGTCATACCCTGGCGACTCTTGCCTATCGAGGAGGAAAAGTATTGCGCAACGCACCGCTGGATCTGGCCGGAACAAGAATCGAGCCGACTTCTCGCTCGGCCCTCGAGATCCTTTCGCACATCAATGATGTGTTCGATTGGGCAGTGCACCTTGCGAACGGTAATCACATCTGGAACGAGGACGAATCAAGAAGCTGGGGTGAAGAGGTCACGCGCTTTTTCGACGGCCTGCAGCGATTAGATCGTCGACTGGCATTGCCGGAGAAGCTTGGATTTTCCGAGCAACGGCTCTTTCAAGGTCCGGTAGCGGATGCGCTCTGCCATGTTGGCCAGATCGCACTCTTACGCCGACTTGCCGGGACTCCGGTTCGAGGAGAGAATTACTTCAAGGCCGAAATCTCCGGTGGCAGGGTCGGTGAGGATCAAGCTGACGCCCTGCGAGAGTTTGATTGAGGAGCGGAGGTCGGTGCTGTTCTTCACGAGCGTCGTTGCCACGACCGGGCTCGATGGTGTAGAATGACGTCCTGTCCCCCGATGTCCTTTTCACTTCCCTGTACCTATAAGTGACTTCTACCTCATTGATTATGAAAAAAAACAAATCGATTATTACACATCTCTTTGTGTCTCTCGCCTTGCTTTTTTCAGGGGCGTCATCCGTCCTTGCTGGTGAAATTGTCCAGTTCGAATTTCCGGTTCTTCCCCACGGTTTTTTCATGGAGGCTTTTGGCCCCCAGGATCTCGAGGTTCCGATGGACCTCGTTTTTCTACCCCTTGAAGAATCGGCTCGCGGTAGCTCGCGTCATGATGAGGACGAAGACGCCCCTTTTCTCGTGATCGAGAAGAGGGGGATGGTCTTCTATATCCATGGGGATGAGAAGCATCTGGTTCTCGATCTCAGGACCGAGGTTCTCAACGTCGAAAATCGGGGCCTCATGTCGATCGCCCTGGATCCATTTTTTGCCGAGAATGGATATATTTATTTATCGTTAATTGTTGATCCGGTCGGGGACGACCAGAATATTCCTGCCTACGGTCGGGTCCTTCGATACGCAACTCTGCGAGAGGACGACGGACCGGTCGAGGTGATTCCGGGTACGCGTCAGATTTTGATCGGGGAGGATTGGTCCACCGGGATCTTGAATTGCAGCGGCTCACATGCTGGGGCCGACCTCTTGTTTTTGGATGACGGTAGTCTTTTGATTTCAACGGGAGACGGGGCCCATTTTGTCGATGTGGATGCCGGCGGAAAAGACCCGGAGTGTTTTGGGCCTGGACGTTTTCCCTCGTATCTCGATGTTGGCGCTTTCAGATCTCTGGACCTGAGAACCTACAGCGGAAAGCTTCTAAGGATTGATCCCCTGACCGGCATGGGGCTTCCAGATAATCCGTTTTATGCGGGTGACGGTACGGAGATTCGAGACAAGATCTGGTCGGTGGGTCTACGCAATCCGTTCCGTATTTCTCCGGTGCCAAAGAGGTTGCTTCCACAGGCCGTCATGATCGCTGATGTCGGATGGGATCTGTGGGAAGAGATCAATGTGGCCAAGGGGGGGGACAACTTCGGGTGGCCCTGCTCCGTGGGTCCTGTTCCCAACATGCCCTATCGAAATGCCGACGCCCGGGACTACTGTGGGCGCTCCGCGGGCACGGAGTCGGTGCCTCTTCTTTCCTATCATCACTCGGATCCGGGTCCGGGTGGGTTTGCCGGCACCTGCATCAGCGGCATGCATTTCTATGAAGGGGAGGAATATCCCCAGATCTACCGGGATGGCCTTTTTATCTCCGACTTCAGCACGGATAGGCTGCGTGTGCTGCATGTCGACGATGGTTTCGGGATCACGAACACTCTTGAGTTTGGCTCCGCGGTGGGTGACCCCTTTGGCCTGATCTCTCATCCAGGCAATGGTGACATCGTCTTCATCAGCTCCGAGTACGGTCTCCGCCGCTTGCGTTATCTGGGGCTGGATCTTCCTCCGATTGCGGTTATCGAAGCAGACCCGAGGTGGGGAGGTGTCCCTTTGATCGTGAACCTTTCCGCGGCCGGCTCTTCAGACCCCGAGGACGAGCCCCTTGAGTATCTCTGGGATCTTGGAGATGGAACGACCTCCGACCGGAGGGAATTGACGAAGACCTACTCCGACTCCATCAGCTATACGGTTGTTCTCACGGTCACGGATCCGATGGAGCAGACTGATTCGGCGGAAGTCATCGTTACCCCAGGTAATGCGCCTCCAGAGGTGACTTTGACCAGTCCTGTGGACGGAGATTACTACACTGATGATGTGCCACTTGAGCTCGTGGGGTCGATCTTTGATCCGGAAGACGATGCCGCTGGCAACTCGCCTGTCGTTCATTGGGAAGTTGAGTTGATTCATGATCATCACACCCACCCGAACTGGTTTGTGGCGGAGGGAAATGAGATTCGTTACCTACCGACTCACCACGGGGATGGAACGTACCTCCGGCTGACCCTGTCCGGAACGGATAGCCGGGGAATCCAATCGTCAAGATCGATCTCTCTTTTCGATGCTTCGTCAGAGCCGCGAGCTCACCTTGCGGGCATTTCCGACACGAGGCCAAGGATTGGTCAGGCGATTCAAGGGGTGGGTCATGTGGAGTTTCCCGGCGGCAAGGGAGATGTCACGCTGACGTGGGATTGGGGCGACGGTTCCCCGATTCAGGAGTTTGTGGGGGTCTCCCATCAGGAAGACATCGAAGTCGAGCACACGTATGGTGCGGTTGGAGCCTACGAGGCAACTTTGACGGCCACGAGAGACGGGGTGTCAAACACCGGCTCACAAGTGATTGAGGTGCAAACCCCTCGGCCTGCGGTGGCCGTGTTCGCTTCGCTTGCCACCGAGCGGGAAGTTCCTTATCTGGAACAGCTGAGCATTGCTCGTGACATCACGGGAAGCTTGACGCCTCGAGACGTGGAGGTCGAGACGTTTTTCTTCACCGAGGGCGAAGAACTTGCCGAATGGATGACGACCTACCTTGATGATGGTGTTCAGGATGTGCTCGTCTGTTTGGATGCAATTCCAGAGGCAGTCTATGCCTTCCAGCCGGATGGCTCTCTTGGTGAGGAGTGGCTCGACCACGGGAATGGAATCGTCTGGACGGGAACGAGGCCTTTTAGTCTTGTCGTGAGTCCGGATGCCAGATCGAGGACAACGAGTGTTGCGGCCGAGAATCGAATTCTTGACGCCGGACCGGGAGCGCTTTGCCGGGGGCGGGGGATCCAGAAAATTGTCGAAGGCGTCAAGCCAACCTTGCCCTTTGGAAAGAGCTGGGAATCCATGACGAGTCTGGTGTTCTCCAGCTTGGGGCCCGACTGGGAGGTAGAGAAGGTCTTTGCCTTCGGGGGGATTCGAGCGAATCACTCCGACGCAATTCTCCTGCGTCATTCTGGAGGCGGTTTCTTTGCCCAGTTCTTTACGGGGCAAGTTGCTGCGAGTGGAGCGACCTTTCCGCGAGCAAAAGTTCTTCGCGAGTTCCTGAAGTCCGTAACGTTGATTCGGGAGGCGAAAGAGGTTGATGCGCCGCCGCCTCGGAATCCAGAATAGTCGGAATCTTCGACCGTCGAGGTCTCAATTGTTGCCGGGAAAAGGGGGAGGCCGAGAAAAGGGGGAGGCCGGGAAAAGGGGGAGGATGGTACGCCCGACAGGATTTGAACCTGTGACTTCTTGCTTCGGAGGCAAGCACTCTATCCAGCTGAGCTACGGGCGCATGAATGAGTGGCGAGGGATTGTGTCATCCAAGTCATCGGGAGTCAATCATCCGATCTTGTCCTCATGAATAATGCTGGCTAGCCCATCCGTTTTTTTCGAGACGAAAAAGAGCCAGAGGGGCGTTTTCGAGGTTTGAATCGGATAGGATCACGACGCGGACGACCTCTTCATCGAGCCAACCGGGATGCAAACACCGATGTCTTTTTCTGACGATTCTTCTTCGACCTCGACCCCGGAAGACAGGCTTGTTGAGAACTACATCGATCTCTGTGTCAACGATGCCGTTCCCGACCTGGAAATCTATCTCAGCAAGATCGAGGACTCGGGCCTTTGCGACCGAGTCCGAGAAAGAATTCTAGTCTATGAGGGACAAGTGAAGCAGCTTGCAGGAGGTCGAGAGGATTCGGATTTACATCGGGAGGTCCCTCGCGCCTTCGGTGACTTTGTGATTGAGCGGGAGCTTGGGCGCGGGGGAATGGGGATTGTCTACGAAGCTCGCCAACTTTCTCTCGACCGAACGGTAGCCCTGAAGGTTCTTCCCCGGCTTGCTGCATTCGATCGACGCCGGGTGAACCGTTTCCTTCGCGAGGGAAATGCGATGGCGGCGTTGCAGCACCCTGGAATTGTCCCTGTGTACGTTTGTGGTGAAGATCACGATGTGCTGTTCTTCGTCATGGAAAGGGTGGTGGGGCTTTCGCTGGCGCAAATCTCCAGGTCTCTTGCCGATGCTCGTCCTGAAGATCGTCGTGTCGAAATGATTCAGAGTCTTCTCGAGCAGAATTCCGGGGACGAAACGTCGGAGGAGTTCCTTCTTCCATCGGGGTATGTTGCGTTTTGTGCCGAGCTCGTGGCCAGGGTTGCAGACGCTCTACAATATGCCCATGAGCGAGGCGTGGTTCACCGAGATGTCAAGCCAAGTAACTTGATGATCATGACTACCGGGGAGCCAAGGCTCATTGATTTCGGTCTTGCTCGGTTGAATACCGAGAAGGATCCCTCCATGACGCGCTCCGAAGATCGCGTAGGAACGCCTACCTATATGCCACCGGAAGAAGTCAGTCAGCAAGGTGGGGATGCAGGTGTTTCCGGAGACATCTATTCTCTCGGTGTTGTTCTGTTCGAGTTGCTTGCCGGGCGCCCACCCTTCGAGGGCGAAAGCAGTGCCGAGGTAATGCATAAGATCCAGCGGCTCCCGACGCCGATGTTGCGTACCTTTTATCGAAAAATTCCTCGAGATCTGGAGACGATCTGTCACAAGGCGCTGGAAAAGAATCCTGAGCGGCGATTTGAATCGGCTCGGGCGTTTTCCCAGGACTTGCGTCGCTTCCTCTCCTTTCGCCCGATTCAAGCGCGTCGGCCTCACCTGATTCCCCGATCCTTACTTTGGGTCAGGCGAAACCGGCTGGCGAGTTCGGTCATGTGCGTCTTGGTTCTTGTTTTGATCGGATCGCTGCTCGTGCGGTCCATCTCAAATCGTCGAACAGAAAAGATGATGACCGATCTTGAGGGTTCGGTCGAGCTGGCCATTGCGGACGGAGCGCTCGATCGTGCCGGGAACCTTTTGAACCGGCTCGTTGCTTTTCGGGAAGATCACCCGAGACGAACCGAGCTGGAGAGTCGATTATCTCTGGGAAGGAGTAATGCTCTCCTGCTTCAAGCCCGGAGGATGGCTTCAGATCTGGAAGGAAATCGAAAGGATTTTCTGACCCATGAAGCAACGAGAAGGAGTCTGGAAGCAGGCTCCACAACGCAGCACGTCGATGAGAAATCCTATGGTGAGGTGGTTCGACTTGATCTTCTTTGCGAGGAGCTTGGAGTTCGGTCGAGGCAGGGGTTTGTTGAGCTTTATGATCTACTTCAGGACGCAGAAAACCTGGCCCGACAAGCGGGTCGGTCGGACTATCCCCCCGTTCGTTCAGCCATGGCGAACATGTTCTTCCTCGAGTGGCAACATGCCAAAGCAACGAGGGTTGATCGGTGGGCTCAGGTCACCTCCGATCTTGTTCGGGAATACGATGATAACGGTGAGTTGAGTCGTATCCTCGACGCATTGACCCGGGTCCATGTCCTTGCGCCTCCAGGATTGGAGGTCTTTCTCTTTCGATACGAACCCCGACACCGGGTCAAGGCCAACGACTGGACCAAACGACCCGTGCCCGTTCCGTTTGACCCGGAAAAGAGAGAGAGTTTGTTTGAACCGCGTGATGGATTTCTTCCGGGGGACCCATGTCTGCAGGTGCGCCGAACGGATGCTCTCGTTGACCCTCCCCGCTGGCATGCAGGAGACATCATCGTTGCAATTGATGGGATGGCATGTGGGGAGGGATTCCGGGTTCTGTCCGTGGAAAAGGGCTCTTTGGGAGAAGAAAGCGGAGTCCTTCCGTTCGATCGTCTTGTCTCGGTTGAAGGAGAGCCCGTACAATGCTGGTTCGATATTCGCTACCCGTTCTATTCGAATCCGGCAAAGCCTCTTCGGGTCGTCTTTGAGGGAGCAGGAGGAAAAAGAACTTTTCTGGTTCAGGGCCCTGAGTTCGTGGGTGTCTCCGGAATCTTTCTTGATCAGGAAGAACGGTGCCTGAAGGGTCAGTCTTCACCCAGGGATATGATTCTTACCGTTCTCTCAGATGGAATAAAGCGCGATGTTGAGCTGGGATCAGGAGACCCGATTGATCTGGACGTGGTCGCCACGACTTATCCGCTCATGCATCTTCAGGAGAACCTTTGGGGGAGGACACCTGTACTACCTAGAAACCTTGCGCCCGGT
This sequence comes from Planctomycetota bacterium, assembly GCA_029260825.1. Classification (GTDB taxonomy): domain Bacteria; phylum Planctomycetota; class JACOTG01; order JACOTG01; family JAJDCM01; genus JAJDCM01. The sequence continues at coordinate 102,325 of JAJDCM010000132.1, read as the reverse complement.
GAATACCTGATTGTCTTGCGTGACAATCAACGGGTGGTTGCTCGGAATTTCTTCCGTCTGGATGGCGAGAGCGAAGCGACGTTCGACATCGAAGTCTCCGGGTTTGAACCAGACGGCGATGTTGTTTGGGTTCCTGGAGGGAAGCTCACCCGGGGACTCGATCCGACCGTTGACCTTGGAAAGAGCCGGGAGACGGTCGATGTCGCGGGGTTTTGGATCGATCGCTATGAGGTTAGCGTGGGTGAGTGGGAGGAGTTTCTAGCAGACCCCAAGATTGGTGCGTTCATCTCGGATCACAACGAAAAATCTGGCGAGTGGATCTACGTACCACGTCGCAGCAGCACTCGGAGGAAACTTTCTTCCTCTCCGATGAAAGCTCGTTTTGGCGCTCGATCGATCAGTTTTAATGATATTTCTGCTTATCTTCAGTGGGCCAATCGCCGGCTCGAAGAGGCGGGAGAGCCCTATCGATGTGTACTTCCCTCCGAAGCCGAGTACATGCGTGCTGCGGGGTTTGTGGACGAAAGGTGGTTTTCGTGGGGCCGGGAATTCGAACCAGCTCTTACCCATTGCTTTACCCACCACCAGATTGTGGTGGTCCATACACTGGGTGACCACTTGGGTGACGAGAGTCCTTTTCTTGTTCGGGATCTGGGAGGGAATCTCGCGGAATGGTGCCGGGATGAGTTTCGTCAAGGGCAGTATCTGGTGAAGGGGGGAGCGACCGCGTATGTTGCAAGCGACGCTTTTCGCACCGAAGCGATCTCGTCGTATGGTGTCGATTCGGTGGAATCATTTGTCGGTTTTCGACGGGTGTATCGTTCCGTGGAATGGCTGCTGGAGGAAGAGAAAGGACATCATGGCGGAGGTTGATCATTTCGACCAACGGAGCCTGAAACTTCTTTGTAGAGCAAAAGATGGAGATCGCGAGTCTCTTGAGAAGCTCCTGGTTCTCACTCGAGAGCCGTTGCTGAGAAGGATCAGGCTGATGATGGGAGAGAAGGCGAGGCAGGTTGCTGACTCTGGAGATTTTCTCCATCAGGTTCTTGTAGCCATCCTTGGTGATTTTCATCGATTTCAGAATCGGGGGAAGGGGAGTTTTCTTCGGTGGGCGACTCAGGTTGCCCGAAACAACATTCGGAGTGAGATTCGCAAGAAGAGGGAGCGGACGTTGGGCGCATTCTCGTCAACGTTTTTGCCTAAAGAGCTTTCAGGTGAAAGTCTTGATCAGCCTCCTGAAAAGGTCGCCGTGAACGAAGATCTCGAGCGACTCGTCGAAGGGATCGAGAGCCTCAAGCCCGACTATCAGACGGTGATCGAGCTTCGGGACTTCGACGGATATACTTTTTCCGAAATCGCCTCAATGATGGACCGTAAGTCAGAGTCAGCGGTGAGGATGCTTTATACGAGAGCTCTCGCCAAGTTGACGAAAATTTTGGTTCGGTAAAGTTCCGCCTCCAGGATGTGCGAAGGGACTGTCCTCGGACTAGTCGGGGTCTCCTTCGACGATGAACGTCTCGATGGGGACGATGACCATCTCGATTTTCAATCGGACGGGTTGCCCGAGTCTTTTCGAAAGTCGTTGCTGGAATTCGCGTGCGCGTTCGTGTGATGTTTCATTTCTGGATTCGGACTGGAGAACCTTGATGTCCAGAGACAGGGTGTCGCCCGTAGGATAGACGCGCAGGGCAAGGATATTCGCGGGTGTCTCACCCTTCGCCTTGACTTCGGAGAACATCGATCTGGCGACCGTCATCGCGACACTGCGTGAATACAATGTATGCAACGACGTGCCCAGGGGAAGCATCAGGAGGATTGCGGCAGTCAGAGTGATAGCGAACCCAACTGCCCCTTTTCGAAGGGTGCCGTAGCCTTGAAGGATGAACACGAGTTCGGCCGCAAGCACGATGCCGGCAAGATTCGTCAGGAAAAGGATGAAGGAGTCCGTGGCGATGTCGATTCCTGTAGATCCCGGTCCAAGGGGTATGTAATCCAGCCCCACGTCGGACACGATTGCTTCCCCGGTGGCGAGACCGATGCCGACCACGCAGAGTGGAGGGACAAGAGCGACGGAGATGGCTGTTCCTGGCAAGGCGTTTGCGATGCTCTTTCGAGAGATGGCGAAAGCGGCCGCAGTGCCTGCTGCAATGGCAACAGCCAGATCTAGAAGCGTTGGTTGGGTGCGACCGAGTATCTCAGATCCCGCAATTCGCAATCCCAGGATTTTGGTGCCGACATAGGCCATCAAGATCGTCAACAAGACGCCGGAGATCATCGTCGTCACGGCCAGGATTGAAAGTCGCCAGTTCGCTCGCCCCGCGGAGTACGAGAATGCAACGATTGGATTCATCAGAGGAGCGACGATCATCGCGCCGATGATCACTCCGGCGCTGTTTGCGAGAAGTCCTGAAGTGGCAATGATCGTGGCAAGCGCAAGCAGAAGATAGAAGGAGAAGACCGGGCGGGCGGAATGGAGCATGCCCCGATTCAGCTCGGCGACCGGCACGGGCTTTTCGAGAAAAGCACTCCTGGCAGCTCGCGCCCACAGCTTCCTCAAGACAGGGATCTTCGCTGGATCTTGCGTATTCTCGATCATTCGGTCCTCGGATGATGCTCTGGATTGGTGTTAACCATTTGTTTCTTGAGCAGTTTACGTGAGATCGTGTTTTTCGTGCCAAGCTATTCCGAGAATTCTGCGCCTCGAAAACACCCCCGGTCAGCTGCCTTGCGTCGAAGGATTTTTCTGACGGAGATCCTCTCAAACTTTCAGCCCACTCGTCTATTGGGAGAGACGTGTTTGATCTTCCTCCTTTGCGGGGGAGGCGCTGGCGGCCGAGAGTCTTCCTGGAGATTGAGATGAAAGCTCAGTTCAATGTTCGATCATTGACCCTTGCCGTGGTGGGTGTCGTTTTCTTCGCTCTTCCGTGTCTTGCTCAGCTGGCAATGATGAAGCGAACCCCGGAACTTGACCTCTTGAAGGGTTTTGTTGGCGAGTGGCGGCGAAGCGCCGATCAGGTTCATACCGGCGGGCCGTCCCCTGCCGCGGCTCAGAAAGCAGTTGTTTGGGGGCCTGGCGACGTTTGGATGACCTGGGATGTGAAGATCGATTTCACGAATGGTCAGACTGTTGTCGGGAGACGTCAAATTGCATGGGACCTGCACAAGAAATCCTATGCGTCCAGCTGGATTGATTCTCAATCCGCACACGTCATCAAATCGGTTGCTCGATGGTCCGACTCGAAGACATTCGAGTTTGAGTGTGAACCGATTCCTTGGCCTGATGGTCATGCCTACCGCTTCAAGACCCAGTACAAGTTTTCTTCGGCCACTCGGATTCTCGAAACAGGCTGGAAGTCAGTTGATGGGGGAGAGTATCAGCAGCACAGCAAGGCGAGCTGGTCGAAATTGTCGTCAGGGAAGAAAAAATAGGCAGCTTGACAGCTGAATTATCCGGATCCCAAGATCTTCCCATTGCGTATAATGAGCGTGGGAGACAGGTTTCAAGACAAAGAGGAACCGGAACTTGGCGTTTTTTCGATCCGTGCTGTTTTTGGCACTCACGACACTGATAACCCTTCCTGGCGAGGCTACCGAGGAAGCGGACCTTGGGGCCACTCTGGAAAAACTGGTCCAGATTCGAGACTGGCCTGAAGTGCTAGAGAAGGTCAAAGAAACCCTGTCAAAGTCTCCCGACTCCATCGTTGCCTGGCAGTATCGCGCCTACGCCTTGCATCAGCTCAGTAAACTTGCCGACGCTCAAACCGCCTACGAGCGGGCAACTGCCCTTGATCCGGAAAATAGCTGGGGCTATCTAAACCTGGCCGAAGTGCTCTTGCGAAGGGAGCGCTGGGATGAGGCGGTGGGCTCTGCTAAACGTGCGGTTCTTCTCTCTCCATCTCGAAGCACCTATGAGAAGTTGTCCCGGGCCCATCGAGGACGAAGAGCCTATGAAGATGCGATTCTTGTGGTTCTTCAAGCTCTTGAAAATGGAGTAGACCCCGGTTGGTGCCACGCGGAGCTTGGCTACCTGACCTGGGCGGTCGAAAGCGCCAAAGAGAGTCGAGACCACTGGAATCAGGCGATGTCTCTCGGGTTTGACGAGGATGCTTGTGCCCACGGTTTACGTCTGGCTGATTGGGAAGAAGCCCTGCTGGAAGACTCAAGGGATGCCGAAAACGCCGAAGGCGAGATAACGAAGACCGCCGGTGTCTGGGAGTTTTTCGTAGGAAACGTAGAAGTTCATAGCCGGATCGGTCCTCACCTTCCTGGTCCTGTTGAGGAAATTATCCTCCGTCTTCAACGGGAATTTGGCGAGTTTCTGGGGATCAAGGGCCAATGGACGGAGACGGTACGGCTCGATCTCCACCGAACTCTTGAAGAGCATGAGGCAGTGCGCCGCAGGGAGTTTCCAGGAGGCTATCGTGGTGGCGGCTTTCTCATTCAAGAGCCGTTGAAACGGTATGGGAGGCGAAATTCATTCCGGGGGCCTGGCCGCGATGAGGCAAGAAAAGGCCCGTACTGGCGCTTGGAGATGCACGTTGCCTACTCCGAAAGGGGGTTGGAACAAAGTATTTCCCATGAGCTAGCGCATGCAATGCTTCACGTACGAACTCCTCGTGCATTCAATACTGCGGTTTGGTTTGACGAGGGGCTTGCGACTTTTCTGGAGCTCAATCATAGCCAGAAGAAGCAGCTGGTTTCGGGCGCGTTTCGGCCGGACCTTCTGGAAGCAGTAAATGCGGCGAGGAGGGACAAGACGCTCTTGGGCTGGCAAGACATGATTGTGGCACAGCGTCGGCAGTTTGAGGGACCTCTGGGTTACACACGTTATGCCGAGGCATGGGCCATGGTGTATTTCCTGATCCACAATACCAGCTCGGGGCGTTCGAGACTGCGTAAGTACATCAGCGGACTCGAGTCCGAGGGGCGAAACTGGATCGGCGGGTTCAGTGCAGTCTGGGGATCTAACTTCGACGCCTTTGATCGTCAATTTGCAAGATGGCTCATGAAGGCTGGATCGAAGTAAGGCTTTTTTTCTTCTTTGCCGTCTTTTTTGCGCCGCTTTTCTACAGCAAGATTTCCTCAGTGCGGGCTTGTGCAGTCACGTTCCATGAAGTCTTCGAGCAATTGAGGCTCGTCCGGGGTGAGGCCGACGTACAGTGCCTTCTTTCGGATCCCGTAGGGGCCCTCGAAACTCGCTTCTTTTCGAAGCTTTATCCAATGGGTCGGTTCGGTCAGCAAGGTGAAGGAGACGAAGCTGTTTCCTGTTTCCGGTCGCTGGGAGCAATGGCTCTCGATCTGTGTCTGCTCAATAACTCCCCGAAAGCGGAGGCCCGCACGGAGGCGGAGTTGTTGACCGTCGATCAAGACAGGGCGAAGAATCGTAGCCCGATAATCCGCGATGAGCCAGAGGACGCCGTAAACCCCAAGGCCCGTCATGATCCAGGCGGCGACGCCGCTCCACAGTCCGAGCAAGAAGTGAGCGGCAAGCCCCTCGGCGATCGCCACCATGAACAGGACGACCAGTATGGCTCCGTGGTTGCCGCGTTGATGAATGCCAATGGGGATGGAGTGTTCTGGTATGTGCTTTCCTCCACGCCAGGAGAAGAAAGTGTAGTGGAAGACAGCGAGCTCTGTCGCAAGGGCGGCGGCGGCGAAGTTGCTCGGTAGTACTTCGTGTGCTGCATCCTGCATCAACTGGACCGGATCAGTCTTCGCAACACCTCGTGCGGCACCAAGCACTCTTCTTATCTTCAAGAATACAATGGTGACCAACAGGAGCTCAACCGGGATGAGGATCCATTCGATGACCTTGAGAGCGTCACGTTGATCGGCCGGGAGAAGAGTGTGGGCGATGAGAAATCCTACCACGGCGACAGGTGCCACCGTGATGATTCGCCAGGATTTTGGCCGAGCGATTAGTAGGTAGAAGGCAACGGGAAGGGTGAGGGTCAGATCGAGAGCGATACCAAGGGCGACCACCTCTGGGTTCTCCAGCGTGAGGAGGCGCGTGGAGAGGATGATTGCCGTCCCGATCACGCCAAACATCAGCAGTATGAAGGCGGCGCTTCGAATATGTAGGATCCGTTGCATGCTTTCCATGGTAGCGAATTCCTTGTCCGGCTGGAACCTATCAGCTTAGATGGTTTCCCTCCAGGATTCCGGCCTGGAGAAATACCTTTCGTGAGTTAAGGTAAGGGGTTTTGAGTGCATGTTGCAAAGAGAGGTCTTCTGCACCTGGATTGGTATGAAGAAACGTCTTGCGGTTTGGCGACGAAATCTGACTTTGTCAACGGGCTGCCAGGCCTGGAACAGAAATCGGCAGGGATATCATGAATTGCTTGGCCGCTAATCGCCTTTATGTTCGCTCCACGGGGACGGTTCCGTGCAACTGTGATATCGGGGAGCACACTACGTTGTTCTCTCCCGACTGCGATAATCCGGATAGCTTTGACTACGCGAGAGATTGTTACAACGGCGAGCCGTTCCGAGCCTTGCGGAAGAGCTTTTCCGAGGGGCGGGATTTTCTCGACACCTGCAAGAAATGCTACTTTTACTCCCCGTCGGATGAGTTCGAGCACGCCGGCGAAGACGGTCGCCTTCAGTTTATTGAGAACTTACAAATCGAATCCTCTTTTCTTTGCACGATCGATTGTGAGGCCTGCATCCCTCGAGCAATTCGTCGTGATCCTGAACTCTCACCGCTGGGGGAAGGTCCCTATCATATTCCCGAGCATGTGTTTGAGAAGCTGGTGACGGACCTCTCTCGAGCGAAGATCGGAATCGGAGAGTTTAACTTTTGCGGCCGGGGTGAGCCCCTCATGCATCCCGATTTCTCCCGACTCATTCGTTATGCGCGAGAGTTCTATCCGGACTCTCTGTACGCGGCGATCTCGAACGCAAACGTTCGGTTCTTTCCCGGTATTCTTGACCTGGACTATCTCTCCGTGAGCATCGACGGTGCATTTCCGGACTCCTACTCTTTGTACCGGCGGGGCGGCAATCTGAAGAGAGCTTTGAAGCTTGTCAAAGATGTTGTGGATCATCGTCGGCCCGATGACGTGGTTCGCGGAGCGTCCGTACCTGAACTGGTGGAGCACGTGCGAACGAAGGGACGACCGATCGTGCGCTGGAAGTACATCCTGTTCGACCACAATGATTCCGAGAAGGAGCTGGTTCAGGCACAAGAGACGGCCATGGAGCTTGGCGTCGATCAGATGGTGTTTTCTCTTTCTCATACATGGAATCGATCCAAGGTCTACACCACCGAGGAAGAAATCGAGACTCTCCCCATCTTTCAGATATTTGAGGGAAAGCGGGTCATCCATACCAACGTCAATCCCGATGCCAAGAATGTCGAGCACTGGGAGGAGGAGCACCGGAGAAGGACCGGGGCCCAGTCATGAGGCCGTCGGTGTAACTTTGCGGGGAAGATTCAGCCGGGCCTTCTCCTCAGGGTCGGGACGAGAATCCAGAGAATATGATCTCTAGGATCAGACTCCAATAGCGTCCTGAGTCCGTGGTCTCTTGCCGCTTGGGCTCCCATCCTGTTTGTGGGTGCCATCATGGATGGTGTTCGGGGTAGAATAGCTGCTCGCCTCGATCGACAACAAACCGAAACCATTCAAGAGGTCAAGAAGACTTGCAAATGATCAACATGAAGTATGTACTGGTTCCTCTGATGCTGACGGTGTCCAGCATGTTCATGGCTCTTGCCTGGATCGGCCACCTCAAGTTCAAGCAGCTCCCCCTCGTACCCGCTGTGCTCGCCTGTTGGATCCTTGTGCTTCCCGAGTACATTCTGAACGTGACCGCAATCCGCTATGGTCATCCAACATTCAGCGGGGCGGCCATGGCAACCTTCAATCTGTGCTCGGGTGTGCTTTGCGTTGCTCTTGTCTCGGTGTTTGTGCTGAAGGAGCGACTCTTGCCTCACCAGATGGTGGGCTTCTTGCTGCTCGCTATCGGAATGGCGCTTATCGCCTGGAAGTCAACCGATCCTGCGAGTAATGGAGGCGCCGATTCAAAAGAGACCCACGTCCGTGGTGGGCAAACGTAGCAGTCCCCGTCCAGATATCTTGAAGGTTTTCACCTGCGGCGTGTGGCCGATCCCGCCGAGGCCTTTGCCTGTTCTAGTAGTGAGAAATATTTCCCGGCCTCCACGGATCGATTTTCTTTCTTGTAGGCATCCGCCACGAGGCGAAGTTGCACCTGGACGTTGATGTGGTTCCATCCCTGAAGCTCCACGAGTTTTTCGTACGCAGGATGAATGGTTGCTTCCGCCTCTTCAAAGAGTTCATTGTGAATGAGAAGCTCGCCAAGGGATATCCTGGCCAGGGTGGAGAATAGATCGGTCCCTTGATTCGCAGACTCGACGTGGCCGGAATCAGGGCGATCTGGAGCCTTGGCGTAGATCTCGCAACATTCTCGCATGAGGATGAGTCCTGTCTCAAACTGGAGCCGATCGCATTCGTTCCTTCCAAGCTGGTGGAGCGCCTGCGCAATTTTGATGTGTCCTTCCGGAAGGGTCAGGCGCCTCAACCGAAGGACTTCCTTGAGATAGGGGTGGGCCTCTTCGATCTTGCCTCGTCCTCCGTGGAGTCCTCCCAGAGCGACCAGGGTGGACTCAAGATCCGGATGATCAGGGCCGAGAATCGCACGTTTCATCTCATGAGCTTCACGAAACGTTTCAGCGGCTTTGGGGCTTGTATGAGAGCCGCGCAACCGGTAGATCCGACCCAGGTGTTCAAGAGTTGTGGCGATTCTAATATGCTGGGATCCGAATTTCCTTCGGAGGATCTGGAGTGCTTCTTCGTGGAGGTTTTCTGCCTGTTCGAATTCTCGCGAGCTCGTCTTGAGGACGGCCAGATAGTTCAAGGAGCTGGCCAATGCCGGATGTTCGGAGCCAAGGCTCTTCCGATTGATCTCGATCGCTTCGACGAAGCAGCGCTCTGCATCGATTCTCTCACCCAGTGCGATCAAGACCGAGCCAAGGGCGGTAAGGCTTTCGGCGAGAGCCGGATGATCTTCTGCGAGGTTTGTTCGTCGGATCTCGACCGCTCTTTGAAGAAAGGGCCTGGCTTCTTTTGCGTTGTGAATCCGAGACTTCAGCACGCCCCAGTTGTTCAGTTCGCTCGCGATCCGGGGATCATTTGCTCCGAGCTCCTTCTCCTCGATTTCAATGGCGCGTGAGAAATTTTGGTCCGCTTCCGCATAGCTTCCGCAGGCAAACTGAAGCGAAGCAAGGTGGGACAGTGTCTTGGCCGTGATGAGGTGATCGGGACCGTGATGTGTCAGCGAAATGGCATGGGCCTCTTTTGCAAGCTGTTCGGCGGTCTTGAAGTCGCCGCCCTTGCCCTTGATCTCGGAGAGACCCGACAGAATCGAGACCTCGTCGATCGGGCTGGTTCTACCGTTTGTGCGATGATGACGTCGAGCTTCCAGATAGAACCGACGTGCATCTTCATACTCTCCGAGATCGACAAGGACCGAGGCCAGGTGGCTTGCAGAAAGAGCCTGTTCTCGAATGTTTCCTTTCATTGTCGGGGCACGGTGAAGTTCATACGCGCGTTCCAGGTGATTCCTGGATTTGTCGTAGATCCCAAGAGACTGGTAGGAAAGACCGATCGTTGTTCGAAGAGCCGCCTCAACCTCGGGTTGATCGTCGAATTCCGTGTCCATCCAGGCGGATGCTTCGTCCAGGACTTCCCGGACCGTCACATCGATGCCGCTTGCTTCCGGCCTCACCGATGCAAGCATGTTCTGTACGAAGCTGGCGATCTCTTTGAACTTTTCTCCCTCGATCGAAGCAATGTGCGCCTTTCGAATGAAGGCGAGCCCGCCAATGAGCAGGGTGAGCGCCATGAGGGTTGACAGGCTGGAGAGAGCTCGATGGCGGAGAACAAACTTTCCCGCCCGGTAGGTAAGAGAATCCCTCAGAGCAAGGACCGGAAGTCCTGTGCGGTAATTGTGGATATCGTCGGAGAACTCGCGTATCGAGGCGTATCGACGCCTTGGCTCTTTTCGCAAGGCCATGAGGACGATGTTGTCCAGATCGCCGTTGAGTTTGCGACGAAGTCGAGCCGGAGTGGATTGCCGGACACCGCTGACCGAATCCGGGGTCAAGGTCGTCGTCGTTGTTGTGTTGTCCGTGCTCTCGATCGAGATGATCTGCCTGACGGCGGTGCTGGGGGGGAGTGGCTGCTTCTCGCAGATGACTCGCTTGATGTCCATTTCGGAACGGGTCGTGAGTCGATAAGGGCGGTGCCCGGTCAGTAGTTCGTAAAGAACCATTCCCATCGAATAGACATCGCAGGCCGTGGTGATGGGTTCGCCTCTCACTTGCTCCGGGCTTGCATAGGCAGGAGTCATGGGGTGAGCGCCTTTTTCGGCGAGCGCCGTCGTGTTGCTTGAACCTCCCGGGCTCAGGACCTTGGCGATGCCGAAGTCGAGGAGTTTTGGGTTACCATCCTTGTCGACGAGGATGTTCCCCGGTTTGAGGTCGCGATGAACGACGAGGTTTCGGTGAGCGTAGTCAACCGCCGAACATGCTCTGACAAAGAGTTCGAGCCGAGCATCGATGGAGAGTGAGTGCTGGTCACAATAGGCGTCGATCGGCATGCCTTCGACGTACTCCATGACGATGTAGGGCAGGCCGGATTCCGTGATGCCTCCATCGAACAGGCGAGCAATGTTTGCATGATCAAGGTTTGCGAGGGTCTGGCGCTCGATGAGAAAGCGACGGATGACCTCATCGGTGTCCATGCCCCGTTTGATGACCTTGATGGCGACCAGCTTCTCATACTGCTGATCGACTCGCTTTGCCCGGTAAACCCGACCCATGCCTCCGGCCGCGATGAGGTCGAGAACTTCATAGGAGCCAACACGTGAATGAAGTTCTAGTTGATCTCCTCGGTCGGCAACGATGCTTACTTCTGCAGAGGAGAGTGGATTCTCAAAGAGGCTGTCGTCGCTCGTGTCAGCCTTGACCATTGCGTCAACTTCTTCTCGAAGCGATGGGTCATCGGCGCATTCCCGATCGAGGAATTCCTGTCTTTCTTCTGGTTCGAGATCGACGACCTTCTCGAACAGGATCGCGACCTGACGAAACCTTTCCTGATCTTGGCGGGCGTTGTCCGATTTGGGTTTGGACATGAAACCCAGGATAACCCCTGGGGAATAGGGTGTCAAAGGAACGGGAACCAGTCAAACTCAGGTCTACTGCGGATTCGTTTCCACCTGCAATTGCTGATCCTTCTCTTTCAGTCTGCTATCGATCACGAAGGGACCAAAGGGGAGGAACGCAGCCACGAAGACCCCGGCGCTGCAAAGGGTGCCCCAGCGGGTTACCCAATGAACGTGGAGGAGTGCCAGGCAAAGGGCCATGAAAAGTCCACCATGAATCCAACCCAATATCTTGACGGGCTCGGGTTGGTCAGCCATGTACTTGAGAGGCATGGCGATGCCAAGAAGGGCAAGGTAGGAAATCCCTTCCAGGATGCCGATGGCACGAAGTCGTCCTATGGGCGTTCTGAGCATGGCACATGTGATAGCCGAATCACATGGCATAGGCAATCGATCTTTTTTCAATGCTTCCCGATCACTTCCATGAACGGAGGTGCCGTATCTACTCTCTGCCGGCGTCGAGGAGATGGCGACCAGGCCTCCGCATGGAGTGGTAGGCACTCTCTGGAGGCGGTTGGTAAAAAAGAGGGAAAAAATCTCAGTTCGGGCTCTCTATTCGAATTTCCTGCCGCTTCATGTATGTCAAGCTTCGCCAGAGCCACTCAAACGGGCCATAGCGAAATCTTCTTAGCCACCAGGGAGCAAAAACGAGCAGGAGGATCCAGATCCCGAGGACAACCAGCATCTGCTGCCACCTTTGAAGGTTGCCGAACTGGCCAAGGCCGTGTCCGTAGAAGATGGTCGTGGCGATGAGGGATTGAAGGAGGTAGCACGTTAGAGCCATCCTTCCTGCCGCAGCGAACGGACGGGTGAAAGGGCGTAAGGCGGGTGTCTTGCACACCAACATGACGAGGCCGATCCAACCCAGGGAAACGAGGATGCTCGCCCAGAAATTGTAGATGGGTCCAAAGTAGAACGAGTATTCGAGAGCCCATCCACTGCCTTCGTTTTGGTGGACACCAAATGCGATGATGGGAAGAGCCACGAAGAGGGCGAGGGCGACGCAAGTGGCATAGAATGCCTTGCTCCGGGCTGCAGTGAGAACCCCGAGCTTGAAGAGGGCCATTCCAACAAGCATGAGGCCGGCACTGCGCCAACCGAAACTGAAGAGAAAGAGTACGGTCTCGAAGAAGAATGCTGTTGGCGAGCGATGCTTCATCTGACCCGGCCAATTGCCCCGGTAAGTATCCAACTCCTCCTGAATCTTTTCCGGGGCCGGATTCCAGGATTGTCTGAGCTCGGCTTTCAGGTCGGCTCCCTCATCCGAGGCGACCAGGGTTCCAAACCCGATGGAAATCGCCGTGGCGACGAGGAGCAGTAGCATGCCCAACCCGATCAAGAACGCAGGAGATCGCTTCCTGAAGAAGTAAATGATGAGACCACACATTCCGTACGCATAAAGGATGTCGCCATACCAGAGGAGGTGAGCGTGGAGTAGACCAAAGATGAGGAGCCAGGACGTCCGTCGAAAGTGGATCGAGGCTGCGCTTCGTCCGGTTGCTTCGCATCGAGCCGTGAGGATCAGGACACCGCTGCCAAACAACATGCTGAAGATTCCCCAGAACTTGAGGTCGCCGAGGAGGTGGACCGAATACCAGATCCAGTAGTTTACGCCGGAGAGGTCACCATAGGCCGTCGGGTTTATGTAGGCAGACCCGGGCATGGCATAGGATTGAATGTTGAGAGCAAGGATGCCCAGAACTGCGACGCCTCGGAGCACGTCGATGGATTCGATGCGTTCGGATACTCCGATGGGGGCGGGACGGGAGGTCTCGCTGGCCGCTTCAGACATGGTTGTCTCCTGTGTTGCACTTCTTCGGTGTCGAGCGTTACCGAGTCGAGCTCAACCGGGCTGGCATGATAGATGGAGACAAATATTTCAGCAACCCAGGGGATTCAATGTGGCAGCTCATGTGCTGATGATGGTCGGCATGATGGCGACCATGACAATTGCGAGCTGAGCGGCTTCGATGACTTCTTTGGTTGCGTTGGCAACGACATCTCCTTCAGCGATTTGTTTGAGCCGTTCTTTTCGTTCTTTGAGGCTCTTCTTGTCGAAGGCTTTTTGCAGAAGACCGGTCTGATTGGAGAGCGAGATGAGAACCGCCGTTCTGGCGTCTACGTCTCGGGATTCACTGAAGATGACTTTTCCCATCCTGTCCTTCAATTCGTTCTCTGGACGGGGATCGATCTCCGGATAGATGGTCCGAGAGAAGAAGAGTAAGACCTTGTCTTCGTCGGCGCGCAGGATGTTTCGGCGGCAGAGGCCACTCGCAGCCCGATGTTTGAGGTCTTTCAGGCCGGAGAATTTGTTCATCCAATGGCTGATGGACTTTCCTTTCTCAGAGCCTGCGATTGTCTTCAGGCATTCATCCAGGAGCGGGTTCTGGAGAGGTGTGGAGTCCTGGACCTCCGTGATCTTCTTCCCGTCCTTTGAAATCCGGATTCTTTCCTCGAGGAGCAATTCGGAAATAAAAGCGCCAGAAAGGGCTTGGTGATACCAGGCTCCCGTTTCGACCGTGCCGTCGGCCTCACGAAGGGAAAGGAGAAGGATCTCTTCATAGAGAAATAGGGGAGTTTCTCGGTTCATGAACAAGCTCCTGATCTGATCGATGACTGCATTTTTGACTCATGTCTATGAAACGACCTTCGATGATCAGGGTTCAAAAGTCTATCCGAAAGCTGTCAAAATTCGATCCAGCTTCCCGGCAGCGGCTTATTCACCTACAGGAGAGTGGAGGGGCTGCCAGTTGGAAGTGAGCCACTCTCGAAAAGCCAGGAGCTCGGTCAAGTCGATTGATTCTCCATCGATCTTCAGTGTTCCTTGGCTTCTCTTCAGGAACTCGTCGGGATTCTGGGGCTTTCCAGATGCTGGATCTTCGATGACGGCGCGGACGACTCTCTCGAACTCGTCGGATAGGAAAGCTGCGTGAATGCTTCCCGATCTCAGGGCCTCATCGGCGACTCTTTCGAAGTGCTCCTGGCTCTCGATCTCCGCTGCTTCGAGGAGCCATTCCGCTGGAATCTGTTCGAACCCTTCTTTTGTCGATCGGAGGCAGACTTCGTGAAGCCCATTGATTCCTCTTGATGAGACGATACGAAAAACTACCAGATAGCCGACGCCATAGATATGAGCGACTTCCGCGGAAGACATGCCGTTCAGTTCGCGAGAGCTTGTAAAGGAGAGGATGTCGGCCACGGTGAGACTGGATTTACTGGAGTCGCTTCCCCCGCTGTTTCCCCAGAGGGTGCTGTGGCGTTCGGGATCACCCGTTTCTTGGGGGATTTCAAACGAAACGTAAAAGGGGCTGCTGCCACCGGATTGTGCTGCACAACGTAGGTCCGCCACCATGACGGACACATCGGCCATCTTGTGACTGACGAGTTCGCAGAGGCCCTCCTCGATGGCGAGTTGCAGGGGCCGCCAGCTCTCATCGAGGAGGGCATGGGTGAGCTCATGAAGGAACGCGTTCTCCAGAACTGATTGAGCCACGTGAATGCGAGGCCTGCGACCGGGGCGTTTCATGACGAACGCGGAAGAGAAATGCGGAGTGCGGTAGCCCGGTGCCATCGGTGTTTCCTGTACCCAGACCTCGACTCCGGTATCCGCAAGGGCGGGAAGAGTCTTCGCGAGCACACCTCTTCCTCGGGCCAGGAGCATGGAGACATCCTTTGCTACTTCCGGGTCGTTGGCCCGCACGATATCCTCATCAACTTCGATCTTGTACCGGGGCTTGTTGACGCAACCGACGGCGAGAATGGTGAGGAGTGTGCCGGCCAGAGCCAGGATGCATTTCGTCACGGTTGAAGCTCCGGTTGAGAGCAAGGCAAATAGGGCTACGGATTCGAGATCAGGAGAAAGACTACGACATCAGCCAGGGTATCAAATATTGACACCGGGCCAGTCCCGCTTCCTCAAGAATAGACTCACCCCACTAGTTCGTGTCGGGGTTCAGGTTTAGTGCTTTCACCAGGAAGCTGATCTGGTGGGCGAGAGTTGTGGTTCTTTCCTCGATGGTTGTTCCATAGGTGTAGTGACCGGCTCCCCAGATGACCTGGAGAAGAATAGGATCGCTTCCACCCTGTGCGTCCTGGATGGCGGCCGCGAACTTGTAGCAGTGCCAGGGGACCGTCGATTGATCTTTCTCGGCCGCGCTGATGAGGATGGGGGGGTACTTTGTATTGGCTTTCACATTATGGTAGGGAGAGTAAGAGAGAAGAACTTTGAAGTCTTCCGGATCTTCTGGTGTTCCGAAACCGCTCGTGAATCCTTGTGCTGATGCAGGATACCGGATCATATCGAGAAAGGGGACATCGATGACGGCGGCTCCGAACAGGTCGGGGCGCTGAGTCACCGCTGCCGCCGGGACCATTCCGCTGGCGCTTCCGCCATTGGCAACGAGTCGCTTTGGAGAAGTGTATTGATTTTTACTGAGCCATTCAGCCGCTCCGATGTAGTCATCGATGGCGTTTTGTTTGTTTCTTCTGGTTCCTGCATCACGCCATTCCGTGCCGTACTCTCCTCCACCTCGCAATCCGGGTAGGGCGTACACTCCGCCCAGATCCATCCAGGCCACAAGATGAGCCTGAAACCAGGGGAAGGCGGCCCAGCCTCCATGTCCGTAGCCATACATCCACAACGGGCTTTTTCCGTTGAGCTCCAGGCTTTTCTTGTGCGCGATGAAGAGAGGGATCCGGGTGCCGTCCTTGCTCCTGTAGAAGACCTGCTTGAGAACGTAATCTTCCGGAGAAAAGTTCAGCTTGGCCTGGCGAAATAGACGGCTTTCGCCTGTCTTGAGGTCAAGGTGATAGATCGTGCCCGGGTTGAACAGATTTCCGAAGGAGTAGAAGAGATCGGAGCTCTCCTCGGTGCCCGAAACCCCAACGCCTCCCATCCCCGGAAGCTCGACGGTTCTCTCGTACTTCCCGTTCATGTCGAAGATCTTCATGACGGGTCTTGCGTCTTCCAGGTATTGAACCACAAGACGGTTTCCTGCGACGGAAACCGAGTTGATCTTATTTTTTGTCTCCTGCACCCGATTTGACCATGACTCTTCATCAACCGCGGAAAGTCTCAGAGAGATGATGCGGCCGTGGGAGGCACCGTGGTCGGTGAGAAAGAGAAGTTCCTCACCAGCATGAGTCAAGAAGGAGAAGCTGGACTTTCCCCGGTAGAGTTCGATGAAATCCTTTTCGCTCCTGCCGAGATCGCGGCAGAGGATGCGATTGATTCCGGATCCTTTGTCGGTTACGGTCGCGAAGAGATAGCGGTCGTCCGAGCTGAGGACCGTCCTACGGACAAACAACTCGGGTCGGTCGGGGTAAGCAAGAACGACTTCATCTTCCTCTTGATCAAGTCCTATCTGATGAAAGCAAATTCGTGGGTTCTTGAGGGTGAAGTCTGCTGACGTTTCATCGTCGGGAAGATCGTATCGCCGATAGAAAATTCCTGACCCGTCGGAGGTCCATTGAATGCTGCTGAAGTCTCCCAGTCCGGAGAGTTCATCGGCGCGAATCGTGCCGGTCTTTACATCGAGGAACTTGATGCGGCGCCAGGCTGACTGTCCCTTGGAGAGGCCAAAAGCAAGCAGCCGGCCATCCGGGCTCGGTCCCCAGCCATTGAGTTGCCATTGCGACTCCTGGAAGTAGCGAAACTGATCCGGATCAATGAGGACCTTTGCCTTTCCGGAAAGTCCTTTCTGGACCAGAACCGTACGCCGGTTTGCTCCCGCGTCAGCCCAGGAGAAGAACAGTTGCCCTCCGGCTTGTGTCGGTGTGCTATAGGAGCCGAACCGGCGGATCTCTCCGATTCTCTTCCGGAGCCAATCGGTGACGCGACTGTCGTTGACGTAGCTTCTGAAGAGGTCGTCTTGTGCCCGAACCCAGGCGACGACTTCTTCCGATTCCATTTCCTCCATCCATCGATAAGGGTCTACAACTTTGACCCCGTGAAACGTATCGAAGGCATCGACCCGTCTCGCCGCGGGATAGGAAGTGATCGCCTTCTCGTGAGTTTCATCCGCCTTTCCAGTGGCGACGAGGGTGAGGCAAGCGAGAGTCAGGAATCCTCGAACGAAAGAATAGCTCATGTAGAATCTCCGGGAAGAAACCGAATTGGACGGGGCTTTCCAATCTTTCCTAGCAAGGTCGCGACGAACCCTGACAAAATTGTGAAAAGTTTCTCGACTTCCGGATCCACGTTCCCTCTGAGGTATACTCCAGGCGGATGAACGCCCAGACGACACATGCGACATTGTTGAATCGACTGAGTGAGCAAGAGAACCCTGCCGCCTGGGGTGAATTCTACGAGCGATACGGCGATTTGATTCGCTCCTTTGCCCGCAAGCAAGGACTTCAAGCCGCTGATCGTGACGATGTTCTCCAGGACGTGATGACTTCGTTGACCCGGTCCATGCCCCGGTTCCGGTATGACCCGTCTCGTGGAAAGTTCCGTTCCTATCTGAAAACGGTCACGATTCGCGCCATCGTTCGTCGTCGGAATCAAGATCGTCGTCGAACCGCCCTGGAAGATATCGAGAGCCAGATTCACGAGGCGAGCCGAGATGATGCTCTGGATGCCATCTGGGAGCAAAGCTGGAGGCTTCATCACGTCAAGCGAGCCATGCGCCGTATCGAGCAAGAGTTCAATCGGGAAGATCGGGCCGCATTTGCCGAGTACGCGGTCGCGGGTAAAGATGCCAGGGTAACGGCCTCTGCTCTGGACATGAGCGTGGAACAGGTCTGGCAAGCCAAGTCTCGAGTCCTGAAGAGGCTCACTCAGATTATCGAGGAGCAGGTTCGTCATGAAGGATGAGTCAAAAGACGGTAAGGGGCGGGAAGGCGTCCCATCATCGCGATGGTTCGAGGATCCGGAGGCTTTGCTCCAGGACGTACAGGAAAGTGGCTGGTCGGCGGTTTCATTGCCTCATATTGCCGGCTACGAAGGGCTCGAGGAAATCGAGCGAGGAGGCCAAGGGGTTGTTTACCGCGCGATTCAAAATTCGACGAGTCGCCAGGTAGCCATCAAGGTGCTTCTTGACGGATCATTTGCCTCGGAGAACGAAAGACGTCGATTCGAAAGGGAAGTTGAAGTGGTCGCTGCGTTGCGCCACCCGAATATTGTTCGGGTCTATGACAGCGGAGTCACCTCGGATGATCGACTGTTTTACGTCATGGAGTATGTTGAGGGTTCCTCGCTTGTTGAATTTCTCCAGGCAGAGACGGAGGTCGATGCGCCAGAAATCACGGCCCCTCTCCCGGGTGTCCTTTCGCTTTTTGGCCGCATCTGCGACGCAGTCCATTTCGCTCATCAACAGGGGGTCATGCATCGTGACCTGAAGCCTGGAAATATTCGAGTGGACCCGGCAGGAGAGCCCCACATCCTTGATTTTGGTCTGGCCAAGATCGCCGATCCTGAGCATGGAGGGGATCCTTCAGGTCTTCCGATGAGCCGCACTGGAGAGTTCTTGGGTTCCCTTCCGTGGGCAAGCCCGGAGCAAGCGGAGGGAGCGATCAATAAGATAGACATCCGGACGGATGTCTACTCCCTGGGGGTGATTCTGTATCAGATCGTTACCGGTCGGTTTCCGTATCGAGTCGTGGGACCTGTCCGGGAAGTGTTGAATCGAATCGTTCACGATGAGCCGATTCGCCCCAGCCTGCTGCATCAGAACGTGGATGACGACCTCGAGACGATTCTTCTGAAATGCCTGCAGAAGTCTCCCGATCGCCGGTATCAATCCTCCGGGGATGTCTCGCTAGAGATCAACCGGTATCTTGCCGGGGAACCCATCGAGGCGAAGCGGGATAGTCGTTGGTATCTTCTCAAGAAAGCATTTGGGCGTCATAAGGGACCGGCCGTAGCCGCAATCGGAGGTGTCTTTCTTCTTCTGGCCTTTGGTCTCACCATGTCCGTTCTCTATTCTCGGGCTCTATCCGCCGAGAAGTTGGCGGAGAGCAGCAAGCAAGATGCTCTTGCGGCGGCGAACAAGTTTGCCGTGGTGAATGAATTCTTGTTGGGGGCTTTTATCCCCTCCACATCCGATCCTGAAGAAGGCAGGGCCCTTACTGTTCGGGAGGGAGTGGATGCAGCCGCCGAACGAATAGAAAAAGATTTTGCCGGGAAGAAGGCCATTCAAGCCGAGTTGCATCTGGCGCTTGGTTACTGGTACGGCAATCTGGGTATGTTGGAAAGGCGAGACGAGCACCATCTTCGAACGTTGACGTGCAGGCGCGAAGCCCTGGGTGATGAGCATCCAGATGTCGCGAACCAGCTTCTGACGATCGGAGGGAGTGCTCTTAACGACGGCAACTTCAAGCTGGCCCTTCAGCGGTTTTCGGAGGCTCTGAAGATTCAACGAAACGTCGTTCCAGGAGACGATCGGGCCACGGCCAGGATGGCTTCTTTTGTTGGCCTGGCCCTCTTGCGTACCGATGATCCTTCCGGAGCTGTTCCATTTCTTCAAGAGTGCCTCACTCTGCTTGAGCCATTGTGCGACAGGGATGATCCTTCTCTTTGTTATCCACAAACGGTCCTTGGCGAGTGCTACATTCATCTGGGGCGATTGGAGGAAGCAGAACGTCTCCTGGTGAAACCTTACCAGGTGATTGAAGCCGCCTGGGGTCGGGACCACGGTGGCACCCAGGACATCATCAAGCGTCTGGTCTTTCTCTACGAAAC
This sequence comes from Planctomycetota bacterium, assembly GCA_029260825.1. Classification (GTDB taxonomy): domain Bacteria; phylum Planctomycetota; class JACOTG01; order JACOTG01; family JAJDCM01; genus JAJDCM01. Next base: position 82,461 of record JAJDCM010000132.1, on the reverse strand, counting down.
CTGGGAGCGAGAGGATCAGGCTTCGATCTACCGGGAGCGGGGGATCTGACGGCACATTCCGTCAGTTCGTTCGTCGGGGCAGAGTTCTCCCAACGAGCGATGGCATCTTCCTTGAAAAGGTGGATTTGACTTGATCAATAATTCGTTGGATTGAGAATGGAAGAGGGCAACCTGGTTCTGAGGACGCCTCGATCGTTTGCTCAAACAGGATTGCTTTGCGTTAACGAGTCATGAGGGTTTTGGCCCTCATCGGTTCGGTGGAAGAATGCCCCCTTGAATGCCAGGGCCAAGAAAATGGAGAGAATGCATGCTGAGCCAGTTTTTCATGATGGCTGTTTTAGCCGCGGTTGGGACAGATTCTGCGGCTACGTTTGAAGCTCCGGTTCAACTCATGGCGGGGGATCAGACCATGGGGCGCAAGCGGCTCTATCCTTCACCGGCCATGTTTGATCTCGATGGGGATAAAAAGCCCGAGATGATCATTGGAGATCTCATCGGCAATCTCACCGTTTCCCGCCGCGCGGGAAAGACCTGGGGTGAGCCGGAGCCGCTTCGTTCAAAGGATGGTGAGCCGCTCAGGTTTCACAACTGGTGATGCATCGGCATGGCTCCACAGTTTGTGGACTACAATGCTGACGGTCACACGGACATCGTTACGGCGACCTTCGATGGATCTCCTCATGTTTCACTTGGCAGTAAAGATGGATTCCACAAGCCCGAGCGAATCCTCGATGGCAAGGGAACAAGGGTCATGCTTGCCCAGTTCTGGAATTACAAGGCTGAGAAGTGGGATGAGAACCCATCCCAGCCAAAGGGGCACTGCACTTCTGCTGTCGTTTTCGACTGGGACAACGACGGAGACTTTGATTTGCTCCTTGGTTCGTACGGTGATGGCAATCTCTACCGGCAAATGAATGAGGGGAGTGCGGGGAAGCCAAACTTCACCGGAGTGAACATTCCGGTTCTGGAAGATGGAAATCCACTAGGCGTTCAGGGTGGCATCACAACGCCTCGGCTAGTCGACTGGAACGGAGATGGTCTGATGGATCTTCTCTGTGGTGGCTACGGCAACAGCTACACGGCGGGGATTGGTGGGGTCGTTTCGGTTTACCTCAATACTGGAAAACAGGGGGAGCCCAGTTTTGGGAAGGCTCTTTCATTGATTGGTCCTGGTGAGAAGGGGGGGCTGTCTCCGACTCGCCCGGATACCGGTCTGTACCCTGAAGCAGTTGACTATGACGGCGACGGCGACCTGGATCTGGTGGTTGGTGGGTACTCGCACTGGAAGCCGGATGGCCGGATTCTATCGACTGAAGAGAAAGCCCGTGCCGACGATCTGACAAAGGAGCTCTCGGCAGCACAGTCGGGGTTGAACAAACTCTACGAGGAAATCCCAAGCGGTGAAGACGCAACGGATGAAGAGGTCAATGAAGCTTATAAGAAGTTGCGGGGCTCGGAAGACTTCAAGACGCTGACGAAATTGGTTCAGACCACCAAGTCTGAGCTGGACAAGTTGATCCCTCCTTCGAAGCGGGAGTCCTTTGTTTGGCTCTACCGAAGAACGAAGCTGGCTCAGTAGTTGATCCTGATCGACGAAAGAAGCCTATTTACTTGTCACCTTCTTGCCGCAGCCTCTGAGTGAGCCATCGATCCAGGGCTGCGGCGAATTTTTTCTTGTGTGTGTTGCCATATCCGCTTGGTCCGCCCTGGACGAGGCCGGCCGAGCGCATCGACTCCATGAAATTGCGCATGGAGAGTTGAGTTCTCGCGTCGTCGGCGGTGTACTCTTTTCCTCGTGAATCAAGGGCGGTGGCACCTTTGTCCACAGCTGCCGAGGCCAGGGGGACGTCGGCAGTAATGACCAGATCACCTGCTTCTACCTCCTGAACGATTCTCAGGTCTGCAGCATCGAGACGGGTCGGAACGATCACCATTTCGCAGAGCTTCGAGATCGGTACGCCAAGATCCGCATTGGCGACGAAGGTGATCGGGACCTGCAGGCGCTGGGAGGCCCGAAGGAGGATCGACCTTGCTTCGCGAGGGAGAGCGTCACCATCAACCCAGATTTTCATGACGAAAGTGTAGCACCCTCATATGGTTGCTGCCGATGATGCGGTTGAAAAATGGGGCTTATCATGCCACTTGGCCACCTTGGTAGGCGAACACCTCGTAAGGAGTCTGTTTTTCTGATAGGATAAGAAGTACCACCCCCGGACCGGACATCTTGGAGGATACGGTCATGATCGGAATTCGATTGCTCACCTGGGTCGTAGCTGCTTCTTTTGTCTTTTTGTTTCAGATGGCTGGGGCTCAACCCATGGCAATCGATTCGAATGGTGGAGAAGAAGCGGCTCGAGTTCTTCAAGCTGAAGCTCCTCCCCCATCAACCGTTTCGTCTTTCGCTCGCGGTTCCGCCCCCAAGGTTTTGATCTATACGAACTTCCTCGATAACTTTCGGGAAGTCGATAAGATGGTTCTCATCCTCGATCAGGCCGGTTTCGACGTAACCATGACACCGACTTCGGATCCTGCGGTCCTCGAATTTGAGCTCCGGGGAATCGACTGCCTACTGATTCCTGAGACATTCGGAGCGTCTATTCAAGATCCCCCACCCGTGGCATTGCGACAGAACTTTGAACGGCTTTCTCCCGTCATCCAGAGTTTTGTGAGAAGCGGACATAACGTCGTCGTGTGCGAGGGTGACCGAAGTTCCGATCCTGGCGAGGAAGTCATCAACGGGATTGGAATCGCAGAGATCGATTGGGTGTCGGAGTCACTTGGACTGTCGACCCTGGTGGTTTCTCCCGAGGACTGTCTTGTGCAGGGGCTAGCTACGGTTCCTGGAGCCAATGGTGACGGGAGCTATGCGGATCTTCGTGGGAATCTGATTCCGGTCGTTACAGATCTTGACGGCAACCATGTTGTCTCTCGAACGACTTTCGGACGTGGGAATTTCTCCATCGTTGGTTTTGATTACTTCTCCTACGACCTCGGCGTTCACGATGTCCTGCTGGTGAACGCGTGCTCCTGCGTCACCGAAAACGACCCTCGAACTGGTTCGGTGAACGAAGGGGTCGGGACGATTGTTGATGTTCTTTTTCTGAATGGCACCTCGGGAGTGGGGGAGGATCGCCTTGTCGAATTCAACGTGGTTCGACCCTTCGAACTCAGAATGAGAAGACCCCCGTCTGTCCCGTTCGTCGAGACTGCTCCCTACGCTCTATATGTGTGGATCGGAAATCCGACGGAGGATCAGACGACAGTGCTTCCCCGGGGGATCGGAACCTCGGCGGTGCCCATGCCGATTACAGGGCCAGGCCAACAACCTCTCCTCATCTGGAACAACGCGGGACGGTTTTCGAAGCTGGGCATACCAACTCATCCCTCTTTGCCAGCGCCGGGCGCGGTGGTGTCCAGGCCCCAGGGAATTCTTCGACCTGCGACCTTCTATGTGCAGGGCCTGATTTTTGACCCGGGTTCGGCTGGAAGTGTTCCAGCTAGTGTGACCAACGGTATTCTCGGCGTTCCCGTACTCGACTGATGCTTCACCTCGAAGTCCCATTCCAGTCGTAAAGCAGGAGTTCCTCTTCTGCTCCTTCCAGGATGATCCTTTCTTTGAAGCTGAATTTGAGCTTTTCGAGAAGGCGGATCGAGGCCTGATTGTCTGGTGATACGATGGCGCAAAGGTGGTGATGTCCAAGTTCACGGGACGCATGTGCCAACAACGCGGATGAGGCTTCAAACGCGTAACCTTGTCCCCAGTGGCGCTGAAGGAACGCAAAGCCAAGGTCGATGTGTTCCAGCGCATCTCTCTTTACCAGGCTGCAGATCCCAAGTGGGACCTCCATCTCTTTGCTCACTGCAACGTAGGCACCGAAACCGAGTCGAGCAAAGCTCTCGAGCATTCGTTTTTCAATGTAGTCTCGAGACTCATCAACGGTTCGGATGTCTCGATCTCCGATGAAGCGTAACCATGCGGGTTCGTTGAGAAGTTCAAAGATGAATTCGGCGTCATCGAGGCTGATTCGGCGAAGGATGAGTCGATCTGTTTCGTGAACGATCAAGCGAAGGGTCTTCCTGTCTCGAGTGGATCCACATCAGTCTCCAAGGCTTTGGGGCCTTTCCCGAATGTTCTCGTCCTGCATGTCCAGGGCAGCTCGTGTCTTGTCGAGAAGCTGTCTTGCTGAGTACGGTTTGTGAATGAATCCGGTCAGGTTGTGTCCGGTGAACTTTCGCATCGTATCGTGTTCGTCATAGCCGCTACACAGGAGAATGGGGATGTCCTGGCGCACTTCGCGAATCCTCGTGAATACGTCATAGCCACTAATATCCGGCATCGTGAGATCCACGATCAGAAGGTTGATTCGACTCTGGTCTCGGTGGAAAAAATCAAGAGCTTGGGTTCCGCCGAGTGCGCCAAGGACTTCGTAACCCCCGCGTTGGAGGATCGCCTTGGCCACGCCGAGGACGATTTCTTCATCATCAACCACGAGAATGGTTGCTTTTGATTCGGACGGCTCCGTGACCCCGACTGCCAGCGGTTCTTGCTCGGTGGGTCTCTTTCCGTCCTTGACGGGAAGGAAGACGCGAATGGTGGTGCCTTCCTCAGGGCGACTTTCAACTCCAATCGCGCCTCCATGGCCCCTCACGATGCCCAGCACAGCGGCAAGGCCGAGACCTCGCCCTGTGAACTTGGTGCTATAGAAGGGGTCGAAGATTTTCGAGCAGGTCTCGCCGTCCATTCCACATCCATCGTCCGAGATTTCGAAATATTCATAAGTGCCGGCCGAGATGTCGGTGCCGGGTTGAAGGTGGGCGAGGTCTTCGGTGGAAAGCTCCAGCATGCCGGTCGAGAGAGTGATTGTTCCTGCCCGGTCGCCGATCGCCTCGGAGGCGTTTGTGATCAAGTTCATCGTGACCTGGTGCATCTGGGTAGCATCGACGGATACTTGCGGGATACCGGTTTCAAGACGATCCTGGATGGTGATCTTCTTGGAGATGGCGACCTTCATGAGAGCGAGGATTTCGAGCAGCATGTCTCCGAGGTCCATCGGTCGGACGACATAGCTAGCTTTTCCAGAATAGGCAAGCATCTGACGGCAGAGGCCGGCGGCTTTCTCAGAGGCGTTGATGATGGAATGGATGGATTCAGCGGCGGGCATCGACCCGGGCAAGAGGGATAGGGCAATTTCGGCATTACCCAGGATGCCTACAAGAAGATTGTTGAAATCGTGAGCGATGCCGCCGGCCAGAACACCGAGGCTTTCGAGTTTTTGTGCGTGCTGAACCTGGCGTTCGAGGTATGCCCGTTCTTCTTCCGATCGCTTTCGTTCACTGATTTCGTGGACGATCCGTTGGTGGAGGAGGGCTGCCTGGATCGTTGTCGTGAACTTCTCGACAACGTTTCGGAGTTTCAGTAGCTCCCGATCGGAGAGGGAAGAAGAGTCGAGTGAAAGCAAGCGGAGCCAGCCCAGGTCTCCAAGCCTCAAAACAGCCAGGGTTCCCTTTTCCAGACTACGTTCACAAATCTGGGATTGATACCGAGGATCTTCCCAGGATATGCGGCGGTAGAACTGCTCCTGATGCAGCCCAAGAGCCGGGTGAGAGACGGGGAGTGAGGTCTCACAGGCGCGAGCACGAGGAAGGGCAAAGACGAGACGGGCCTCATCTGGACTCTCTCCACCAAGAAGGAGATGACCTTGAATCCATACCGCCGCATACGAGATGTTCTTCCGGGCAAGAAGGACACTCAGGAAATCATTGCAGCAGCTGTCAAGCTCAAGGGTTCTTCCAAGAGAGAGGGATAGTTCGTACAGAAGCTGAATATCTCGAGCGATGGGATAGGAAGAGTTATTCATGAAGAAGGGCGACCACGAATGTTTTGTTGAAGAACTCGGGGAGTTGTTCGCCGTCGGAAGCGATCTCGCCAAGAGCAAGGACTCCCTCAGGAGAACAGGAGTAGCCTGCCTTTTCGATGCGGTCGGCAACAACATTGAGCTCTTTTGAGAAGTCATTGTCGAGCATCAGGGCTCTTGAGTAACAGTCGGAAATGAGGCAAATGTTTGGTTTGGTTGCGATGGCGGCTCCACAGGCGTCGACCGCCTCGCCGGCAGCGTTAACCAGGCTGTCATGGTCACCGTGCAGGACGTGAAGAACCGAATTCTCCGGGACGTCGGAAAGGCATACGAGTTCTCCATTATCCGTGATCTGAATCGGATCACGCACGACGTCTTCCTGGCCTTCTTTTTCGATGCCGAACGGATGTTCTTTTGTCGCGTGAAAGAAGTTGTCCTGACTGATCGGAGGAGCCATGTCTCGTTGCAAGATCCGCTGATAGACCAGGCCTGCCTTTTCCCAGTTGAGCTCCTGAATGCGATTTTTGTGGGTGCGAGTGGCGACAAAGGGACCCGTACTTCTCTTCCAGCCGTGCCTGACTCGAACAGCTGCTCCAAGAGATGTCGCTGCGACAACTGCGGCATTTTGAAAGACACCCTCGTTGGTGAAGATGCTTGGCTCTTTTCTCAGTTCACCGTTTCCTGCTCCGGCGCCGAAGTAGTGGACCGAATTTGCATATCGATTGAACAGCATGCTGAGAAGACCGGAGATGTTGTGCGCGAGGCAGTCAACGAAAACGCAAATCGTTACCGGGGAAGGAGACGTTTCTGGAACATCGGGAGGGGATCCCCTCCAGGTTTCGTCGGTCGGATCGAGGTGAATGAGCTCGGGTGGGTGATCGAACGGAAGCACCTGAACGATTGCTCCCGAGCGATGGTGATTGCGCCCCTCGATGAGTCCTGGGAAAACTGCCCCGAAAAACCCGATGGAGCGAGCGTTGAGGGCTTCAATGAGAGCTGGTATCCGGGATTGGCATTCCTCACTGAGGAGAATCATGACTTGGTCGGATGGACCGAGGGGAGAACTCTCGATGAAATGAACGATGTCCCCAAGCTCTCCTGATGGTAGGTACATCGGATCCTCCAGATTTCTTTTCACCAGGTACGCGAGATATTTGACTGAAGCGTTGCCACTATAAACCATTCGTGCCCCCAAGTCTCCTTTGCGTGAGAGCTGCCGCCGGGCACGGTTCAGTGCGCGTGGAGCAACCAGGATGAGGCATTTCCGGGTGGCTGCCTTGAATGGAGAGTTTTGAGTCTTTTCAGAGATTCAGGGGCACCACATTGGGCGATCGGAGAGAATTCGGGGGTGACGGAGATTTTTCGATGATGTTTCGGGTGAATCTCCACCACTCACTTGATACGGCCAGCGAATCTCAGTTTCCGGCGAACGACAGCAAGGCCTTGATGTTCAGGGGCCGATCTTCAAGGAGCACACCATGAAGAAGCTAGTTCTGGAGCACCTTCTTTTCACCGCTGTTCTGTTCCTTGCCACAGATTCCTCCCTTGCTCAGTGTCGAAATCAGACACTGTCGGATTCGATTCCCGGCTCGGGTCAACGGTTCGGGGATGCGATCTCATTGGACGGAAACGTTGCGGTGATCGGGATTTCTCAGGATGACCCGGGGCAGCGAGGATCAGCGGCGGTATATCGCAAAGATGCAGAATCGGATCTTTGGGCCTTTGAGCAGAAATTGACACCAGGTGACGGCATGGCTGGTGATCGATTCGGGTTCAGTGTGGGGGTCAAGGGAGACGTGATCGTGATCGGTTCCCTTTTCCACGATAGCATGGGGGAGGACGCGGGCGCTGCCTATGTCTTTCGCCGTGATTCGATGACCGGGCTCTGGTCGGAAGAACAAAAGCTACTCGACGCCACCGGTGGAGCGAATGATCGTTTTGGAGTTTCGGTCGATGTCGATGAGGTCATTGTCGTGGGGGCGGAGAGGGACGACGATCTTGGCATGGACTCCGGGTCTGCCTTTGTTTTTCGCTACGATGGCTCCCAGATGCAATGGAACCTTGATCAGAAGTTGCTGGCCAGCGATGGTGAAGCGTTTGATGAAGTTGGAGTTTCTGTTGCTGTTAGCGGTGATCGAGTTGCTACCGGTGCACCTGCTCCCTTTGCCGTGTCCGATCCGGGCCAGGCGTATGTCTTTTCTTATGATCCGCAAGGCCAGATCTGGGTCGAAGAGAGCAGGCTATGTGGTAGCAATAGCCTGGATGGGGATCGGTTCGGTTTTTCAATCGATATCGACCAGGATCAGGTCATCGTGGGATCAAGTCGAGAGACGGTTTCCACCTCAAACGAAGGGGCGGCGTATGTTTTTCGCCGGGATGTCTCCACGAATGAATGGCATCAGGAGGCCATTCTTTCTGCAGGCGATGGCTCGGGCGGAGATCAGTTCGGACAAACGGTTGGACTCAGTGGAAACCTCGCGTGTGTGGGGGCTCAGGGGCATGATGGCCTCGGTCTTTCGAGTGGGAGGGCCTATCTTTATCGTTTCAACGGCCGGCGTTGGATCGAGGATCATTTTGCGCCGACCGAGATTCTTGACAGCAGTCAGTTCGGACACGCGGTTGCGGTTGACCGGGCCTTGATTTTCGTGGGCTCACCCGGCGACAGGGGCAGCGGAACGGTTCATGTGTATTCCCGACGGACGCTCTGTGAGGATGTGATTGTCTCAGCGTCCAAGGACAATACGCTTCTCGAAACAGCCACCGGAGGTAAGAGTAATGGAAAGGGGAATCATTTCTTTTCCGGTTTGACGTCTCCCGGCTTTAACCGGCTTCGAAGAGGATCAATTGCATTTGATATTGCTCAGTCCGTTCCTCCAGGCTCCGAGATTCTGAGTGTTGCTCTGAAGCTCAATGTAAGTCGAACCCTGGTTGGTAGCCAGGTTGTTCAACTCCATCGGGCGCTAGCAGATTGGGGGGAGGGTGCCTCTCTGGCCCTGAACCAGGAGGGGAGAGGAGGGAACTCGGCGATCGACGATGTCACCTGGCTCCACCGGCATTTTCCCGATGATTTTTGGGTTCAACCAGGTGGCGATTTCGAGCCCGCTGCTAGCGGAAGCACCGATGTTGATGCGATCGGTTCCTACGTCTGGTCGGGTCCGGGTTTGGTTGAGGATGTACAGCTATGGTTGGATGACTCGAGTTCCAATTTCGGTTGGCTGATAAGAAGCGACGAATCGGTGCGCAGCACGAAACGGTTTGATTCTCGTGAGAACCCGGATGTTTCTGCGAGGCCCGAGCTCAGAATTGAATATACGACTCCCTCGGCCTTTGCCGGCAACGTCAATGAGAATGGTGGAGGCGTGACCGATGTGTTGTTTGTGAATGATCTGGCCGGAAGCGGCCCGGATCGGAGAGTCATGGTTTCGCCCGGAGAAGATGTGGATCTTCGGCTGGACGAACCGCCAGTTCCTGGAGATGGTCGTTATGTTCTGTGGGTTTACAGGAACGAACCCAGGGTCATTCAGGAATTGGTTGTCGGAGGTCAATCCCTCGGCCTTACCGTTTCGGCGACTCCGTTCGATCCCATGGCTCAGGTGCAGCCGGTCATTTGTGTTCGCGGTAATGATGTGAGTGATGCTGCCTGTTTTGGTGTGAATGAGCGACAAGGGCCAGCGACGGTTCCTTGGTCGCTTAGCAAGTCAAACGGCTTTCCAGGGCCGAAAGTATTCCTGTTTCAATGCATCATCAGGGATGGGAGTGCGACGAACTCGTTTCAATACAGCGTGTCCAACGCCATTACCCTCGAGGTGCGGCCTTGACCAGATGTTCATGCTTTCTTGCCTGAAGTGGATCCTGAGGCTTCTGATCTCTGATGAACTGGGGTCGAACGTCTACAACTTTCGAGTAGACCGAGTAAAGTGCAGGGACGAGGAGCAAGACGATCAGGGTGGAAAAAAGGAGTCCAAAGCAGAGGCTGTTCGCCATCGGGATCAAGAACTGGGCCTGCAGGGATTGCTCGGTCAGAATGGGTAGGAGTCCGGCAATCGTCGTGAGCGAGGTCAGGATAACCGGCCGAAAACGGCGCCGACCGCTTTCCAGGAGAGCCTGTTTGAGAGGGGTCCCTTTTCTCACACGGGCGTTGATGAAGTCGACGAGGACGATGGAGTCGTTGATGACGACGCCGGTAAGAGCAACGAGCCCGAGCATGCTGAAGAGAGTGAAGGGGAGCCCCATGAAGGCATGACCCCAGAGAGCGCCGATTGCTCCGCAGGGGATCACCGCCATGATCAACGCAGGCTGGAGATAGGAGGTGAATTCGAGGGTGAGCAGGACGTACATCGCGATCAGCGCGATGGCAAGTCCGATCAAGAGGCTCTGCATGGACTCGGAGGTTTGTTCCTGCTGGCCTTCCCAGCGCACTTTGATTCCCGGGTGCTTGGCCAGTAAGGCAGGCATGAAGTTTTCCTGAAGATCGGTGACGATGTTCGCTGCGTTGGCGACCGTTTCGTCGACGTCTCCCCGAATGGTGATGGAGCGGCTCTGATCGATCCTGTTGATTTCGGAATAGCCTCGATTCAGGTCGATGTTGGCGAGCTCGGTCACCGGGCGCTTCGTTCCATCGCCCGCATCCACATGAATCTCGCTGAAGTCGGAGAGGGAATGCCTTTCGTTCTCGGGATAGCGAACCATGAGCTTCACCTCGTGGCGGCCGCGCTGCAGGCGCATCACTTCCTCGCCATAGTAAGCCGCGCGAACGGTTCCTGCTACTTTTTGAAGGGGAACCCCAAGGGTTCGGGATTCGTCCTTCACGGTGATTTGCATCTCCCACTTACCCGGGCTTGAATCGTCCGAGATGTCAAAGGTCCCCGGGTAACGACGAAGTTTCTCCTTGCACTCCTCGACGACTGCTTCAAGGTCGTCCATCTTCTCGGCAGGGCCGAGTAGTTTGAATTCGATGGGAGTTCCCCCCGGACCGTGCTTGACGCTCTTGAACGTGAGTGTCTCGGCCCCAGGAAACTCACCAGACTCCGTTCGCCAGAGATCAACGATTTTCTTGCTCGGGGTCTCTCGATCCTTGTTGTCGAGGAGTTCTATGTTCACCGCACCGGCGTGGCTGCCGCTCGTCTGGTCCTTCGCTCGTCCCGGTGCCTGGTTCTCGACAAGGCCAACCAGGCGGTGGGAGAGCCTGATCAATGGCTCCCCCTTTTCTTTGTGTTGCTCGTGAATCCGTCGCGCTGCGTCTTCGATTCGACGAGTTGCCGCATCGGTGACCTGGCTGGGTGTTCCGTTCGGATAGATGATCTGAGCCTGAATGCTCCTGGCATCCATCTTGGGGAAGATAACCCAGGGTACGGTACCGTTGCGGACAAGGGAAAATGAGATGAGCAGAGTGGATGCAATGATGCTGATGACCACGCCGGGGCGCCGAATCGAGAAATCAAGGGCCGGGACATACACCTTCTCGATGAATCCGTGAAGGACCCTGCTGAAGCTGCGATTAACGAACCCCACCGCGGCCCCGGCGCGGCGAAAAGGATAGACAAACGTTTCGAAAAGAAATGCGATGGTGATGACGGGAGGGGCAATGACCCAACGTGTCAGAACTGCTGAGCTCTGCCTCCTGAGGGCTCTGCTTCGGGAAAGCAAAGTGGGGCGAGAGCTGCCGGGATCGTGGGCGAGATGACAGGGAAGAATGAGTGTGGCCTCAAGAAGGGAAATGACGAGCATGGCGATCACCGCAAGGGGGATGATGGCCAGGAATTTTCCCATGACACCGGTAACAAAAAACATGGGCATGAAGGCGAGAATCGTCGTGGCGATGGATGTCGCTACCGAAGGAACGACCTCCACGGTGCCATCGATCGCCGCCTTCATGAATGGCTTTCCTTTTTCTCGATGGGCATAAATGTTTTCGCCGATGACGATGGCGTCGTCCACCACGATTCCAAGCGCGATCAGGAACGCAAACATCGAAAGCATGTTCAAGGTCTGGTCGAATTGCCAGAGAACGACACAGGCTCCGAGGATTGCGATCGGAATGCCGAGGGCGACCCAGAAGGCGAGACGTAACTCGAGAAAAACGGCGAGGACAAGGAAGACCAGGAGCAACCCCTGGAGTCCATTTCGCTTGAGGAGTTCAAGGCGTTCTCGGACGTCGATGGATGAGTCGCCCCAGAGGGAAAATTCATAACCGTGAGGAAGTTCCTTCTCGGCTACGTAGTCCCGAACCGCGTCGGCCATTGCGATCAGATCTTCTCGTGCTGCTGCTGAAACGGAAATGGCGAGGCCTGGATTGCCGTTGATCCGACTGATTGAAGTCGTATCGATGAAACCGTCCCGAACTTCTCCCAGGTCTCCCACGGTGAGGACGACTCCGTGGGGTTTTGTGATCAGGGGAATCTCTCTGATCTCGGTCCCTAGAACTCGTTTGTTCTTTCCGCGAAGGAGAAACTCCTGGGACGAACTCTTGAGCTGGCCTCCGGGAAGCTCGAGGTTCTGGAGCCGTAGACGATCGGCAACATCCGTGAGAGTCAATCCGTACTCTCGGAGGGTTGTCTCGGAGATCTCCACATCGATCTGGTAATCCTGTGCGGCCTGAATATTAGCCACCGAGATCTGAGGGATCGCCAGGAGGTCTTCCCTGACCTTTTCGGTAAGGTCGCGAAGGGTGATCTCGCTGTCGTGGGCTTCATTGCTGACCGCAACAACTCCCACCGTGATGGCAGGATTTCGGAAGGTCAGTTGCTTGATCTCCGGCTCTTCGATCAATTCGGGAAAGCTTGGAATTCGATTGACCTCGGATTCGACCTCGCTCAGGATCCTTTGTACGTCGGGAGCATCGCTCTTTATTTCGACGATTACGCTTCCCGATCCCTCTGACGCCACGGAGGTGATCTTTTTGATTCCGTCGATGGAGCGAACGGCCTCCTCGATCTTCTGGCAAACACCCCGCTCGACTTCATCGGGGCTCGCGCCCGGATAGGGAACGGAAATCAGGATGATCTCGAGATCGAAGCGGGGGAATTCCTCTCGATGAAGGAAGGTACCGCAGAGAATTCCGAGTGCGAGAAGGGCCAGCATGATCGTGTTCATGGCCGGCGTCTGGTTGATTGCCCACTGAATGACGGACTTCATGGGGTGTCCTCCTCAACGGCCATTCCGTCATACGCGGCGCTGAGTGGGGATGTCACCAGGCGATCGCCGGGGGAGAGGCCGGAGGAGGTTGGATGGGCCAGAACCCGGCTTCCCTCGACTCGGGCGATGGCGATTTTTTGAATCTTGAGGCTTCCATTCTTGACCGTCCACACTTCATTTCCGGGGCGAACAGCCAGGTCAGGGACTTGAAGCAGGGGCTCCTCGGGATTGATCGGGATGCGTATCTTTACGTACATTCCGCTGAAGAGAGTGGGGAGGGAAGCCTTTCGACCGGGCGCCTGCTCGCCTTCATTTCGAATTTGGGTTGGTTCATCGACCCGCACTCGACAGGGAACCGTTCGTGTTTCCTGGTCAACTCCGGTTCCTTCGTACCGGGAGAGAACTCCCTCCCAGATGGACTCCTGGCCATTTCTGGTGAAGGCAACCTGGACCTTTGTTTCGGGGATTTCGAGGCGATTTCGGGCCATGTCGGAGGGAGCGGTAAGAACGTGGGCTTGATCCCAGATCCAGAAGAGTTCCTCAAGGCGAAGGTTGCATTTTACCTCCATCTTCCCCGTATCGTTCAAGTGGATCAGCAGATCGCCGACCTTGACGTAGTCGTTTTCCTCGACGGAATCGAGAATGACCAGACCGTTGATCGGTGAAGATACTCTGGTTCTTTCCGCGTTCACCTCCGCCGTTTTTTTGTGGTTCAAAACGAGATCGCGTGCGGCGGAGAGAGTTCGTTTGCGTTGCTCAAGGGAAGCAATCTGGTTGCGATGACCAAGAAGAAGGTTCCTGGCGGAGAGTTCGAACGTTCTTGCTTCGTCCAGAGCGCTGTGACTTCCCGCGCTTCTTTCCTGAAGATCCAGACGCCTCTTCAGTTCCCTCTTCTTGATATCAACGTCCTCCTGGGCGAGGAGGATCAACGATCGTGTGCTGGAGAGATCGATATCGACCGCGGCGAGATCTTCGTCTGCTTGACGGAGTTGAGTGGTCAGTCGCTCGACGTCGAGGAGGTAATCGGTCTCATCGATGCGAAAGAGGAGGTCACCTGCACGTACGTAGCTTCCAGCACGACTATTCTTCCCCTTTTCGACGATGCGCCCGGAGACCTCGGCGGAGAGTCGAATCTCCCGGTACGTCGTGGCGACGCCTTCCACTTCAAGGGTGAATCCCTCGCTGGCGAGCTGGACTTCCTGGGTCAGGACGAGTGGAGCCTTCTGGGTCGTTGCGACATTGGTTGCCGGAGTTGCCGGTTTACCGAAGGTCATGAATCCGAGGACACCAACGGCGAGAATCGCCAGGGGAAAAACAATTCTTACTGTTTCCTTCATGAATGGACTGGAGCGGTTCATGATGTCTTCTTTTCCGATGAGTCAGGGATGGGCAGGTTTTTGATCGCGGCAAGGGAGAACTCGGTAATGTGGTCGACCAGATGATTCCGGTCGAAGTGTTCGGCCCGTTCTTTTTCTGGAATCAATAGGTTCACGAACTCTCTCGCGACTCGATAGTGCAAGCACTGGCCAACGATGCTGAAGGCCATCTGGTGTTTTCGATGAAAGGAAATATTCTGGGGGACCATCTCATCCAAAATCGAGAGAAGAAGCTGAAGTTGGGGGCGGATGAAGTCCTCAACGATGGACTTGCACGCGATCGTGGGTTCGATCATTTCTCGCATGAGAAGCCGGGTTCCCCAGTCGAGCTCGTCGGTTCCGAGCATGCGTGAGAGCATGGCCCGGATGAAGAACCGGAGCTGCTCCTCAGGAGGAGTGTTGGAGGGCCATTGGGAGAGGGGAACTTGCTCCATTTTGAGGGCATGAGCGTGCCTTACGGCTTCAAGGTAAAGGGTTTCCTTGTCGCCGAAATGATAGTTGACGCTGGCGAGGTTGGCCTCGGCCGCGGTGCATATCTCCCGAATGGTTGCGCGATCAAAGCCTTTGTCAGCAAAGATTGGCCCTGCTGCCTGGACAACACGCAGTTGTGTCTGGTCTTTCAAGGTGAAAGCTCCTGAGGAGTAAACATGTGTTTGAAACAATAGTATCAAACAATTGTTTGGTAGGCCAGCTGGATCTGGATTTTTCATCCTGGTGTGTGGGTGGAGGCCTCCCTCTCGAGGGATCCGACAAAAATCCGACCCTAGAACGCGATTCTTCCGTAAGTATGGGGACTGCTAGCCCGCATTGTTCAAGTCCTGGAGATGGTCGGTGATGGAAACATTCATTGAGCAGATCTTGAATGAAAGTCGATGGCTTTTCGTGGCGATGCTCACGTCCGTTCTCGTGGTGGGAGGGCTTCGGAATCGGTTTCGTCGCGAATCTAGAAGGATGGACATCCTCTGGGGGATGAATCTCTTCTTCGGGATCATGATCGGTGTCATGTCGTTTGGCCATCTCCTGGCGGTCACTCTGAAAGTGGCTCTCGGGACGCTTGAGACGAACCTTTTCTTCCTCTATGGGATGGGTTTGGCCCTGGCGATTCCCTCCTGGTGGCTGGCGCTGGGGGTGGGGAAATATGTGCAGGATGAGTCTCGATATAGAGGGCGTCTGATTGCCCTTAACGCCTGGCTTGGTCTTTCTTTGATCGCCCTTGGATTGCACAACCTACCACTGGCCATTCCCGCAGGTTTGAATCTCGCCTACCAGTTCCATCGTCGACGCAAAGTCGGCTGGACCATTCTTCTGGTTGCAATCGCTGGTAATCTCGCACTCTTCATCGGCTCGCTTGTCTTCTTCTTGAGCGGGCAGAGCTTTGAGCAGTTTCAAGGCATGGAATAGGAGCGGGCGAGTCAAGAGTATGGGTTGCTCATGGAGGCGTTTTTCGTTCCAATGCAAGGATGGGCGATCAACCAGGTATTCGAAAACGACTGAGAGTCATCATCTTCGGCGTCGACACTCCGCGAGGGAGGTTCTTCGACGTCGTCCTCCTCTACGCCATCCTGATCAGTGTTGTGGGGGTATTGCTTGAAAGTGTCAACGACTTCCAGGTTCGATACGGGACCATTCTTGATTTGCTCGAGTGGGGCTTTACCATCCTATTCACCATCGAGTATGCGGCCCGGATCTGGGTCGCCGAGCATCGTTTTCGCTACATGAGGAGCTTCTTTGGGATCATTGACCTGATCTCCATCGTTCCTGAGTACCTGGGGCTGTTCCACGTCGGTGCGGGTTCTCTTCTCGTGATTCGAACCCTTCGGCTCTTGCGGGTGTTTCGCATTCTCAAGCTTTCGCGCTACGTGTCCGGTTCCAATGAGCTTCTCAGCGCGATGAGGGCGAGTCGGGAGAAGATAACCGTCTTTTTCTTCTTCGTGATCACCACTACCGTCATCATGGGAACCCTCATGTACATCATCGAGGGGAGCCAGGAAGACTCGGCGTTTACGAGCATCCCCAAGAGTATTTACTGGGCGATTGTTACTCTCACGACGGTGGGCTACGGAGATCTCAGTCCAGAAACCCCGCTTGGTCAGGCGTTTTCGTCGGTGCTGATGGTGATCGGCTACGCGATTATCGCTGTCCCCACGGGAATTGTATCGGCGGAAATTGCCCGGCACAGCGCCCGCAAAGGCGTTCCATTGCACGAGTGCAAAGGATGTGGAAGAGGAAGGCACGACCCGGATGCCCGGTATTGCAAGCAGTGCGGCGAAGAGCTTTGAGGATGCCAGGGTTTGCATCTTGAGCACGAGGCGGCACCCTCAAATCAAGTAGGACAAGGTTTCTGGATATGCAAACGTCGCGAAAGACATGGCTGTTTCGGTTGCTTGCGGTGCTGATCGCCGCTGGTTTGACGATTGGTGTTCTGGAAGGAATCGGATCCATCGGGCTTCACGTTTTGAAGGAGCTTCCGCAAGCACCTCCTGAAGTTCTGGCTCAGATGCAGGGCTTTGATCAAAGCGTGCGAACGGCTCCGGATCCTTACCTCATGTATCGGATCGCGCCTGATGTCAAGAGTGAGGTCACGGAGACGAATCGGTTTGGTCTGCGAAACGGCCCCATCCAGGAGGTTCCGGAAGAAAATACCTTTCGGGTCTTGCTCCTTGGTGGCTCTGTGGCTTGGGGCTTCACGGCGAGAACCAACGCTGACACTCTCGCTCCACTCCTGGAGAAGTATCTAGCGGAAGAGGGGAAGGATTGCGAACGACTTTTTGATCGCAAGATCGAGGTGTTGAACGCAGGTGCGCCTTCCTATGTTTGCTGGCAAGAAGCCCTCCTGTACTCAACTCGTCATCATGAGCTCGAATCCGATCTCGTGGTGAGTTTGAGCGGGACCAATGAACCCTACGCCGCCATCCGAACCAGGGAGCCGGGCGCTCCGGCTCGCTATGATTCCAGCCGTCGCTACGCGTCACCAAAGCCGACCCTGGGGAAGGGGCTTTCTGAGTGGTTCGGCTACCGTTTGTCGCGACTCAAGATCGTTCGTTATCTTCGGGAGCGAACACCGGCTACGGTTGCCGATTTCGATCCACCCGATCCGAGTGAAGTTGCAACGGCCTATGGGAGAGCGTTGGAGCATCTCGCGGTGGCTTGCGAGGGGCGGAAAGCAACTTTCATGGCCTTCTTGCAGCCAATGGCGTTGTTTCCTGACAAAAAGACGTTGGCTCCCTATGAGCGTGAATCGGCGGCCCACTACGAGGGGCGAATGCCTGGACGCAGTCAGTACTACAAGGATTGTTTTGATGCGTTTCGAGGCAAGTATCAGGAGCTGGCATTGGCCTGGCCTGGCGTGGGCTTGAACGATGCTACGTCGGTATTTCAAGAGGAACCCGGGATCACTTACACCGATCACTGTCATCTCACACCGCTCGGACGGGAGCTTCTCGCGCGCCACATGGCAAAGACGATTGTTCAACACCTTGAACGCCTGGGAAGGGCCGACAAAGATTCATTGCAAAAGGCAAGGGACGTGGTCGGCGGGAAGTAGACCCACCGAGCTGCCATCAAATGTCGATAATATTGCCTACTTGACGATGAAATTCAATCCGGTCTTTCGCACCGTTACTCGGATGGTTGCGGACTCGATGTCTTCGCGAAGGATCTTGTCTGCAAGAGGTTGACGAATCGTCGCGTCCACAACCCGGCGGAGTTCGCGAGCGCCGTACAGATGGCTTTCGGCCATGGAGATGAGGTAGGAGTAAACCTTCTTATCCAGTCTGATTTCGATCGACCTGGCCTCGAGCTGGGTTTTGATTTCCTCGAGAAAGTGATCGACGATCTTGTTGAGAGATTCCTCGCCGAGTTGCTCGAACACAAGAATCTGGTCGATTCGATTCACGAGTTCAGGACGGAAGTAACCCATCAAAGCTTCCCTTGGTTCGAACTCAACCACCGGCACTGCTTCTTCTTCGGGGCCAGTGCGGAATCCGAGGGAGGTTTTTTTGACGCCGGGTCGAGGCGTCAGGTTCGACGTCATGATGATCATTGACTGGGTGAAATCGGCGGTATGACCGTGAGATCCTGAAAGACGGCCCTCGTCGAAGATCTGAAGAAAGAGATCGAAGAGCTGGGGATGAGCCTTCTCGATCTCGTCAAACAGAACGATCGAGTGAGGATGAGTGCGAAGGGCGCTGATCAGCAGTCCTTCTTCCTCATACCCCACGTATCCGGGGGGCGCCCCGATCAGCTTGGCAATTCCGTGAGGTTCGGAGAACTCGGAGCAGTCGAACCGTACCAGTCGTTTTTCGTCGGAAAAAAGCACCTTGGCCAGACTCCGCGCCAGTTCTGTCTTGCCTACCCCCGTCGGGCCCATGAAGAGAAACACCCCGATGGGTCGATTGGGGGCGGCAAGACCGGCGCGAGCGGTGACGATCGCTCTGGATACCGCCGATACAGCCTCGTCCTGACCGACCACAAGCTTTTGCAGCTCGGCCTCAACGTTCAGCAGGGCGTCTTTGGCGTCGCTTGTCAATCGCTCGAGAGGAATGCCGGTCCACTGGGAAACGGTGCGAGTAACATCTTTTGCCTCGATGGGCAGAGGATTCGTGGAGCATTCGGTATCGGATTCAGGAGAGCACAGTGTCTGGAGCCTTCGCCGTGCGCAGGACTGATCCAGCGCATCGATTGCCTTGTCGGGAAGACGGCGATCCGGGAGGTGGCGGACGGTCAGATCCAGAGCCGCTTCGATGGCATCCGGATTGATCTTGACCTGATGATGAACCTCCAGCGACGTCGAGACTCCCTGGAGGATTTGTAGTGCATCCGCTCGATTTGGTTCCTCGACCAGGATCTTCTCGAAGCGGCGATCCAGGGCGGCATCCCGCTCGATCGTCTTGCGGTACTCACTGATGGTTGTTGCGCCGATGCAGCGGAGGGTTCCTCTTGCCAGTTCCGGCTTCAGGATGTTGGAGACATCAAGGGAATCGGTGCCGGTGGAGCCCGCTCCGACGATGGTGTGAAGTTCATCCAGGAACAAGATGATGTTGGGGTCGCTGCTTGCTTCGTCCTTGATGTTCACCATTCGTTCTTCGAATTCTCCCCGAAACTTCGTTCCGGCCACGATGCTGGTGATCGATAACTCGACAATTCGACATTTTCGGAGAGGCTCGGGGCACGCCGGGTCAACCAGAGACTGGGCGAATCCTTCTACCACCGCGGTCTTGCCGACTCCCGCATCGCCGGTCAGGACCGGATTGTTCTTGTTCTTCCGGAGGAGGACCTGGGAGAGGAGATTGATCTCTTTTTTCCTCCCGATGACCGGAGTGAGGGAACCTGATCGAGCAAGGGCGGTGATGTCTCGACCGAATCGATCGAGGTACGGGGTCGGGTTTTCCGTTGGCTCGGGAGTGTCATCGAGCTCGACCTGAATGCCGACCGGGTCCACACCTTTGGCCCGAAGGACGCGCAGGGGTACGCTTCGACCTTCCCGAAAAATGGCCTCAACCACGTGGCGTGGCTCCACGTTCCCCTGATCTTTTTGCCCGGCGATTTTCCCGGCCAGTTGAAGAACTTTGTGAGAGCGAGGGGTGTAGATGAGCTCTTCACCCCAGGCCCTTGTTCCCTGTTCGTCAACTTTGGCAGGGAGCATGGAGCTGATAATCGCCTGATCGATCGTGTATTTGGAGAGGGTCTTCGCCAGGGTGCTGGATGGATCTCGAGCGAGTTCCACGAAGAGGTGCTCGACTCCCAAGAAGTGATGTCCGGACTCATTGCTGAGCTTTCCCGCCGCGGCAATAACCTCGAAGGTCGCCTTGGACAATCGTGGTAGATTCATTCTGTAGATCCTGTTGATGGGTAGTTCGTACGGGCCTGGTCTCTTCGGCTTCTTATTGAGGCATGAATTCCACGTAGGTTTGACCCACGAGAAAGATGGTGCCGGGTCCGATCAGGACACGTCCGTGAATCTGTTTGTCACTGAGGTAAGTGCCGTTACTGCTTTTGAGGTCTTCCAGCCAGTATTGCTCTCCCTCTCGGGTGATGGACGCGTGTCGATTGGAGACCATGAGGTCGAGGGGAAGGGCAAAATCGGTGTCTTTGGCTCGACCGATGGTGATGATTCGTTTGTTAATTCTTCGTCGCGATCCATCCATCGGGCCGCCAACCACCTCGACTTGAAGTTGAGGCGCCTCGCTGCTGGGCAGTTTAAAGGACGGTATCCAATCTGCCTTGATGACCATCGTTGAACCGGACGAATCAACGGGCTTGGAGATTTTGTTCTGGGACTCTTCGTTCATCCGGCGCTCTCCCTATCGACTTACGAGGGCTTTGATCGTTGAATTGGGCCTACATTGAGTGAGACCAGTCTAGTCGGGTTCTGGCGAAACCGCAAGCTGGAACAGCCGTTGGGAAGATATCGGTAGGGAGCCGAGGAGGGGTGGGGATGAAGGGACTTCGCTGGTGGTCATTTCTTGGGGGACGTGGCCATATTCCACATGAGCCAGGCTCCCAGCGAGAGAGCGAAAACCATCATCCCGGCCGCTGCCCATTCGAAGAAGCCCGCGATGGTTTTGTCCCAGGGTAGAATCCCGAGCTGGCCCAGCATGTACCGCCAGTCGTGCATCGAGGCCCCTTCTCCCGGGGGGATCACCCCGGTCCCTGGAGCGACAAGGGTCAAGCGGAGAGCTCGGGCATCGCCGGCATAGGAGGAGATGTTCCAGAAGTTGGTTGCCAGCCAGCACCAGGAAACTGTGAGTCCGAAATAGTCTCTCTGTTTCAGGAACATGAATCCGGCGATGATGGGGGCCAGGCACTGGGCGATTGTTCCTCCGGCGTACATGAGGAACTCGCCGCCGGGACGAAACAGACCGTGTCCAAGTTCATGGATGCCCAGGTTGATGCCTCCAAATATGCTCTCATACTCTCCGGAGGCAAAAGAGTGTGAGAAGAAAACGTAGGTGAGATAGGCCCAGAGGGGAAGGCGAAACCACCAGGTCCTTCCGTGGCACCACGAGGAGGCATCTGCGAGAAGGGTTGAGAAGATGCCGCTCCCGGAGGAGCCTTGCACGGAGGGTGATCCAAAGCCGTCCATCTGTTCGTAAGATATCGACTTCCTGGGCATGTCCGATCGGGCTCCGTGGCTATTCTATACCTCGTACCTATCGGCGACGAGGGGAGAGGAGGAGGAGGGAAAACCTCTCTTTTTGTGTCCTCTTGCTTCGTATGGCCGTTGCTAACCCGGGTGGTTCGCTCGAGCTTTAGCTCCTTTGAGCAAAATAATTCCTTCCCGACATCTCGGGGCTAACCCACCCACACCTGAGCCGTATTATTCTTCAGGCCCTTCGTCACCTTTAATGAGGATATCCATGAACGCTGATCGCTTCTCCTGTTTTCGGATTCTCTGTGGAATCACTCTTTTTTTGCTGACTGCAAGCGGGGCAAACGCCTCGGAGGCGGTAGGGATCATTCCCTTCGATTCCCCTCGATGGCAAATGGAGGGCGGTCGTTTCCAGATCGAGGAGCATCTGGGCCGTCCTGCGATTCACCTGCAGGCCGGGTCGGTCTTGATCGAGGATGTAGAATTTCTTGATGGCATCATCGAGTTCGATATTGCGTTTACCGGAGCCCGTGGATTTGTGGGCGCGGTTTTTCGAGTCGAAGATGGCGCAAACTATGAACATTTCTATCTTCGCCCTCACCAATCAGGAATGCCGGACGCAAATCAGTACACTCCGGTTTTCAACGGAGTGGCTTCCTGGCAGCTGTATCATGGAGATGGCTACGGCGCTCCTGTCGATTACACCAGCAATCAATGGATGGCTGTGCGAATCGTTGTTTCAGGATCGAGAGCTGAGGCGTTCATCAACGATTCCGTCGCGCCTGCCGTGGTTATTCATGAGCTGAAGAGAAAGCCGCGCCCTGGAAAAATCGGACTCAGTGTTGGGGGTGGGTTCGCATCAGCTCACTTTTCCAACTTCAAGTATCAGCTGGTAGAAAAACCGGAACTGAGAGGGAAGGCGAAGAAGTTCCCGTCCCCGGGCTCTGAAACGGTGCAGCGCGTTCAAGTGTCCCGGGCCTTTTCGGAGTCGATGTTAGCGGGGAAGACGATGCTTGATTCCGATGACAAGCCGAGCCGTGGCTGGACACCACTTACCTCCGAAGCGACCGGACTCTTCAATCTGTCCCGGATTCAGGGGCTTGTTGACGGTCGGGACACGGTCTTTGCTCGAGTCGTCCTTTCGGCTGAAACGGAAAAGATCCAGGAGCTTGTCTTTGGATACAGTGATAAGGTCCGGGTATTCCTCAATGATCGGTTGATCTACTCGGGGGATAATTCTTATCGGTCCCGCGACTACCGATTTCTCGGGACGATCGGTCATTTTGACCGGCTTCATCTTCCTTTGCGTTCTGGTTCAAACGAACTCTTGTTTGCGGTTACAGAGAGCTTTGGAGGTTGGGGGGTTCTTGCCCGACTCCCGGAATCGGCGGGGCTTACTGTGGGGTCGGATCAGTGATGGTGGAGGGGCCTGATTCCATCGAGCCCGGGATTCATCGACGATGACAAGTTTCGATCGAGGTACCAGGGAGTGCCGGGCCATCTCTGGTCATCGATCCTCGCTATGATCTCCTGGCCTATGGGCGAGAGAGTGATGAGGGAGTCGCTCTGTCACCCGGCGCATCCCGAGTGCAGTTTTTTTCACACTTAGCCGATTCTAGACCCGTCATTTTGGGCTCGGAGGCGTACTGTCTCTAGCCCCGCAATTTCATGAAGGAAGGATCAGGCACGATGAGAACACTACTTTTTGTTGGGATGGCACTTACGCTGGTTTTTGGTTTTAGCACTTCTGCGGAAGCGGGGGATTGCTGCATGAAGGCAAAGGCGGAAAACGGCGCTTGCTGTGGAACCGCCTATTTCGCCGGTCAACAGATCAAATCAGCCAAACTGCACAAGGCTCTTGCCGGCAAGAAGGTCGAAGGCAAGAAAATCGAATGCGGCGGATGTGAAAAGGCGTTGGCAAAGAACTCCTCCTGTCATGGATGTAAGGTCCATTTCGCGAAGGGAAAGGCCTATCGCTCGCCGGTCGCTCAGGCGTTGGCTCTTGGCCATGCGATTCCCGCCGATCATATGAAGTGTGGCGGCTGCAAAGAGGCAGCCAAGAGCAATGGAAAATGTGAAGGTTGCAAAGTTCAGTTCGTGGGCAACCTCGCGTTCAAGAGCGAGAAACATCACGCACATGCTTTGAAGGCAGCAGAAATGCTCGAAATGGCCATCAAGGCATCCGCGAATTGTGAAGATTGTGCGGTTGGCATCGTGACCAATGGCAAGTGCGACGGGTGCAAGGTTGCCTTCAAGAATGGGAAGATGACCAAGGTCTAGAGATCAGTGGGATCTCTAGCGTTCATCCATCCACGATTCAGTCAGTAAGAGAAGCGCCTCGAGTGGTGATTCACCCGAGGCGCTTTTTTCATCCTGAACCCCCGCATGATTCAAGAATCAAGTCAGGGCGACCCAACTTCGTTCTTCAGGACCTCTTCCATTTCCCGTGGAAGGAAGCCGAAGGGGCCGGGCTTCCCCACGTATGAAAGTTTACCGTCTTTGTCTACGACGAAGAGGCGATCAGGCCAGGCACGGTAGGCCCGGGCCGTCTGATTTTCCATGTTGTCAACGAGACACGGAAGATTGATTTCGAGCTGTGCCATGCATGTGTTGGCGACCTGGGCTCGCTCAAAGTAGGAGGTTGGATCCTTGATGTAGGAGATCTTGGAATTGACCCTGCTTGCCCAGTCATCCGAGGGATGAGCTTCTTTGATGTAAACAATGAGGAACTGAGCTTCATTTTCGTAAGTCTTGGCCATTTCTTCGAGGGAACCAGCCTGGTCCCGGAAGGGAGGTCACGTGTAGCTTCCGAAAATCAACACGACGGATTTGTTGCCGCGAAAGGAACTGAGCTTCACCGGTTCGAAGAGAGTTCCTGCGTTCTCTTTGTTGATGGATCCCGGTGCCAGTCGGAAGTCATAAAACCGCAATGGCATCAGTGCGAAGTCGGGCGCTTCATCACCGACATTGAGGGAGTGTTCGTTCTCGGGATCGTAAAGTCCATCGTCGATGAGCCCCTTCATCTTGGCCTCGGGAATTGTCCGGTCGTCGTAGTGATCCATCTTTGTCAGGGACTTGCGAATCTGATCCTCGTCGCTTCGGACGCCAGGCTCATGCTTCGCGGTCGTGGTTTTCTCCGGATGGATTGGACTCGTGTCGGCGGTAGCATCGAGGTGGGATTTGCTTTCCAGAGATGTGCATCCTGTCAGGAGCAGGATGCATAGGAAGGGAAGGGCTCTTTTTTGTTTCCTCATCGATCTTCCTTTGGCGAAGGGGTTTTCAAAATAGACTACGGACAGTTTAAGGATAGCGCAGACACATTGTTTTGGGGAGAAGGTGCTCGTCTTCATTTCAGAGGCTTGAGGTCGCCAAGCAATGTTGGGATCAGCTCTGAGACCGTAGGATGAATGTGCATGGCTCTCTGAATCACCGTGTATGGTGCCTTGGCGTACATCACGTCGAGAATGGAGTGGATCGCTTCGTCTCCCTCGATGCCGAGGAGGGAGGCTCCAAGAATTTTCTTGGATTCGGCATCAACGAGAATCTTCATGAAGCCTTGGGTCTCTCCTTTTTCAACGGCTCGCCCTACCCGTTTCATGGGCCGGGTAGCCATGAGTGCGGGACGCCCCGATTTGCGGACCTCTCTTTCGGTCATGCCAGCCCGTCCAAGGGGCGGATCGATGAAGACTCCATAGGTTGTGATCCGGTCACTCACCCGCCTTGGGTCGTTGTGAAGTAAGTTGGCGGCGACGATTTCGTAATCGTTATAGGACGTGTGAGTGAAGGCTCCCTGGCCGTTGCAGTCCCCCAGAGCCCAGACTCCTTCGACGCTGGTGCGGAGCTGATCATCAACTTTGACAAATCCCTTCGCGTCGATTTCGATGCCGGCTGCAGAGAGACCAAGATCGCTCGTGTTGGGAGTGCGTCCCACGCCGATGAAAAGGTGAGACCCGAGAATCTCTCTTGAAGCACCTGCGCAAGTCATCTTGAAGGCGATCTGGTCATCGCGTTTTTCAACAACATAATCCGAAGTGCTGGTGAGTACTTCAATGCCCTCGCCTTCGAGAATTTGCTGAACTGCATTCGAGACATCCTCGTCTTCCCGGGAAAGGACTCGATCTCCTCGCTGTATCACGGTGACTTTGCTGCCGAAGCGACGGAACATCTGAGCAAATTCAAGGCCGATGTAGCTGCCACCCAGAACGATCAGATGCTGGGGCACTTCGTCGACCTCCATCATTTCCGCGTTGGTGAGATAGTCGACGGAATCAAGCCCGGGAATGGAGGGGCGCGTCGCCCGGCCGCCAACGTTGATGAAGATCTGCTCGGCCTCGAGTACATCGTCACCGACTTGAACAGTACGGGGCCCTACAAATTTCCCATGTCCTTCATAGACAGTGCATCGGTCCATTCCTTTCAGCCATTTTTCCACCCCGGTGGTGGAATTGCGCACGATAGCGTCTTTTCTCGCCTTTACCTTTTTCATGTCTACTCGGACGTCGCCGTCGAGGAGGACACCGAAGTCCTCGGCTGTTCTGGCCACATGCGCTGCTCGTGCACTTGCAACGAGAGCTTTTGTTGGAATGCATCCGTTGTTGACGCAAGTTCCGCCGAATCGTTTGCGTTCGATGATGGCGACGTTCTTTCCGGCGCCAGCAAGGCTACCGGCAAGGGAGGGGCCGGCCTGGCCGGTTCCAATGACAATGGCGTCGTATTTTTTGGTCATGGGAAAAGGTACCTCTTTTGTTCGTTTATTGCTGGCGGCGACAATACTCAACTCCACGGATCATCCCCATTCTCGTGTGTTCAACCCTCGAGATGTTTCGTTTCGTTGCAGGTTCATTGAACTTACCCACACGAGAGTCGGAGGACCCGAAAATTCCAAGAAATGGGAATACCGGACGCCGAAAGCCGTCTATTGGTCGTTGTTTGGACCCATCCCTGATCCAAAAGTGCTTTGACCGAAGGAGACGAATGATGATCCGGCAGATAGTTTTACGTGCAGTGGTAATCGGCGTTGTGAGTTTCTGTGCCGCGACGGGAGGCGAATGCAAGGAAGCTGGTCGAGCCGAGAGGCCAGAAGAGAGGTTTCAAAGAGTGGAGCTGGGGCACAGCCAGGCTTCCGATGTTGTCAAGCTCGTGAAGCAACTGGTACGAACCGTGAAATTCGTGCCGGATGAAAAGACGAACTCTGTCTTTGTCGTGGGGAGGGAGGGAGTCGATCGGGCGATCGAGGTGGTGAAACTTCTCGATGTTACGTTGGGTGTTCCCATCCAGAAGGCGAAAGAAAGGAAGCAGATTCCGACTCTTGCTCGGGTCGATGTGGGGGTCTTTGAAGTCGAGGCCGCCGCCGTGACCAGGCTGGGAATTCCCAGTCCAGCGGATATTCAGGGAGAGGCGGGAGAGAAAGAGCTGGCGGAAAGACTGCTGTCCATCAGGGAAAAGGGTGTGGTGCATCTTGTCGATCTTTCCTATTCCATGGTTCTTGGGAAGGCGATGGAATTCACAAGCCGTCGGGAGGCTCCCTTCTCAACGACGACGATGAGCAGCGGAGTCACCCAAAGCAGTCTCGGCGGCTATGCGGAGGCAAACGTCGACCTGGTTCTGACCGCGAGCCAGGTGGGGGCAAAGTTGATCCGGGTTGATACTCGGTACAACATCTCTTCTTTTGACGGGGAGTCGCAGAAATCACTTCCTCCGCCACGTAGTGGAAGCACCGGTCAATTCTCAGCGTTCCTCGGGGAAGGCAAGGTGACGGTTTTCGGGGGCCGGGTCGATGGGGGAGGAAAAAGGAGATACCTGTACTGGGTATTGAAGGGAAGATTGGTTACGGGCGAATAGGCTTTCGGCTTCACCGAAGACCAAAATGGCGGCGGAGGCCCTGCGGGTCTTTGCCGCTTTTCCTTTTCGTATCAAAGCGATCTATTCGAGAGTCAACTGCAGCACATCGGTGAGCTCACAGGAGGGAACAATCGCCGCCTGAATGAGGATGGTCAATCCGGACCGTCCGCCACCGATGGGAAAAGAGAGGGATGCGAATCCGCTTGCGTCTGCGTTTTTTCGAGCGAGGATTCGTACCGGATCGATGCCAAGGAACGTCCCCGAGCAGGGAGTGGATAGGTTGGCAGGTTGGATGCCCGCGAGGAAGAAGATCCGCTCCCCTGGCTTTGCGTTGTAGACCGCAAACTCGTTGAGCTCACCTGCGATGCCGGGAAACATTTCTACTCGGGGTTGGGTGGGAACCATCCAGTCGAGGATGCCATCCATGAGATCGGAGCGACTTTCTTGAGTGAGGTCGGCGAAGGGGAAACCGAAGTAGACGACCCGGTAGCCATCGTCAACGGTAAAAACTGCGGTTCCGCTGGAGTCAATCATTCCAGCTCCAGAGGTTGGATCATACGTGAGAGCGGACTGAGCCGGAGCATTCAGGTCAATTTCGCTCTCATACAAAGTCGTCGACATGGTGGCGCCAAGTCCCAGGCCGAGTGGGCTTCCCGGAACTTCGAGGAGCTCCGGAAGATCAACATTGAAGCGTACGTGTTGAGCGTGGAAGTAATCGGTGAAGAGGCTCGTCTGGTCGAGGTTGGATGCCATGTAGGCCCCGGAGAAGATCAGGTTCCCTCCGTTGTCGAGATAGTCTTCGATTGCCGCCTGACGTCCGGGGCTGAGTTGAAGCGGATCCGACGGTACATAATAGCCCACGGACCAGATGACAATTCCCTGCGTGTAGGGCGAGAGGACGGCGGCGGTGGGTTCTCCATCGATCGCCGGGATCCATCGATCATAGGCGATGTTGCGCTGATCAAGCTCGGAGGAATAGGCATTGAAGTAAGAGCCTCTCTGGGTGGAGTGGCCATCGACCAGAAGGATCCTACCCGAGGCGCCACCCTGAATTTGTATCGAAAGAGGAGACTCGTTGCCAGAAGCATCAACGGCGGCGACCGCATAGTATTGGTCCGGGATGGCGGTTCCATCGTGATAAGAAGTCGGCGAAACGACGTTGCCGTTCAGGAGGGAGTAAAGGCCGTCGTAGCTTGTCGACCGATAGACGTTGTAGCCGGTCAGGTCGGCTTCGTCATTCGGATGCCATTGAAGGTCGGCGACACCAGTAGAATCGGTTACGACAAGACCTACGGGGGATGCGGGGGGAGTTTGATCCGCCGGAGTGGGATTGAACGGGCCTTCCATCGTGTAGCGAGCGGTTGCGTTTTGCCCTACAACCTGGATGTTGCCGCACCAGGCAACGGCTGACTCGAAATTCATGAGGAGAGGCGCGAGTTGATCCACGAAACCATCCATGATCGTCTCGTCGAAAACTTCTCGGAGGGCGCCTGGGGTTGCTCCCTGGGTCGGAATCGTGATCACATCTTCGAAATGAAACCGTTCCGCCCACACCGAAAATGTGCTGGCTCCGGATGCCGAAAGGGAGTCCCGTAGTTCGCTCCGGATCAATTCAGAGTTGTTTTCGGGGAGGTTCGTCGGAGTTGGGGTTGTTGGGACATCCTCGGCAAACGGACCGTTACTGGTGTTGTAGTCGTTGATCCGATTCGTCAGCCAGGTGTCATAGGCATTCTGAAAGGCTGAATCGGCAGACCAGGACGCGTAGAGAGCATCGAGGTTTGCAAGGTTGTTCCCCAGGATCGCTTCAAAGAGAGTGACAAGGCGGTCGGCCTCATCCTCTTCCAGGAACTTGAAGAACGTGCCCGCGTAGCGGTAGAAACCAAAACCCGAGGAATAGGTCGCCGACAGGATCTGGGAAACGCTCATCCGTGAGGAGTCCCCTTCGATCTGAGAGAGGAGGGTTCCTCGAGGGAGCACACCCAGGGACCGGGTGCTCCCCACCAGGAATTCTGCAAGCCCCTCGGAGTACCAGTCAAGTCGTCCTCCCTGATAGAGGGTTCCCGGGCCATAGAATCCGCCGGTCACCAGATATCGGGAGTCGAGATAGTGTACGTACTCATGGCGAAGAAGCTCTTCAAGGGTATAGATGCTTTGCTGGGGGGTTCGGTCGTAGGTAAATAGCGTTCCGTCACCCTCGATGAAGATGCCGCCATTGTTCGTGTTGTATCCGTACAAGAACGGTTGATAAAGCTGATAATCACTCGGGCTTCCGTAGATGACCAGAGTCAGAGATTCGTTGAGATCGCCGGGTACTGGATCAAGAGAGCTACACTTGCGAAAGAACTGACTGCCAACTTCTTTCATGGCTTCATACTGGGCCTCAATCGCAGACAGAGAAAGAGGCGTGCGAAACGTCAAGCGACCTTGATCGAAGCTGAAAGTGTTGGGAAGGGCGATCGCGGCAACGTCGCTCCGGATTTGAGCGAGAGGAAGTGGTGTTCCGTTGTCGAGTTCCCCGTTGTAGAAGTGTTCAAGGTCGATGACCGATCGAAGCCAGGGACCCAGGTATTGAGGATGAGCCTGGTAGGCGCTGGTCAGCGATGTGTGTCCGGCAGCCGCGCGAGCTGGCTCGAGAAATGAAAAGTGACCTAAAACGAAGATCGCATTGTTCGTGATCGGCTCGGTGTCACTGTCGGTTGTGAGGTCGAGGGCGTAGGCGTCGATCACATCGTGAAGGGACTGATTGATGAGGGAGTACCAAGGGCTTCCCGTGCCAAGGGCAATGAAGTTGTTGTTGATCTGGCGCCCCAGAGTAAAGAAAGCATTGAAGGCGGTGACTCGTTCTTGAAACGACATGGCGTGAGCCGGGTTGCTCCGGTATCGGGAAAGAATGGCCTCAACGGCCGGGAGAGTCAGGTCTGTTCCGTTGGTGCTGTCAAGGCTGATGATCCATTGCTGTCGCAGGTCTTTTACCGGCTGGGATTCGTCCAGAAAGTCCACGCTTGCTGCGATATCAATCATGGCCTGCTGAGCATTTGAAACCGTCGTGGCATCGTAGGTCACGGAAGGCTCATAGAACTCGTGAAAGAACCCGATCTGGAGGAAGTAGCTCATGTTCCTCAGCCTGGTTGCGTTGCCGGTCAAGTTTGCCGATTCCAACGAGATTGCGTTTGCCACGAGAGTCGCGTTGGCTGGCGCGATCACCGTCTGTACGTCCGTGTCATAACTGAACAAGACGTCCAGGCAAGGTCCGGCGCCGGCAATAGCATTCACGAGGTTATTACCACTCAGGGCAGCGAAATCAGAAGACGAACAGGGCCCGAGAGTTGGGGCGAGAGTAGAAACCGTCGGTTCACGCATCAGGACTCGAGGTACTGTGGCCCGTCGGTTAGCCGGGACGGCACTGCAGCAGGGAAGCGATGAGTCCGGGGCGGGGTGCCCTGCAGGTGCTCGCTCTTGCTGTGTCGCCGTGACAATTGAAGCGAATACGAGGAGCAAGAGGAGCGCGATGCTCGGGGCCGAATTTGACATCGATGTTCCTTCTTCAGGGCAGCTGACGAGTGCTGGGGCCGTTTTGAATCCGGGTGACTATTGGTCGGTCGACGCGTCCAGCTTCGTCAGTTCTTTGAGTCTCATCGATTTCCAGAAGAGATCGAGAGCCGCTTCATCGTCCTTGGAGAGCTTGAGCATGACCATGGTCGATTTTCCCATGACCATGATTTCAGCCCTTCTCCCCTTCTGGATCTGTCTCATTCCGATCCAGCCGTCTTGATCAATGATGGTCATTTTCTTGTTGGGGTCTTGATTCATCATCTGAGCAAACATGGGATTGGATTTGATCATCTGGATGGAAGCTCTCTGAGCGGTGATGATCTGGGGCCAGTTCGAAATGGTCACGTCCATCTTGAGTCCGTCACTTTCACGGACGTACTTGCGGGTAACGTTGCTCCACTGAAAGGAGCTAGCCGCTGTGCCACCGACTCCTCCCCACATCCCTGTCGTTGTTTTTGCCTCGTCGGCTTTCCAGTTCTTGGGGATGATCGGTGTGAAGGTTGCTAGCCCCTGGACACCCTCTTCCTGGATCGCCCCGATGGCTTGTTGAAGGTAGTTCACTGCATCTTTGGGCTTCCCGTTGGAATAGGCTTCTTTGGCCTTGGTTGTCAGCTCTTCGAGCTTTCCCGCGACTTCTCCTTGAGGCGGAGCTGTAGCGCTCAAGGGAAGGAAGACCGAGAAGAGAATCGATAGTATCCAGGTGGAAGAAGTCATGGTTAGCCTCCGTCAATGATGTCGAAAAAACCTCCATTGGCTCCGGACAAGGGAGTCCCATCTGCTTATAGGTTAGTTCAAACTGGCTTTCAGGGGGAGTAGATTTTCTTCCGATGCCGCGGTTTCCGTCTGTTCCTTTCGGGGTGGATGTGCTAAAAAAACTGCATTGGATGAATTGAAAAGAAATGAAGAGGGAAAAACATGAGCAAGCTTACACTCGCCTTCTGTTCGGTATTGGCTCTACTCGGTCCTGCATTGGCAGGGGGGACTCCAACTCTTGAGCAGGGCCAACGCTATTTGCGTTCCGGAAACTGGAAAAAGGCGGCTGAAGCCTTTTCGGCCATCACGGCCGAAGATCCATCGAGCGGGGCCGCCTGGTTTAACCTCGCACAGGCCCACAACTATCTCAAGAATTATGACCGGTCCATCGAGGCCGGAGAGAAGGCTGCCGAGTTTCCCGAGATCCGGGCGACCTCTCTCTATAATGTCGCTTGCTCGCTCAGTCTCAAGGGGGATGTTGACAAGGCGCTGGAGGCGCTTGATCGGGCCATGAAAGCCGGCTTTCTCGACTTTGACTTGCTCGAGACCGACTCTGACCTCGATGCTGTTCGACGGAAGCAGAGTTTTCCGATGCCCCGAAAACACGAGTACGATGTGCACAAGGGAAACGGAAAATCCTTTCAATATCACGTGATACTCCCCGAGGGCTTTGACGGGAAGAAAACCTATCCAGCGGCCTTTGCCTTTCCTCCCGGTCAAGGGGTGAGGTCTGCGGACTGGATGTTGGAGAGTCTTTTTGGAGGAGAAACCAAGAACCGGGGATGGATCGTCATCGTGCCGGTCGCTCCGAAAGATGGCTGGTGGACCCATCCTTTTCACCATGCCATGGAGGGGTTGTTGAATCGATTGAAGAGGAAATACAAGGTGGAGGGTGGGAGGTTTCACCTGGTCGGTTTTGCGAGTGGAGCGCGTCCGGCTCTTACTTACTCTCGAATGTCTGGAAAATACTGGCAGAGTCTTTCCACCGCCTCAACCTATGGTTGGACCGGATGGAGTGAGGACGACCTCGTCAAGTTTGCTCGCCGAAAAATCCAGGTACATCTCTTCGTGGGTGCGGAGGATGAGTATGGAGTAGGAGTGGCTCGTCGGGTTCATCAAAGCTTGAAGAAGCATGGTGGCGAAGCGAGTCTCTCGGTGCTACCGGAGCAAGATCGGCAACTGCTCGAGTTGCATGGAGGCGCCTGGCTGACCTTGCTCGATCAACAACGAACGACTGACTGACTGACTGACTGACTGACTGACTGACTGACTGACTGACTGACTGACTGACTGACTGACTGACTGACTGACTGACTGACTGATTGGTTATTGTTTGTGGTATGTTTCGCCGTTGAATGTGAACCCGGAAATGTCGTCGGTCAGATCTCCATTTTCGTCTCGCGAAAAGACGATCCTGAACTCGGTGCCAACCGGGGGATCATAATAGGGGCAATCGGGGCCGGTGAGCAAGCGGCCGGAAGAAAGGCTCGGATCAAGTCCCCAGTTCACGTTGGCGGTGTTCTTCCACCGGATCTCCCCGTTGAAGGGAGCCACAAACTCGATGTCTCCGATGTGCCAGGGATTCTCCACCGGTTCCCGCACATAGGTGCCAATCACGTCGTTGATCGTTAACAAATCGTAGGGAGCGTCGGATGTCGAGTAGCGAAGAGCAACGTGGATCGGAGTGCTCGCGGTTTGGAATCGACGTACGAGAGCTTCATGAAAGTAGTCGGTTTCGTAGTTGCCTTCAAAATCGGCGGGCCACAAGGCTCGGTTGAACCACTGATGAGGAGTTGCCTCCAGTCCGAACTCAGGATAGGTCCGGAAAAGGTGGTGAAAGAACTCGTGCTGAAGCCACTGGGGGAGGTAAAGGCGTCGCTCCACATCCGAGTAGGTGCCGCTTCCGAGGTGAGGGGGTTTTCGTACGAGCCATCGATCATCGATGAGAAACGCAGGGGATGCTCCGTCCGGACCCGTTGCCATGCCACCGGTGATGAACTCGGAATTCTGGAAGGCCGGGTGTTGCTCGGGAACATGGGAAGGATAAATGATCCACCACCAATCGGTTTCTTCCTGGATCACTTGCGGGACATGACTCCACACGTCGGCCAGGTTCGTGAGACCGGCATGGTAGGTGCCGCCTGGAAGTACCTGGGCCCGTACGGGAAGCTGGGCGCCGGGAAGAGGGAGGATGTGAGTCCGAAGTCCGAGGCGCCCCCGAGTGATCGCTGTCGTGTATTCCTTGAAAAGGGCAAGAGATTCGCGCACGGCAAAGTGGCTGTTTTCGGTGAGCCGGGGGTCAACCGAGTGAACGACGAACGGGCCTGTTCCTTGCTGGATGTCCAGGACGGTTCGTGGCTCAATTCCAGACGTCTCTCCTACGACGACGATGGTCAGAAGAGCGGAACGGGGAGGGAGGTTCACAGCCTCTCCAGGCTGACCGCCGACCACTCGATGAACCAGCGGAGGGTGTTCAAGTCGAAACGTGGTCATGTCGGTGAGCATGCGAAGCGCGTAATAGCAGGGCGGTGTGCCAAGATTGATCCCGAAGGGCTGCCCTGGGAGTGCGCCCCAGCCAGGACTTCCGACGGGATACTGTGCCCACAGATTCTCAAGGAGCTGGTGGGCTCTTGGAAACTCTCCGGCTGAATATTTTTCCTCGGCTTGAAGGTAGGTCCAGAGGGCGTCTTTGTACTGCTGGGAAAAATTGTCGGCCCCGTAAGACCGGAGGAATTCAGGATCGATTCGCTGCACCTGGCAATGACCTATTCCGGGGTGGAGGAGCAGGATCAGGAGGGTCTGAACGAGAAACCATCGGAATCGGTTGTGCATGCTCTTCATATTCCCAGGTAAGAACCCCACCTTCACTCCAACGTTTGAACTCCTCACCCGTAGGAGGCTGTGTTATCTGGCATTGCAGATGAGTAAGACTCAGCTTGCGCGCCCAGTGGACAGGCTCTATTCAATCGTAAGGAAGGAAAGAGGTCAAACCATGAAATCCCTGTGCGAGAACTTTCCCATGGCTCTGCTCTGCCCTCGATCCAAGAGCCCACGCCTTCTCAATTGTTCCCTAATGCTTGTTCTCATTGTCGGAGGGCTGGTTGGGTCGGCAGAGGCCCAGTGGCTTCAGTGGGGTGGCCCGGATCGGAATTTCCTCACCACGTCCGAGCTATCCGTTGATTGGCCGGAAGACGGCCCCAAGCAGCTCTGGACCCGGGATCTGGGCGACGGTTATTCCTGCATCCTGGAAGAGGATGGTGTTCTCTATACGATGTATCGAAATAGCGATAAGGAAGAGGCCATCATCGCTCTCGATGCGAATTCGGGAAAAACCTTGTGGGAGCATTCCTATGAAGCGAAGCATCGTGCTGATGCGGAACTTCAATTTGGACGTGGGCCCAATGCAACTCCGCTTCTCGTCGGGGATCGGATCTTTGCTGCAGGGATCAATGCAACCGTTACCTGTGTAGACAAGAAGAAGGGAACGGTTCAGTGGTCCAAAGATCTGATGAAGGAGTACGACGGGACATTTCTTCGCTTCGGCTATTCGTCGAGTCCTCTTGCGTATCAAGACCTGATCATTGTTCCGCTGGGGGGTGAGGGGCATGGTCTCCTCGCCATGAAGCAGGAGACGGGCGAGGTCGTGTGGAAGAAGCACTCCAACGCCAACGGGTATTCCTCGCCGATTCTCGCCAGCGTTGATGGTCAAGATCAGCTGATCTCGTTCATGAGCACGAATGTCATGGGCGTCGATCCAAAGACCGGAGACCTTTACTGGAGTTTCGAGCATGACGAGGAAGGCGTTGGAATGAGTACTCCTGTTTTTGGAGCCGACAATCTTCTGTACCTGGCCACTCCCCGGGGAAGCCGAACCATCAAGCTTGTTCGTTCCGAGGGAGCGACTGAAGTGGAGGAAGTGTGGTTTTCACGAGCACTCCGGGTGGGGCATAACAACGTGGTTCGAGTTGGGGACACGATCATCGCTACCGGAACCCAGCCAGCCAGGCTCTACGGAATGGATGCAAAGACGGGGTCGGTCCTCTTTCGCAAGCGTGGGTTTGCCCGCACGATTTTCGTCGGAGCAAGCGATCATCTTGTTCTCCTGGACGAGGAGGGAAATTTGATGATTGCGACCGCCGGAGAAGAGGATTTCGAGATTCACGCCAAGGTGAAGATTCTCGAGAACCCCTCCTGGACCACTCCCACTCTGGTCGGCCAACGTCTCTACGTAAGAGATAAGAAAACGATCGCCGGGTACGAGCTTCCTGGACAGAGTTGAGCCTACGATCGCGACGATTCAGTCCAGAAGTCCAGACGGGAGGCGTGGTGACGAAAGGAGCTTCTTGAATTCCGCCCAGCGGTCGCTTGAGGTCCCTTTCGCACCGATCTTTCTTTCGATGTATTCCCGCACCATGTCCTGGCCCAGATTGTAGTTGATCACGTAGCTTCGATACTGGTCAAAGAAACGCACTCGCCGCTTCGCAAGCTCCGGAGTCAGGAGGGCATAGCGCATGAGCCATTGCTCGGCTTCTTCCCTGTCGATCTTTCCGTCCAGGTAGCGTCGTGCTGCTTCGTTGCCTGCATAGGTGAGTTTTCCTCTGAATTCCAGCATCTCGTAGTACTCATCGATTGATTCTGGATCCAGGCCGGCGAGAGGGAACAGTGTTTCTTTCTCGAAAGTCTTTCTCTCGTTACCTGGAAACGCGACCTCGATCCCGAAGTTGGCAGTTCCCTCGGCGATGAGCGACTGAGGGCTGAATAGGGGATAGATAGAAAATTCCACCCAGTTTCTATCCTGGGCGAGGTTCTTTTCTAGAAGAGCGTTGTAGACGTGGTGACCCGGATATCCTTCATGGCATGCCAGGTCGATGGCTCGATCAATTTCGATCGGCACGTCAACGTTGACCTGAATCAGGCTCTGGCCGTTCCCCTGGTACCAGTTGTAGGCACTCCAGGACTTCCCCTTTACCTGTTCAACCACGAAGCTCTCGTTGGACGGTAATTGCATATATTTTTTTGTTCTCTTGCGACACTCGTCGATTGCCGCCTGAAACACTGCCTCGAGCCGATCCGGGGGAATCACATATCTACTTTGAAATGAAGCATATCGGTCAGCGAGGCTTCCTTCGCCTGGTAGTATTTTTCCAAGGTTGGCCAGAGTTGCGGCAAAATCCTCCTCCGTATGGGTGGGAGCGACGGCGTCGTAAAGGGCTTTTGATTCCTCGTCAAAGGTAAGTTCTTTTCCTTGAAGCATCGCGATCCGGGCCCTGACGCTGGAGAGCTGCTTGACCAGGTAGTCGTGGCGAAGGGCCTCCATCTCTTCGGTTTCGAGCGGTGCCGGAATTTGCTGAAGAACCTTGTCAAGGGCGTTCGCTTCGCCTGCGAGCTGATCGAGAGATCGTTCGGAGGATTCCGCCTTCTTCTTCCATTTGGCCGGGCCATAGTAGGCGTCCACGTAGTCCGGATCGTGCTGGCCAACGTCCAGGACGAGTTTGACGTACGCCTGCGCCAGTTCGTCCAGGGATTTCCTGGCGGATGCATCCCAGGGAGTTAGCTTGCAGGATCCGACGACAAGGAGGATCGAGAGGATGAGGAAGCCTTGAAAACACCGAATTGAAGTTGACGTCATGGATCGTCTCCCGAGAATAGCGTGGTGACCGGAGCCATTTGGTTCACAATGTTATAAACGGTCAAGATGGCAGGGCAAGAAAATGGTGAGAGGCGATTCACCCTGGAGACGGCTTTATGGACCCAACCCGAGATCTCACCGATCACATGGCGGGAGATCCCAGCAAGGCCGACCGACTCATGCAGCTCATCTACGACAAGCTTCGTGGCGTCGCGAGAAAGCGGTTCAGCCAGGAGCGATCCGACCATACTCTCGAGCCCACTGCCCTTGTTCACGAGATTTACTTGCGTCTCATCGATGACGCTCGAGTCGATCAAAGAACCCGCAACGAGTTTTTTTCGATGGCGGCACGAACTCTCCGTCAAGTTCTTGTGGATCATGCTCGCTCCCATGGTGCGCAAAAAAGAGGAGGACACCTCAAGAGAGTCACTCTCAACGCAGAGCTCATCCAAAGAGCCTCTCTTCCCGTTGATGTGCTGTCACTCGAGGAGGCCCTGTTGAAGCTGGGCGAGAAGAGCGAACGCCAGGGCAAGGTCGTTGAACTCCGCTTCTTTGCCGGGCTCACCGAGAAGGAGACGGCGGATATTCTGGGCGTCTCGGAGCGAACGGTCCGGGGAGATTGGGAGCTGGCAAGGGCGTGGCTTGCTCGTGAAATGGATGGTGAGAGCAAGAAGTCTTCCGAATCCACTTGATTGGAAGGTACTGTGGACCGACACGATCGCCTTACTGACCTGTTCCTTCAAGCGATTGAAGTGAATCCCGAAGAGAGAGAGGACTTTCTCGCAAGGTCATGTGGCGACGATGTAGCTCTTCGGGAAGAGATTGAGTCTCTCCTTCATCACCGGGAAAAGGCATTCGGGGTTCTCGGTGAGAAAGACCTCGATGTCCACGCTCATCTGGACGGTTTGGCTGAAGATGCCTGGGCCTCGCCGGATGAGATCCCTCGGCCCAAGAATATAGGAAGCTATAAGATTCTTCGTGTTCTGGGACGGGGTGGAATGGGGATCGTCTATGAGGCGGAGCAGGATAATCCGCGGCGCACGGTGGCGCTCAAGATCATTCCACCCGGTTGCTTGACTTCAGGCTCTCTTCGTCGCTTTTCTCAGGAGGCTCGGATTCTGGCTCTCCTTCAGCATCCGGGGATTGCTCAGGTGTTTGAGGCGGGGGAAGCCACATCGGAATTTGGTCGGCAGCCCTTCTTTGCCATGGAGCTGATCCGGGGCGTGACCTTACTCCGATACGTGGTGGAGGGGCAACTTGCCACAGAAGAGCGACTCGATCTTTTTGCCAGGATTTGTGATGCGGTTCATCATGCACACCAGAAGGGAATCGTTCACCGGGATCTGAAACCCGGGAATATTCTGGTCGACGAGGCCGGGCAGCCCAAGGTTCTGGATTTTGGAATAGCACGAATTACCGATTCGGATCGGCGGGTGGCTACTTTTCAGACAGCATCCCAGGTTCTCGGGACGTTGTCCTACATGAGTCCGGAGCAATGCAGCCAGGCCGGAAGCACGATAAGCGCCTCCTCCGATGTTTACTCCCTGGGTGTGATCTTGTATGAGCTCCTGAACGAAAGGCTTCCCTACGATCTCAACGGTCAGCCACTTCCCGAGGCCGCCCGGATCATCCGGGAAACCGAGCCGGACTTTGATACTTCGGAGCATCGAAACCCTCTTTCGAAGGATCTGCAGACGATCGTTGCAAAAGCTCTTGAGAAGGACGCTCCCCGCCGTTATCCGACCGCGAACGAGCTGGGGGCAGATGTGCGACGATATCTGGCGGTCGAGCCGATCCACGCCCGCCCGGCGAGTACCGCTTACCAGCTCATGAAGTTTGCTCGCCGAAACAGGGCTCTGACCCTTGGTATTTCGGCGACGCTTCTTGCTCTTCTTCTTGGCCTTGCGGGAACTACATGGCAGGCCTATCGGGCAACAGAAGAAAGAGACAGGGTTCTTCGCCTCTCGGACATGAAACGGCTCGAGAATCTTGAAGAGGAAGCCAAAACTTTGTGGCCAGCCTATCCGGAAATGCTACCCGACTTGAGATCCTGGCTGTTGCGGGCACAGATTCTAGGAGCTCGACTCACGCTTCACGAAAGAGCACTTTCTCTTCTTCGGGAGTCCTCTACGGGAGGTGAGGGGGCGTGGGAATTTTCGGACACCGAGCACTTATGGCAGCACGATATTCTCACCGCTCTGGTGCAGGGGCTTCGCACATTGCTCAAGGGCGATGCCAGAGTTGGAACGATCCAGAATGTCAAGGATCGGATCGCCCAGGCGGGGAGGATTGAAGAGGAGACGATCGGCAAGTTTCGTCATACATGGGATCGCGCAATCGCGTCCATTGCCGACAAGGAGGAATGCTCCCGGTACGACGGACTCCAGATCATCCCCCAGCTCGGTCTCATCCCGCTCGGACAGGATCCCGACTCAGGGCTCTGGGAGTTTTCGCACCTGGAGAGCGGATCTTGTCCCCAGGATGTTGGGGGGGGACGTCGTCTTTGCGAGGAATCAGGTTTGGTCCTTGTGTTGATTCCGGGAGGAACCTTCAACATGGGGGCGCAGAAGGGTCGATCGAAAGATCCAGCTAGTGGTCCGAATCGAGATCCGTTCGCCCAGGAAAAAGATGGGCCGGTGCACGAGGTTACCCTCGACCCGTTCTTTCTCTCCAAATACGAAATGACCCAGGGGCAATGGCAGCGGATTGCGCATGAGAATAAAAGCTACTATGGTCCGCACAATTTTCGCCCGGAGTGGACGGTGGAAAGAAAACCTTACTCAGCACTCCTTCCCGTGGATGATGTCAGCTGGGAGGATTGTCACCGGGAGCTCTGGCAGGTGGGGCTGGTATTGCCGACGGAAGCCCAGTGGGAATATGCTGCTCGGGCAAGAACGGGAACGATATGGTGGACGGGAGATGACTCGACCTCCCTTCAAGGCGTTGCGAATCTGGCGGATCGTTATGGGAAAGAAGCCGGGGGGCCGGCGAGCTGGCAGTATGAGCTTGAGCTCTTCGATGGGCACATGACCCATGCGTGGGTCGGGAGCTTTCGAGCCAACCCTTTCGGGCTTCATGACGTTCACGGAAATGTTTGGGAGTGGTGTCTGGATGGCTATGACCTCTACACGTTTCCCGTGCGCGAGGGGGACGGATTACGCTTGATGGAAGTGAAAGACGATCAGAGGATCTTCCGGGGAGGAAGTCACTCCAGCGTGGCATCTGATGCTCGATCTGCCAAGCGTGATTACTACACGTTCGACTCCAGCAATTTTGATCTCGGGGTCAGGCCCGCTCGTTCTCTCGACACGGAGCCGAGAGACTCTGGCAACAAGAAAGGCTCCTCTCCTTAGCCAGGCCAGGGAGAGGAGCGTGAGTTTCCAGGTGATGGTTTCCCCTATCGAATTCGAGTCACCACAGCGTTGGAGAACCCTGCCAACCCGTTCGGGCTGAATGGGTCAGGAATGATGGCCTGAAGAGTCAGGTCAATCGGAGGGAGACCCTGGGGGCGAAAAATCGAGATCGCCGTTCCCGGCCCCTGGGGCGTGCCCGGAATTCTCGGTGCGCCGAGAAGATTTTCCGCGCCCAAGGTGTTCAGCAGGGTGATGGATCCTCCACCCGTAAGAGGAGTCGGGAAGCAAGCCGCTCCCAGTCCAAACGGATGTGGAGAGAGGTCCCCAGCGGTGTTCTCCCCGATGAAGGCAAAGACTGCGTAGTTGTAAGGTTGCCCCTGTGCACCCGGAAAGCTCAGGAAAGAAACCTGGAAAGGGCCGCTGCGATCAACATCGAGGATTCTGTTCTCATCCCCTCCACTTCCGTTGATTCTGAGAGCGTCGAAAGAGGGGCCGTTTGCCGTGCCGAGGTTTCCGGCTCGCGCCAGGATCTCCGGTTGGCCTTGATCGAAAGAACCCTGGAACACTCGAATGGGATTCTGGCCCGTATTGGTGTCGATCATGTCGACGGTGGCGAAGAGATTGGATGCGAATTCCAGCACGTGGAGCGGAACCTCGATGCCCCGCACAGGCTTGCCGAACCGTCTCTGGTTGTCGGGGATTTGAGAGGGATTTCCCTGGGATCCGGCGGTGCAGAGGATTTCCTGGTGAAGGACCTGAGGACCATCAAACACCGTGATCTCGTAGAAGGTGTAGTCAAGCGGTGACGGGTCCGGAAGGAGTTCGGTGCCAAAACCGATGTGATCCGCTCCGGTTGTGCCGCAGAGACCTCTCGTGACGGGAATCA
This sequence comes from Planctomycetota bacterium, assembly GCA_029260825.1. Classification (GTDB taxonomy): domain Bacteria; phylum Planctomycetota; class JACOTG01; order JACOTG01; family JAJDCM01; genus JAJDCM01. Next base: position 40,992 of record JAJDCM010000132.1, on the reverse strand, counting down.
CCGGTTCTTCGGGCCCGGGCATGAAAAAGGAGCGAAGGGTCTCATTGGCCCTGGCGGTCGGGGTGAGAGGAAGTCCACCCGTTCTGGTACTGGGTCCGCAATCGTCGGCACTTGCCCCCACCGGCAGATTGACTTCCTCCTTGGTTGCTCCGGTGAACCCCGTCTTGTTGGAGACCTCAACGCCGATGTCATCTCCCCACGCGCAGGGATAGAAGTAGGTATACGTCTGCAAAGTGCTCGTCCCCCCCGAGGGTGGAAGATCGACACATACAGGAGCCGAGGAAATCTTGTCGTCGAAGCACGGATCGATCTCGACGATGCGCAGGTTCGTCTTGGTGCTTCCACCGGCAAAAGGGGGAGTCGAGCCGGTCTTGACCCGGAAGGAGAATGTGACCCGGTAAAGTCCATCCCCCACATTGGTGCGAGTAATACTGGTGGTGGAGGTGTCGATCCACGAGCCGGCAAGAGCCGAGCCTGCGAGAAGGAGGATCGCGGTGAAGGTGGAAAATGCTTTTCGGGTAGCTGTGATGATCTGAGCTCTCATTTGATTTCTCCTGCAAGGCTGCGTAGCAGCGATGGATTCGCTTTCTGTGTCCGAAGCGTCTTCAGCGCCGGGACGTCTTACCGGACTCAACCCCCGATGCGGAATCGAAGGATGAAACCGGCAAGAGAATTTTTTTTTCTAAGAGGAGGTCCTTAAGTCGTTAGTTGGATTTTCTTTGCGAAGATGCCCTGGCTGCGCCCGATCACAGTTTTCTCGGAGCTGTCGGCGTCCCTTGGGTTCACTGCTCTCCCGATTCGAGCTTTCGTAGAAACGACAAAACGGCTAGGATGGCGGGTTCTCATCGGAATTCCCCCGGAGCCCACCCCTCGAAGGAGAGAAAAGGATGCGTAGGTTGTTCGCGGCTGCTGTCTTGGTTCTGTCGATTTTGCCGGCTGAGGTCTTTGCATTTGAAGAACAGTCGGAGGGTGGGGCTTTTTCTGGCCATTCTGCGCACGGCGATGCCTTCGACGAAGGCCCGAGACAGAAGCCATGGAAAATGGAGGGGATCGGCAAGTCTCATTTCCCCGTGACGACGTCTGTTCCCGAGGTCCAGGAATGGTTTGATCAGGGGAATACTCTTCTACACAACTTCTGGTGGCACGAGGCCGAGCGCTCTTTTCGTTGGTGTCTCAAGCTCGACCCGGACTGTGCAATGGCGTATTGGGGGCTTGCGCGTGCGACCGGTCGCGGTTTTGGGGAGCAAGGCCGGCTCAAGGAGTTTTTGAATGAAGCCGTGCGGCGAAAAGACACGGTTACTGCGCGCGAGCGACTTTATATCGAGGCGTGGGAGAAGGCCTTTCTTCCGGAGCTCGCCGACCTGGTCGAGCCCACGGAAGCCCAGCAGGAGCAGGCGTTCAATAAGCTTGCGGATGCTCTTGAGATGATCATTCTTGAGTACCCCGAGGACGAAGAAGCCAAGGCTCTTTTTGCCCTGTTTTCCCTTTACGGTTCGAGTCGTTATGGCAACGAGGCGATTCTCTCTCAAGTCCTGGAGAAGAGGCCCGAGCATCCTGGGGCTCACCATTATCGGATCCACAACTGGGATGGAAAAGATGGATCCTACGCTCTTGACTCTTGTGAGCAGTACGGCCGCATTGCCTGGTATTCCGGTCACGCGAACCACATGCCAGGTCATATCTACAGCGGAATCGGTCTGTGGCACGAGGGTGCGATCTGGATGGATTCAGCCACCCGAACGGAGAAGCGCTACATGGAAAAGCGCATGATTCTCCCCTTCCATAACTGGAACTATGCCCATAATCGAAATTATCTCTCCTACATTCAAGAGCAGCTGGGCTTACCCGGTCTTTCCCGTTCCGGTGCCATGCAGCTCCTGGCAGCTCCGCTGGATCCCAAGTTCAATGCGAAGGAAAAGGGCTACAGCATTTATCGGGAAGGGATTCGTGCGCTTGTTCGCGGGCTGATCAGGTTCGAAGCATGGGAGACGATCTTGGAAGAAGGAGCGATCCCCTGGCGCGACGTCACGGAAGATGAGATGTGGCGGGCGTATTCAGAGGGGCTTGCCCACCTTGGAATGGCCGACGTTCATAAAGCGATGGAGAAATTGATTGCCCTTTCGGACCTCAAGAAGAAGGTCGAGAAGGAAAAAGAGGGGCGCGGTGGCACGGGGCATTTTCATGGGCGAATGCTAAAAGATCTCGGGGGAAGAATCGAACTTGCGAAGGGAAATGATGTTGAAGGCATCAGGCTTTTAAGCGAGGCAGCGAACGAGCAGTGGGAAAATTTCCGGGAGGAAAACGACCCTCCCGCCTATCCTCACCACCTGTACACCGTTTTGGGGGAAAGCTACCTTTCCCGCAAGAGTGCTGGATTGGCCGTGTCATGTTTCGAGAAGACTTTGGAGGTCAACCCCAACGATGGGTTTGCTCTTTCGGGACTCACTCGAGCTCTTCATCGCGTAGGTGAGCTTGATCGAGCCGCGGCTGCATACAGCAAGCTGATGGCGGTGTGGTCGGATGCGGAAGCTGGCCTTCGGTGGATGGATTCGGTGAAGAACCTCGGACTCAAAGCGACGCCCCCCGGCAACGAGCACCATCAGAGAAACTACCGAAGTCAGACTCTTGATGAGCTTGGTCCTCAGACCTGGCGACCCTATGCTGCCCCGGCTCTCGACGCCTTGGATTCAACCCGGCAGAAGGTAACGTTGGAGCAGTATCGCGGAAGCAACGTCCTCCTTGTGTTTTACCTTGGCGAAGAATGTGTTCATTGCATCGAGCAGCTTCACGCGATCGGCGAGAAGGCAGATGATTTCAAGAGCCGAGATGTGAAACTCCTGGCCATCAGTTCCACCACACCGGAGAAACACAAAGCGGCCCTCACTCTTGGTGAGCTTCCCTTTCGACTCCTCTCCGATGTCGGGCACGAGAATGCTCGGCGGTTTCACTCCTATGATGACTTCGAGGACATGGAGCTGCATTCAACCATCTTCATTGATCGGGAAGGAAAGGTCCGATGGTCGAGGTCGGGAGGAGACCCTTTCATGGAGATTGATTTCTTGCTGAAGGAAATCGATCGAGTGGGTCGAGATGAGGACCTTGTCAGTGAAGAGGGGGAAGGCTCAAGGGCTGGAAGTGACTAGCCCGCACTAGAGTCATCTGGTGTTATCTCCCGGCTTCGGCGATCGTTTGACCCATTCCCGGGCGAGTAGACCATAGTATAGAGCGTCCTGAATCTCACCGTTGACGATCCACCGCTCTCTCAGGTGTCCTTCGCGCTGAAACCCTAATCGTTCCAGGGCCTTGATCGATGCTGCGTTGCGAGGATCCACGTCGGCTTCGATGCGGTGGAGATTTAACTCGTTGAAGGCGAAATGAAAGAGGGCAGTCAGAGCCTCCGTGATATAGCCCTGACCCCAATGGGCGTGTCCGAGGGCGAACCCGACTTCGGCTCGGCGATTGCTCGGATCGAGACTTGCCAGGGTGCAGGTGCCGACGATGAGATTATTGTCAGCTCGAGCGACTCCCCATTGAAAGAGTGATTTCTTTTCGAAGCAGTCTCGGATTTCTGTCAGGAGTTCTTTGGCATGGGCCAGGCTCGGTAGCGGGGGAGAGCTCCAGTATCTTGCGACTTCCCTGTGAGAGAAGATCGAAAACAGAGATTCCACATCGTCGTTTTCGAGCCAGCGGAGGACGACCCGATTTGCGGGAATCGTGGGGAGTTTGTCCGAGTCAATCATGGATCTAGTACTAGTCTCTCGATGGGTTGATTTCATCCAGTGACCAGATCACTTGATCTCTGGTTTGCTGGTCCGGATCACGGAGTAGAGGAAGTAGAGATTCGATCGCCTCTTCACTACCGATCTCTCCAAGTAATCTTGCCACGTTTCTTCGGACTCTCGGGTCGTTGTCAAAAAGAGCTCTTGTCAGGGCTGAGACGGCTTCCAGCTCCCTGTTTTCTTTGCGGGCAATTCTCGCCAGGGATTCGGCGGCTTGGTTGCGAACTTTCAGATCTTGATCGGACAGGAGAACACGATGCAATGCCGGAACCGCCAGAGTCTTTTCACCAAAGGCCTGGATGATGGACTCGCGGACCCGTGGACTTTCGTCCTGAAGAGCTCGCCGGAACGTCGCAGGCGACAAGATGGCAGGAAGCGATGCCAGGGCCTCGACCGCCTCGATGCGCATCATTTCGTCCTTTGATCCGAGAAGGATATCGGAGAGTACTGATATGGCTCGAAGGTCTCTGAGATCTCCAAGGGCCCAGACCGCTGCTCTTCTGACCCCCAGATTCGAATCTTGAAGGGCGGGCAAGAGAGGCAGAAAGGACATCGGGTGTTCCATTTCACCCAGGGAGCGAGCTGCCATTTCTCTCACCAGGGGGTCAGGATCCTCATCGAGGCTTCGAGAGAGTGCCTGGATGGCTGACGGCTCCTTGATCTCTCCCAGTGCCCAGGCAACGACTCCTCGTACTGCCGGGTCTTCATCTGCTAGAGCCTGCATCAGAGGTCCGACCGCTCCCGATGCCTCCAGTTCGGCCAGGACCCAGGCAGACTTCTGTCGGACGGAGGAATCGGGGTGATCGAGCCTCTTGACGAGAGATTGGATATGGGCCGAGCTGCTATGGATGAGCGTGCCTGGCTTTGGTTTGTCGGGGTGCGGGATGGTGAGGCCAAGAGAGGAGAGCGGGAGGAGAAGAAGTCCGCCAATCGAGATCAGGATCCAGAGACTTCGTTTCCTTGTTTGGTTTCGATTCGCGTGAGCTCGTAGGAGCGAGCGAACACGATCGCGCAGGAAGGAAGAGCCCGCCATTCCCATGGCGCCTTGAGGTTCTGAGTTCGACGCTGCACGGGCAATTGCAAAGAGATGCTCGGCGTATTCGATTCGGTTCATTCCTCGAGAAACGACCCGGTCATCGCAGGCCTTTTCGCGTTCGCGGGAGGCCAGAAGAGCTACCATCCAGACGAGTGGATTTGGCCAGCATGTCGCACATGCGAGAAGCTGTAAGAGCCGGTAGCAGTAATCTCGTCGTTCGATGTGGGCACACTCGTGAAGAAGGACGGCGAGCCATCGAGCCCTTGACCAGGAACAAGAGGATTTTGGAACCAGGATCACCGGGCGAAACCACCCCCAGGTCAGTGGAACCGAGATGCGATCGGAAACCAGACAGGGGACTGCTCGTTTGGCAAGGGGTTGCAGTCGCCGCCGGGTTCTTCGGGGAATCGGCCTGGAGGATCGAGTGATGCGGTGGATGGATCCCAGAGCTCGTCCGAAACGAACCAGGATAAGGAAGGCTCCACAGAGATAGACGGCAAGAGCTAGCTGGGCCGAGTTCTCCGTCGACCAGGCGATGGATGTCTGCGGGGTGGAGTCCTTCTTTTGGTGGTCCGGTTCGAGAATCCCTGACGAAGAGAGTTCACGATGAGACGACGCAAGGACTCCCGATTGAGCTCCCGGTTCAACGGGTCGGGTGGCGGTTGTCCGGTCTTTCTGGCTTTCGGGGCTCGGAAGGAGGCTCCACCGAGGTGTCACGATAGCTGTCAGAAGAACGAGGAATGTCAGGGTTCCAAGAGCCGTTGTCCAGATGGTGTGACGTTGGGCGGCTGACTTTTGACTTCTGTGAACCAGAAGATAGGCCAGCCCGAGGACTAGCGATGCCTTGAAGAAGATGGTCAGTGCCAGTTCCCGCAGGAGAGATCCGGAAAAGACATCGAAGATCTCAGTCATCATTCTTTTTGCCCTCCGCTTCTTTCAGCATGCGCGCGATTTCCTGGCGTTCTTGCTTGCTGAGTCGTTCCGATGAGATGTCGAGCATGGTCAGAATCGCCTGGGAGGGCGACCCGGCAAAGAAGGTTTCGAGGAGATGGGTTACCGCCGATCGGCGTGCCTTCGTCTGGGTTGTCGTCGGGGAAAAGACATACCGCTTGGCTTTTTGCTTGTGCCGGACGTGGCCCTTTTTTTCAAGGTTCGTCAGGGTGACTCGTACCGAGTTGTAGGTCGGGTTGTCCGGCATGCGTTCGACGACATCCGAAACCGTGGCATCTCCGAGTGGGAATAGGATGTCCATGATTTGCCTTTCCCGGCGACTCAGCCCTCGATCTTTTGGCAGCCCCTGGTCTTTGTTCGTTCTTGGTGAGGTCATGACGATATCCGTAGCATATGAAAAAATATCTGCACTTTATTGTAGGTCTGCCCGTGTGTCCACGTCAACTTCCAGATGCCTGATCCGGCCAGATTCTCCTGGAGCGAGGCCCTGTCGGATCTTTTTTTGGTTCTTGGCTGTTGCCCCCGGGATCTTTTCGTATTGAAATGAAGTGTAATTATTTTTTCATTATTCATGATCCAGGCCAATTGGTTCTGAGCCGAAGGGATGACCAAATCGATGTTGATGATGTCATGGCGATTCGCACTGTGGCCCGGATTTGTTCTTCTTTGCGTTCTTCTTGTTCCCACGGCGACCTATCAACCGGAAAGCCCGACCGACCTGGGATGGCTCCGTTCCGAGTGTGGCGATGGAGCTCTCGTCCATCATGCGGGGGGGCGTCTCTATGTCACAGAGCTGTCGGATGGGATCTCGAACTTCCTTGCAAATGGGAACCAACCGGAATGGTCGCCGGATAGCTCGAGGTTGGCCTGGATCGACGGAACATCGGTCAAGGGAAGAATGCGAGCCGGTGATTCGTCGATCCACACCATTGCCAGGGGAGTCGAACCGAATGGAGGTGTGCACTGGTCCGGAAACCAGGCGGTCATGGTCATCTTGAAACGAGGAGGACGCAAGGAATGGACTCGCGTCTCGCTGTCGGGGGAAGAAGAGGAGTGTCCTGAATTGACCCGGCTTGGCCTGGGCGGATACGAATGTGATGTTCGCCTGGCTGAAGATGGTGTCTGGTCCTATGTGGCAAAGCGAACCTGGAGGACTTCGGACGGAAAGTCAGGCACTCTTGCGGGAACGTGTTCCGTGAGCATCTCTCCCGATGGAAGGAGTGCCACGTCTCTTCACAATCCCCACAAGGAGTGCACGATTACTGCTCTGCGTCCGGGAGGAATTGATCGCACCACGTGGTGGAAGTACCAGGGAGGGTTCGATAATCATCGCTGGTCTTCAAACGACTCCCGTTACATCGTTGCGGTTGATGAACACACCCGGACAATGGCCGTCATGACGGTCGATGGTTCCCGGTGCGCGCGAATGGGAACCCTGGGGAAGGCGAAGCACGGGATGTACGGAGATTTTACCGTAGGCCCCCGAAGGAGCACATCATGGATCGAGCGAGAGCCGGCTGTCCAGGCGCCCGATTCCACGTCTTCTGGTTTCTCATCGAATGACAGGAGCGAGGTTCTTTTCCTGTGGGACACGTTGAGAGGCTCAAACACCGTTTCAATGCCAGATGGTTCGCCCCGCCTTTGCCGTCTCTTTCGCAAGGGGAGAGTGGTACCTACCCGTCACTTCGGGCTTGATGTAAGCGAAGGGTGGCTTGAAGTCGAACCAGATATCTCCAGTTCTTTGGCCCGAGATTTCAGGCGTTCAAATGAGTTCTCAATCGAGCTTGGGCTTGCCACGAAAAAGCCTCTTTCGGATACGAAACAGATGATCCTCTCCTTCGGGGCGGAGGAGAGCGAGCCCGACTTTGTTCTTGCTCGTCACAAAGAGTCCTTCCTCTTCACTCTTCGCACTTCGAACCGCCTTGAGCCATCTTGGATTGAACTGGGAAGAATCGGCGAGGTCGGCCCCCATCACCTCGTGATCAGTTACATCTCCGGAAGCCTTTTTGCCACCATCGATGGGACTCTCAGCGTCGAAGTGAAGGATGTTCGGGGAGATCTTTCGCCCTGGAACGGTGGGGCCCTTCAGGTCGGTTCTGAAAGGGAAAATTTTCGCGGAGCGATTGAAAAACTGGCTCTTTACTCCCGGTCTCTGAAGCGCAAGGAGGCCCTGGCTCGTTCGAAGCTCTGGTGGGCGTCTTCATCCGGACGGCCTGAGGTGGCCAGGTGGTCGGTCAAGGCCACGTTGATGACGAAAACTCCGATTCCGCCATCGGACGCCTATCCAGATGCACTCGTTGTCTTTTCCTATCGGATCAACACCGAAGGTATGGGTCTTGCCGCAGGACGAGAGGTTTCGGTGGTCCACTGGGGCACGATCAACGGGGAGCTGAAACGCGAAATGGGTGATCGTTCCCAGGGAGAAGATTATTCCCTGGTTCTTGAGCGATTCGAAGAGCATCCTGAGCTTGAAGCCCTTAGAATCGCCTGGGGGGATGTGGACATGACTGCGCCCGTCTTCTATGGAGTGGAAGAGGGAGTGGAAGAGGGAGTGGGCGAGGGAGTGGGCGAGGGAGGTGACGATTAGTGTCCAGAATCCAACATATCTTTACAAATGGAAGGAAATGGGACGGATGACCGTAGCTCATAGATCCTGCATGAGAACGTACCTTGTCGGGGCGATTGTCGTCCTGATTGCAACGGTTTTTCCCCGTGGGGTCAAAGGGGACGGCACCGAAGATGTGTCGCGAGCAATCGACACATTCTTGTCGAGGGTCTATGCCCAAGATGCTCCTGGTGCGGCCGTCATTGCCGTAAAAAAGGGCCACGTTGTTTTTCGGGGAGCCTATGGGATGGCCGACCTCGAACAGAGCGTTGCGCTGACCCCGGACATGGTTTTCCGTTTGGGATCGATTACGAAGCAATTCACGGCGGCGGCAATCTTGATTCTCATGGAGCAGGGAAAGATCCTGGTCGATGACCCGATCACGAAGTTTCTTCCTGACTATCCGGTGGGAGAGCGCACGATAACCGTTGCCCACCTACTGTCTCACACGTCGGGAATCAAGAGCTATACCGGGATCCCGGGGTACATGGCGGAGGAGATCAAGGCTGATCTTGAGATCGACGAACTCATTGATGTGTTTGACGATCTTCCTGCTGACTTCTCTCCGGGGGAGAGCTTTCGATACAACAACTCGGGCTATGTTTTGCTTGGGGCCATCATCGAAGAGGCATCGGGTCAAAGCTACGAATCTTTTGTTGACGAGCAGATCTTTCAGCTTCTTGACATGAAGAGTTCTTATTACGGAAACCACGAAAGGATCATCCCGAGAAGGGTAGCGGGGTATGGCTGGAGAGATGGGGGGTGGCAGAATGCTCCCTACCTCAGCATGACCCAGCCCCATGCTGCGGGATCATTGCTTTCAACGGTGGATGACCTGGCGAAATGGGATGCTGCGTTGTGGAGTGGTGAGTTTTTGAGTGGGGAGTCGAGCAAGAAGCAGACCTCTCCATTTTCTCTGAATGGTGGTGATTCGACCCGGTATGCCTACGGGTTCTTCATCGGTGAGTTGGTAGACCATCCCATGGTCTCCCACGGGGGCGGAATTCATGGCTTTTCGACTTTCGCCATGAGCCTTCCAGACGACGAAATCTATGTGGCAGTGTTGACCAACTCTCCAGGCAATGTGGCGTCTCCGAGTTTTGTTGCCCGGAAGATCGCCCGGATGGTTATGGGGAAGCCGCTTCCCGAGCGCAAAGTGATTGATCTGGATGAAAAGATGATGGACGCCTTTGTCGGAGTTTTCTCCATCCGCGGAGGTTTTTCGATCACGGTGAGTCGGGAGAAGGGACAGTTATTGGCAGAGCCAAGCAATGCCCCTCCTCGAGCCATCTTCGCCAGCAGCGAGACAGAATTCTTCCAGCATGGAGAAACCGGGGTCATGCGATTCTTGCGAGAAGAGGGTCAACGGGTGACCCACCTGGAGCTGGTCACCGAAAACGGCCGATCTCACCGGCTCGCCCGCAGGGAGTGAGGTCCACGGTGCCCGATGCTAACTCTTTGCTGTGGTTGTTTTTTTTGCCGTTTTCTTTTTGGTCGTTTTTGTTGTCTTCTTTCCCACGGATGCGAGGACAGCCTCATAACGTTCCAAATACTTCTTCAAGGTTACTCGACGCACCGCTTCCCCGATCACTTTCAGGGGGACATCCTCGATTTTCTTGAAGCGGACGCAGGACTTTCCCATGTCCAGCTTCTTTCCTGTGTCCGTCCAGGCTTTACGGAACCAGGTCTCTAGCTCTACGTCCCCGTAAATGAAGGTGAGATAGATTCCCATGTGGTTTTTCTGGGATCCAAGACTCGCGAAGGGCAAGGGTTGTTTGGGGTCGCAGTGATACCCCGGTGGGTATTCACTATGCGGAACGTAGTAACCAATCATTCCGTATTGAATCCCTTCCTCATAACCCTTCTTCAGGTTCTTCAGGATCGTTGCACGGACGGCCTCGAGAGCCTCGGCTCGTTCCTCGGGAAGGCTGGCAAGATACTGGTCCACGGTTTTCGCTTGGCTTTTTGGCATCGCTGAAAAGACCTCTCGAGGTGTTGTTCGCTCTCTGTTTGTACCGCTGGTATCTATTGCAATTGACGGGGAGAATGATGAGGAGGACTAGTCTTTTGTATCCGTTTCGCTTTTTTTGGGGGTGGATTATCCGCCCAGTGCGGCAAGCCTCTCCCGAGCAGCTTGGTTGATTTCGGACGATCGAGGCGTCATGTCGAGCGCCATCTCGTAGCTCTTCCTTGCCCCTCGTTTGTCTCCACTCTGTTCCTGGGCTGTAGCCAGGATGAAGATGACAAGCGGCTGATCGGGAAGACGGGTCGAAGCTTTTTCCAGCTGGCGAACGGCATGATCTGAATCGCCCTCGGCGAGGCTCAAGATGCCAAGATAGAAATGGGGGAGCCAGTAGGATTGTTCCGGGTCGTAGGCATCATAGCTTGCCACCGCCTGTTCGAGGAGTGGACGAATCTGTTCGTGTTCCTCGGAATAAAAGAGCACCTCGGCAAGGGCAATGGAAAATAGAGGTTCGGTCGGAACTTCTTGATGAGCCTCGGTAAGAAGACCTTTTGCTTTTTCGAGCTCCTCTTTCGAGAGCTCTTTCCCGGGTTGCATGATCCCCTTGGCTTTTTGATACTTTTCAAAAGAAGGCGCTGTCGCTTCAAGACCCCGAAGGATGTTCTTGAACCGGTCTTCACTTTTTCTGAAGTCGCCGTCTTTTTTGGAGAGTACTTCCGGATAGTCGTTTCGGATCGTTTCATTGATCTTTTCGATGCGCGCTTCATTGACCGGGTGAGTGCGCAGAAAGCCAGGAGTGTCGCTTCCCGACTCTTCCTCGAGTCTTGCGAAGAGTCGGTAGACTTCATCGGCATCCCTCGGGTCATAGCCCATGGAGTCGGCAAAGAAGACTCCTCTTACGTCAGCTTGAAGCTCTTGATCTCGACTGAATTTGAGAGAGAGCAGGGCTGGTGCTGCCGTCGCGAGTGATCCTGCCAGGCCGACCGCATTGGAGAGGATTCCGCCTTCGCCAAGGGGAGCCTGGAGGATTCGGAACGGAGCGGCAATGATGTTGGTGAAAGCGCCACCGGTCTGGTTCAGCATGGAGTGCTGATGCTCCACGTGTCCCAGTTCGTGCCCAAGAACGGAAACGAACTGGGCTTCAGTTTCGAGATTTTGCAGGAGCCCTCGAGTGACGAAAACAAAACCACCGGGGAGTGCAAAGGCATTCATTTCTGACGAATTGAGGACCTGAAAGGTGAAGTCGAAGTCGGCGCTTCTAACGCTGTGGGTTGTCATTTCGAGCACGACCGAGCGCAGATACTCCTGAGCTTCTCGATCGGGAACGACCCCTTGATAGTATGAGGTTAATTGTGGGACCGATTTGCGGCCGATTTCCACCTCTTCTTCCGGGCTCCATTGGACGACTGCCAATCGCTTTTGGCCGGTTACTTTGTCGGTGACGCAACCTGGCGCTGCACCGAAAAGTGAGAGGAGGGCAATCAACGAAAAAATGGCCTGGGGTCGTCGAGTCATGAGATTGACCTCGTGCTTTGCTGGGTGTGGAGTCGTCAATGCGAGTTACAGAATTCAGTCCGCGTCCGGGAATGTTCCAAGGAGTAGGTTCACAGACCGTTCCAATCGGTCTTTTTTCTTCTTGGGCGGATTGTCGTGAAGGATTTTGGCTCGGGCAACTGCGTGCCACAACAGGCTATTGCTCGGAGTCACTGCTCGCATGGCGATGGCACCTTCTTCGATCGGTTTTACCCCGACTTCTGCCTTCTCGAATCCTGGGCGACGGCCGATTTCATAGCCGATCAGGAAGTCAGGCGTACCTTGATTCAGGGTGTACCCCTTCTTCTTGAGTTTGGCTCTGGCGCAGGACCGAAGTGTTTTGTGTAGATCGGGATTGTCGATCATGGGATCCCCCGTCTCGTGAGGTGTCGGGTTCAACCAGCCGTAAGATGATCCGAATCCGTCCAGAGGGACCGCATCACCGAAAGTGTGGTCGACTTCAATGGGGTCGATCAGCTGACATCCTCCCAGGGACACCAGCAGGAGTAATAGAGCCGCGCACGGCAATTTCCCTACGAAAGTCATGGATCTTCTCACTCGGCCGTCTCCTCATTCTGAGCATTGAAACTGTGGCGTGATTCAAGAGTTCCGCACATAACGTAACCGACCCACTGAACCGTTCTGAATCAAGACGTACACAATGTGGGCAATTCGATCAAGGGTAGAGCCGATGGAAGTTGGGTGGCGGCCCTCAGGGAGTGAAATATTTGTCACGGAAGAAAATGTGGTTATCGGCACCACCGAGGGGTAACATCTTGCCACCAGGCACAGGCCTACTTGATCTCCATCCTCGACGGTCCCTTCCCAAGCAGCAGGAGAATCTCCGGCGATTCCTTGAGGACGGGAGCCTTCAATAAACAAGTCGCTTACGATTCGGAGAATGAAAATGCACAGGGGCGCAGGACCGCTTTGTCGGGTTTTCCCGCTGTCGATAGCAATTTCGGTCATTCTCGCCGGACTGATTCCCGGCGTTGCTATGGCTCAAAGAAAGGGCTTTTCTCCGTCGATGGAAGAAGCTCGATTTTCGACCTTGTTCGAAGCCGATGTTTTTGGGCCCCTTAATCCTCATGGTGCTCTTGGTTCTCTGAACCTCCAGGAGCCGGAGATGCAAGAGATGGGGAATTCTCCGGACGAGGATTCCCCCCGATATTCGGCGTTTGCGGCCCTCTATTTGTGGTTGCCCATGATGGATGGCGACGTGACCGCCCGGGGTGTGTCAAGCGATGTGAACCTGGCTTTTTCTGATGTCATTGATCTTCTCAGTGAGCTCGAAGCGGGTCTCATGGGACACGTCGAGGTTCAGTCGGGGGACTTTTCGTTCTTCTTCGATGGGGTCTACCTTCGGCTTGCCGATGAGTCGAAGATCTCATCCGGAGAAATTGAGGTAGAGATCGAAGAGACGATCCTCGAGCTCGGTGCTGGTTATGGGCTGGGGGAAGTTGACCTTGGTACGACCGAACATCCCCATCCGGTGTACTTTGAGGTCATCGGAGGAGTTCGCTGGGTCGAACTTGAGCTGGACGTTGATGTGCAGCTCGGGCCCGCCTCCCGGGACGGAGACGCTGGATATGACTGGTTCGATCCGTTCGTCGGGATGCGGGTCCAAGCTCCTCTTGCCGACTCGTTGTCCCTCTCACTCCGTGGGGATGTCGGTGGATTCGGTATTGGAACCGCATCGGACCTCAGCTGGCAGCTGGCAGCGACCTTGCACTATGACATCTCATCTAGCCTCTTTGTCAGCCTCGGCTACCGAGCTCTCGACATTGACTATGACCGAGGAAGTGGCGCCAACAAGTTCGAGTACGATCTTCTCACTCACGGTCCTCTGCTCGGCCTTGCCTATCGGTTTTGATCGGACGTGTCAGACCCGCTCTCGGTTTCCCTTGATTGCCTCTCTCCCCCTTGTTCCTTGCCGTAAAGACTGACGAGGCGAGAAACCAGAACGACAAGATAGAGCTGGCCGAGGATGGCCTCCACGAAAGCGAGAGAGCGGGAAATGGGACGCGTTGGAACGATGTCTCCGTAGCCGAGACTTGTCAGAGTCACCATGCTGAAGTACTGGAGCTCTTCTCTCAAATCCTTGGTGCCGATCTTTTTTCCGGTTGGATCCACGGGCTCTGATAGGCCGCGAAAAGAAGGCTCTTCTTCCCAGATGCAGATCGCGGTATAGAGGCCGGTCCATGTGGAACCGATAAACAGATAGACGCAGAGTGCTCCGCAAACCGTGGTCAGATTGACCCTGGGATGCCCAAAAATATCCACCAGGATGTAGCCGCCAAGAAAGACCAGAAGGACTGCTCCGGTGATCTCGCCGGCTGCCTCGAAGTTCGACAGGTTCTCACCACTTAGCAGTCGAAGGCCGAACGTTGCCAGAAGTAAAAGGAGAGCGAAAACGCGGCCTTTCCGACGGTGGGTAATGGTCAGGAAGCCGGTTCCCAGGACGGCAAGAGAGATCCCGATCAGCAGCCATTTTCCCCAGCCCGTCTCCGAAATAAGCGGGTTCAGAACGAAAGAAAGAAGGATCCAGAAAAGAATGAGGGGGTAGAGGATCCTCTGATTTGTCATCCAGAGCGGTTTTTGGGCTGTCGTCTCTCTGGTCACTCTCTGGCTCTCCCGTTTTTCCGGTCTGTCGGCTCCCATTCTCATCAGAGCCTCGATTCTCATGGAACAGGGAGGCAGGTCACTTCGTAGTTCCCTGTCCTGAGCTTTTTCACTACAATAGTGGATTCTAATCTGAATTAACCTGGAAGAAGAAGGAGCAACTGCTATGTCTCGTCTCTTGACCCTTTTCGCTCTGCTGATCAGCCTTTTTGTCGCAGGCGAGTTGACGGCCGAGGAAGTCGCTCTCCGCAACGGGCGCATCCACGAAGTTGAAATTCTTGAAAGCACGGAGAACTCGGTGACGGTGCGGTTCTCGGAGAAGAAAGCGTCGGGGACCATCAAGCTCCACTCGCGAGACATGGACCCCCATTCGTTCTACAGCATCCGAAATAGCGCCATGGAGAAGACCGCTCAGAACCATCTCATGCTTGCCAAGTTTTGTGCGGAGAACGGTCTGTTTTCCCGGGCCAAAGGTCAAGCTGACAAGGCGCGAGCCCTTGACGCAGCACTCGTTGAGAAGACGCTCAAGATGCCCGGTCTCATTGATGGAGTGGCCAAGAAGGTTCTTGATTCGGCCCGAAAGTATTTCGCTGACGGCGATCTTGAGAATGCCGAACGGTACGCATCGGTAGTGCTGACCGAGTTTTCTGAGACTCCATCGAGCAAGAAAGCTGGCCAGCTTATTGACAAGATCGAGGGGAAGGTCGCCGAGGCCGATGAAAAGCAACATCAAGCAGCAGTTGATGCTGCCGCCAAATCTGAGAGCAAGGCAAACGAGGCCCTCGAGAAGGAAGTGAAACCCCTTCGAAAGGCGTACGAAAAAGCTCGCAAACTCAACATCGATGGCCTCAAAGAAAAGGGAGGCTCCAAGCAAGTAAAGATGTTCGAGACGGCAGCGAAGACGTTTGAATCCCTGCTGAAGAAGTGCGACGGACTTCAGAAAAAGTACGGCGACGACGAAGCTGTGCTTGTCGAGATCAAGCGAGCCCATACTGCTCTGACCCAGGACGCAGTCGAAGCCTGGATCAATGCCGGAAGCGTTGATCTTGCTCGTGGCTCCCTGAAGAATGCGAGAGACTACGCGGATCGGGCGCTTTCGCTGGATACATCCAGTTCGACCGCAAGGTCCTTCAAGGCCAGGGTTGAAATGGCCGAGGCAAACTCGGATCGGTGGTATCGGACTCGACGCTAGTCGGACTGAACATGGCAGGGGGAGAGCAAAGCTTTGCTTGCATTCCCCTGCCGGTCAAAGTAACCTCTCGGGCGTCCCGTCAAAGCTTCTCCTTTGCGAGAACTTGACGCATCCCTCGGGTGAATCATGCGAAACACAAAGATCAAACCTGCCGCGTAGCTTTTCGGGGCTCCTTTTTTGGAGCCTTCGCATTGCTTCGCCGTCTCCTGCGGCCGTATCCAGTCGCTCAAGGATTACCAGTCTTCCCCCGGAAGAGTTCTGGCCTTGATTTCGATTCGATTTCCCCGGTAGCAGACTCCTCCATCTATTTCTCCTAAGCAGGGAGACCGTTTCGCATGACCTCAAGTGATTTTATGAATTCCCCCGATTCTGACCCTTCGCCAGGACCCCCTCCCAAGAAGGGAATTCGGGGACTGTGGAGTCTTGTACTCCAATCTCTCCGGGGAGGACAGCATGACCTTACCGCGGTCCCACTCAGGCATGCCATCCTGCTCCTTGCCGTTCCGATGGTTCTTGAGATGGCCATGGAGTCGGTTTTTGCGGTTTGTGACATCTTTTTTGTGTCAAGACTCGGGGCAGAGGCTGTCGCCACCGTCGGCTTGACCGAATCGATGCTCACTATCCTTTACGCAGTGGCCATCGGCCTCAGCATGGCAACAACCGCTACTGTCGCTCGACGGATTGGTGAGAAGGAGCCTTCGAAGGCCGCTTCCGTCGGAGCTCAAGCGATCTATCTTGGGATTTTCCTGGCTGTCTTGATCGGGGCGCCTTGCTTTTTCTATGCCCGGGAACTCCTTGGTTTGATGGGTGCGAGCGCTGAAACGGTTGATGCCGGGGCTGGCTATACCCGGGTGATGCTCGGCTTCAACATCGTGATCATGCTTATCTTCCTCAACAACGCGGTGTTCCGAGGGGCGGGAGATGCAGCGGTCGCGATGCGCAGTCTATGGATTGCCAATATCATCAATATCGTTCTCGATCCCTGTCTTATCTTCGGTGTTGGCCCCTTTCCCGAGATGGGAGTGACGGGAGCCGCGGTCGCGACCACGATCGGCAGAGGGACCGGTGTTCTCTATCAGTTCTGGGCCATGCGTAGGCAAGGTGGTCATATCACGATCCTGGGGGATGCATGGCGATGGAACGTAGGAGTGATGGTGCGATTGGTCCGGCTCTCTCTTGGCGGGATCGGGCAGTTTCTTGTCGCAACAGCGAGCTGGGTTGCCCTGATGCGCATCGTCTCGATTTATGGCAGCAATGCTCTTGCAGGCTATACGATCTCGATTCGCATCATCATGTTTGCGCTCTTGCCGAGCTGGGGTCTTTCGAACGCGGCGGCCACGCTGGTCGGGCAGAATCTTGGGGCAAAACGGCCGGATCGGGCAGAGAAGGCGGTCTGGTTCACCGGACTCTACAATATGGCTTTTCTTGGACTGGTGACCGTTTTGTTCGTGCTCTTCGCCCGGCCGATCGTAGGGGTATTTACTCAGGATGAGGCGATCGCTTCGGTCGGAATTTCAAGCCTCCGAATCATCAGCTACGGCTACATTTTCTATGCATGGGGTATGGTTCTCATCCAGTCCTTTAACGGGGCAGGTGACACCATGACTCCTACCTGGATCAATTTGTTTTGCTTCTGGGTGCTACAGATTCCCATGGCGTGGGTCCTGGCCCGCGTTGTTGGGCTTGGGCCAGAAGGGGTCTTCTGGTCGGTTGCGGGGGCGGAATCAGTGCTCGCTACGGTTGCGTTCATCCTGTACAAGAGGGGGGGCTGGAAACACAAGCAGGTTTGATTCCTGTCGCAATGTGGGGTTATCCCGATGAGCAAACCCGCTCATTGCAGGCTGCTCCAGGAAGCTTCCTTGTTTTCGAGGAGAGGCCGAAGTAAACACCGGATCAGGCTCTATCCAGGGCTTCGACCAACCGGTCGATGTCTCCTTCTTCGTTGAAGATTGCCGGAGACACTCGAAGCCTCCCGTTGCCCAGGGAAACCACGATGTGTTCCTTCTTCAGAATAGGCCTGACGGCCTCCTCGTTTTCCAGGAGGAAGGAGACAATCGGGGACTTTTCCGGATGGGGCGAGATGCAGGGATATCGTTTTTTATCGATTTTTTCGAGGAGTCGACGATTGAGAGAGACGGAATGGTTGAGCGCCCGCTGGATTCCGACTTTTTCAAGAAACCGCAGTCCTTCGTAGGCTGCGCAATATCCGAGATAACTGATATGGCCGGGCTGGTACCGACGGGCATCGGTTGGCTGACGGAAGCCAAATTCATCTCGAGTAGGATCGGCCTTGCTCACCCAGGGAGGATAGTTGGGGCGGACGTAGCCGGGAAAAAGCCGATCCGAGACTTCAGCGCCCTGGAGCTCTTCCCTCACGAACAAGAACCCGGTCCCGTACACACCACAGAGCCATTTGTAACAGGAGCAGGCAGCAACGTCGATCCCGAGGTCGTGCACGTCAATCGGGACGATTCCCGCAGCCTGGATGATGTCGGCGTACACAAGAGCGCCGTGAGCGTGGGCGATCTTCGAGATCTTCTTGATGTCCTCGACATGTCCGTTCACGTTGGAAACCAGAGTCACGGAGACCACCCTTGTTTTCTCGTCGATCGCCTTCTCCATTTTTCCCACATCGACGGTGAAATCCTTCGACCGCACGATGCGAACGTCCGTTCCGGCGCGTCGTAGTCCGACAAGATTGTGGAGCGAACCGGAAAAGTGTAGATCGTTGGTGACGAGGTTCCCGCCTTCGTTCAATCCGGTTACCGAATCAAGGACTACCTGCTCTCCAGCTTTTGTACAGTGGACAAGACCGATCTCCCTGGTTTTTGCTCCGAT
Organism: Planctomycetota bacterium; assembly: GCA_029260825.1. Classification (GTDB taxonomy): domain Bacteria; phylum Planctomycetota; class JACOTG01; order JACOTG01; family JAJDCM01; genus JAJDCM01. The sequence continues at coordinate 22,473 of JAJDCM010000132.1, read as the reverse complement.
CAACCGAGCAAAGAGAGAGCGGACGTCCGCAAGCGTCTCCTGTCGATATTCTTCGCGCCCATCGCCGCCTCCTCTTGCCTGCCAATCGAGGTATCGATCCAGCCCCTCCCTTGAGAAGTCTCCAAGGGGCATCATGCCAGCTGAGTTGAGATAGGTTTCCTCCTTGAGTCGAGGAAAGAGGGAACGAATGGTGGAGTGAGAGAAGGCTATTGGTTTCTTGGCTTCGGTAGAGATGGCTGCCTGGGCCAGAACCGGCAACGCAGCGGAACCGGAGAGTCCGGCCATGAGGAAATCTCTGCGGTTCATTGTCGATCTCCTAGGTGGACCGGATTCGATCGTTTCCGGTCTTTGAGTCTGGGTCTTGAAGTTTCCTGTATTATAGCGGGAAAGTCCGTCGGGTGATTCGCTTACTCCCTCGTATCCTTGGAACTTCGATCTCCCTCCATGGAGAATAGCATCGGGCGAATGTTTCTTGTCAGTCTCTTCCCCTCATTTCAAAGGCTTGCCATGAACCGCATCCAACAAGTTTGTTTTTTGGCTCTCTTTCTCGTTGGCTTTTCTCTTGTTGGGGCATCGCCTTTACGAGCTGCGGATGTGATGGTTCTGGGCACGTTTCACTTCGCCAATCCGGGACTCGATCTGGTGAACACCGAGATCGATGACGTGCTTGCGGCGAAGCGTCAGGCAGAGATCGCGGCTGTTGTGGATGCCCTTGCTCGTTTCAAGCCAACCAAGATTCTTCTCGAATACCCGTCTCGCCAAGATCGCGGTTTCAACTCGAAGTACCGATCCTACAAGGCCGGCGATTACAGTTTGAGTCGGAATGAACATGATCAGATCGGCATGCGCCTCGCCAAACAACTTGGCCATGAACGGCTCTATGGCGTCGATGAGAAGCTTGATCTGGACTTCGATTCGGTCTTCGAAGGAGCGGGAAGGGCCGGGCAGGAGAAACTCGTCGCCCGTATGGGGCAGGATATCGAGAAAATTCGAAAGAAGATTGGAGAGATTCAGGGGCCAAAAATCTCCATCGCCAGAAGTCTTCGAGCCCACAATGACCCGGAATTTGATGGTCAGGAGTTTTATGTCGTCCTGGCCGAGGCAGGGACGGCGAAAAACCCGACGGGAGCCAAGCTTCTAGCCGATTGGTATCGGCGCAATGCCTTGATTTTTGCCAACATTCTGAGGCTCATTGAAGACGAGGATGAACGAGTTCTCGTCATCTATGGATCCGGACACAAGAGCCTTCTCGTCGATTTCGTCAAGCATCATCCGGACCACCAGAATGTCTCGCCCCTCGGTTTTCTACCCGAGAAGTAGGAGAGGTCAGCGGAACCGTCTTGCCGTTATTGCGGGGGGACGCCGCCGTAAAGAACCTGGAGATGCCAGAGTTCCCAATCTCCAAGGAGCTCGTAGCGGAACCATGCTCGAAGTCGACAGTGGGAGGCGTCCTGAAACGGGAAATATGCTCTCCCCATCACCCGGAAGTTCCCGAAGCGTGGGATCAAGGCCAGGTTCACTCTGGTTTCTCCGGTGTCGATGGCGTTTCTCAGATCTGGCAGATCGATCAGGGGAGAAGCGCTTCCCGTATAGTTTTCAAGGGAGGCTCGAAGCCTTGACCAGTTGACGGTCGCACGCTCGTGTTTGAATTCCTGAATTGCGAGCTCGGGGTCGATGTTCCATTGCGAAATGAAACGTTCCATTTCTGGCATCAAGGGGGGCGGTTTGAAGACTTCAAAGACGATCCAACCCAGGATCAGAATGAGCGCCACTGTACCGCCACCAAACCGCACGAGTCGGCGGATCGATCTTTGGCGTGCTTCCGACCTACGCACGGCTGCCTTTTCGCTCAATGTCGAATGGGGACTCGCCGCGTCATGTTCCTTCACGCCCATGAGAACTGCTCCTGAGAAAGAGCATGATAATTGTTATTCCCAGGTTCGTCAACTTGAGAGGCTTACTTCAACTCCACCGGAATCGTCGCTGATAGTTTTCCTCCCCAGTAGCGGTCCATGTCCGGCTCCTTGAGCGCGATGTCTCTTGAGGGAGATGTCACGAGACGGAGCTCTCTCACCCGACCGGCAACAAGATCAAGGAGGAACTTCTCCCGTTCCGGTGTGTTCTCATGGAGATTAAAGTGCATTCCGGCGACAAATCCTCCGTCGTGGACTGTGCGATGGCTGGCGAAATTGGCTTCCGCCAGTGGCTCATTAGATTCGATGCTCTACGACGTTTGCCTGTCTTTCGCTGAGTCCGGCGAGTCGAGAGAGAGCATCTTCAAACGCCAAGGCGTCGATTGGATCGGGGTCGACAGAGGCAAGGATATGGTCGAGGGTTACCTTCTTCCATCCTTCTCCCCCTCGTTTTGCAGCGATCTTGTCCCGGGCATGGTTGATGAGGATTTGTCGCATTGCTTTTGCCGCAACCGCGAGAAAATGGGCCCGGCTTTCCCAGTTTGCGCCCTCCCGGTCCACGAGGCGAAGGTAGGCCTCGTGCGCGAGGGCGGTTGGCTGCAGAGTATGATCGGAATCCTGTCGTCGAAAGATGGCTGCGGCGATTCCGCGTAGCTCAGAGTAAACCACGGGAATCAGCTCGGCTTTGGCCTCATCGCTGCCCGCGCTGATCTTTTGCAGCGCCACGATCGTGTCGATGGGGTTTTCGCGTTCGATGATGGAACTCCGTGATGATAACAACCTGTCGCCATGGTAGGCCTGGACCGGATATTGTACGTCATTGGAGTCAACAGAGTGATTCGAGTTACTTTTTTCGGAAACGCTGACCGCATGATTCATGCGGGCTCGATCATAAACGATTCGCTGCCAAGGGCTCTTGAACGGATCTTCTTTCTCTGCTAGCCTCCATGACCCATTTCAGAGTCGACTCCAGTCGTTGGGCATGCTCGCGCAAAGTCAAGAGGGAGAAGCCATGAAGGCACTGTTTGTGTTCGCAACTCTCGGATTGCTCGTCCTACTCGCCTTTCCCGCCTCGGCCCAGACTCGTTTCAGCTGGGCGGAAATGATCCAGGATCAAGATCTCGGCAGTCTTCAGGAGGAAGAAAAGGAAGACGAGGAGGAGCTTGAGCGTCCTCGGCGGCAAGAAGGGTGGATCCCCCGGGTTCGAGCTCTGGCGAGGGTTGGTCAGCTTGACATCGACGGCGACCTTGGGGTCAATGCCCGTGGGATCGTTCAGACGACCACCAGCGCTGATTCCCTCGGGCTTGACGACGAGACTTCAGCTCAACCTCGACTCGACATCGATTGGGATTGGCTCCACTTTTCTTTCTCGGGCCTCTTTGTTGAGTACGAAGGAACTGGATTCGCCGAGACGACCATCGATTTTGGAAACGGAAACGGAATCACGGCCGGAACACAGGTTGAATCAGATATCGAGCTCGACATGGTGACCGGGAGCGTGTACGTGGATATTCTTCCGAGCTGGCTTCTTGATCTGGGAATCGGGTTCGGGCTGGGTGTTCTGGATGTCGAGCTCGACTTCCGTTCCCTCACGGGACCGGCCACCACGGTAACAGGAGATGACCTTCTTCCCTTTGGTTTCCTGTCGGCTCGGGTCTCCAAAGCCATCGGTCGGTTCGAGTTCACCGCCATCGGGAGTGGTGCTGCGGCAGAGTTCGATGATCAGGATCTCTCCTTTTACGACGTCGATGCCATGGCTACGTTCAAGATCCTTCGAACCCGCTTTCTCGATGCCACCATTCTTGGTGGTTATCGCTGGATTGGTATCGACTACGAGTTCAGTGATCGAGGAGGGAAGGCCGTTGCTGATGTTGATTTTGAGGGCCCCTATGTCGGTTTCTCACTCAACTTCTGACACGCATCACTTGCCCTTCTTCGGGAGATGGGGGCGAATTCGTCGAGAATAGTCCGTGGAGACAGCTCCGTTTTCGACGTACTGGTTGATGTGATGGAACCGTCTTGCCTCTTCAAAGGAAAGATCTGTGTCGATCGAACCATTTTCGTACGCTAGCTGATCACTTTCTCCGTTCAGCAAGAGGCGTATATCACATCTTCGCTTCCGCCCCCTTCCCTTTTCCAGGTGAGGAACAAGGCTCGTTGTACAGTTGTGACTGAGGGTGTTGTAGAACTCGGGCTCCAGGGTCAGCTTGTTGGCTTTTTCGAGAATGTCGACAAGAGTCGCACGAGCTTCGTTGGGCGGAATCACGGTGGGATACAAGTAGACTTCTTCTTTTCGGAAGTTCGTACGAAGCCCGAGCAAGTCGCGCTCGTCACCCAGTATGTAGAGCAACTCATATTGTTTGAAGAAGCCGCGAAGACCGGTTTGGGCTTCTCCTTTCTCTTTTCGGGTCTCCACGGAAATTGTGATGTATGAGCCATCGGAGAAGCCAAAGGAGAGGAGTGTGTGGGCAATATCCGTATTGCCGTCCCAGAGGGATTTTACGAAGTCTGCGGTCTGAATCTTCGAGAGATCAAAGGTCTTGTCGTAGTAGTCGACGTCGAAGTCTTCTTCCGTACGATAGTTGAAGTTGCGGACGTTATAGACGGTGACCAGGTCGCCTTCAAATTTTGCATGGGGCTGAATGCCATGTTCCGGCACCCAATCTCGGTCCGTTCTTGCCGGGATGAACCACCACCAAATGATCACAATAGCGGTCACCGCGAAGAAGATTGCCAGGGTGCGTTTTCTCATGGCGAGGAAAAGGAAAGACATGGCAAACCCAACGCAGTAGATGCCGGCGGTCATTTGACGGAGAAGATCTCCCGGTAGGTTTGAAAACCGAATCGCCGTCGTTGTAAAGGCTCCAAGAACCACCACGAAAATGATAAGGAAAAGGAAGCCCAGGAATTTCATGAGTTTTCTCATTCAGCTACCGATTACCCGTTCTTCACATGCGCTTTGACATCTGTCCGTCAGCGCTCTTTCCAAACCTTCGGTGCGATTACTCGCCGTGTGGCGACTCACCACCGTCCTCCGGGGAAGATTCCGTTGCTTGTGGGCCTCGTGTCGCGATCTCCTGGGCCGAAGACCAACCGCCACCAAGAGCGCGGTAGAGTTGAACGTAGGAAACGAGTTCGTCGCGAACTGCTTCCACGAGGTCAAGCTCGGAGGTGAAATGATCGCGTTCTGAGTCGAGAACTTCCAGGTAGCTCGTTACGCCGCCGAGGTAGCGATCTTGGGAAAGATCGACCTGACTGTTCAGGCTTGCCTCAAGGAGCTCGTTTCTGATCCGGATCTCCTCCCGCTTTTGTCTTGCAATCAACGCATCGGCGACCTCACGGAATGCACTCTGGAGTATCTGAAGGTAGATCAACGTTGCTTCCCGCTGCTGAGATTCGGTGATCTCCACATTGCTTCGGAGCCGACCCGCATTGAAGATGGGCAAGGTTATTGAGGGAGCAATGGACCAGATCCGAGAGCCGGCGTCGATCAGGTCGCCCAGCTCTTCACTTGCCAGGCCTCCCAGGGCGGTCAGGCGGATGGCGGGGTAGAGGAGCGCTTTTGCTTCCCCGATGCGTGCATTGGCGGCAATGAGACCCTGTTCGGCTCTTCTCACGTCGGGGCGTCGGCCCAGCAGATCAGAGGGTAGGCCCACTGGAACGTCAAAGGTACGATTCTGAGCAAGGAGTGATTCGCCCCGTGGAATGGGACCCGGATTGTCACCCATGAGAACTCGAATCAGGTTTTCTTGTTGTTCGATGAACTGTTCGATACGGGGTAGAATGACCGCAGTCTGGAGGACCAGACTTTCCGACTGGTGGAATTCGACTTTGTTGGTGACGCCTTGCTCAAGGCGCAGACGCACGAGTTCGAGGGATTTCTCACGAGACTCATAGGTGCGCCGGGTAATTTCGAGTTGCTCATCAAGAAGCAGCAGGTCGAAATAAGCGATAGCAAGATCGTTGACCAGGCTTTGGATGATGGCATGGCGGGCGTATTCGCTCTGGAGGAGTTCGGCTCGCGCAGCATCGGTGGCACTCTTGAATCGGCCCCAGAAGTCGATCTCCCAGGTAAGGTCGCCGAAGATCGACCATTGTTCTTGTTCCTCATCCACACCGGTAGGAATGGAGGTCGCACCATTGTTCGTTGTTCGCAGGTACTCGTAGTTTCCGCCGGCTCGGATGTCCGGGTAGAGGTCGGCGCGAGAAATAGTGACCGCCGATCGAGCCTGAAGGATGCGCTCGGCGGCTATTCGGAGGTCGTGGTTCCGGGTCAGGGCTGTCTTGATGAGTTCCTGAAGAACCGGATCTCTGAACACCTCGAGCCATTCGAGGTCCCCGATCGTCAAGCCATTTTCTGCACCTTCCAGGGAGCCATCGGCCCCCCGATATGTGTCGGGAATGGGAACCAGGGGTGCCTTGTACTCCGGACCCACGTGGCATGCCGTGAGAAGGAGTAGAACGGAAAAAAGAAGCAACGTGGTCTTCATTACGCATCATCTCCCGAAGCCGTGGGAGCTGAATTTGCCTCGGCTGTTTTTGCCTTCGAGCCGCTCATCTTCGAGACCAATCCCTGGAGTAAGCGGAAGAGGACCGGAGTGATGAACAGGGTCATCAGAGTTGCAGCAACCATTCCGCCGAAAACAGCGGTTCCAAGAGAGCGGCGTGAGCCCGATGCTGCACCCACCGCGACCACAAGAGGGATCACTCCGAGGATGAAAGAAAGAGCTGTCATGAGGATCGGGCGGAATCTCTGAGTCACCGCATCGATCGTTGCATCGAATACGCTGGCTCCTCCCTCGACTTTAGTTTTCGCGAACTCAACAACCATGATCGCCGTTTTTGCGGCGAGGCCGATGAGAAGAACGAGACCGATCTGAACGTAAATATCATTGATGTAGTCTCGTGACCAGGCAGCGAATAATGCTCCAAACACGGCGACCGGGAGGCCCAGAAGAACCGCCAGTGGAATGACCCAGCTCTCGTAGTTCGCGGCAAGGAAGAGAAAGACGAGCAGGAATCCGAGCAGGAAAACGAGTGCCTGTTGGCCCCCGGCTTGCTTTTCTTGATAGGCAGTTCCTGTCCAATCGAATCCATAGCCGGATGAAAGTGTTTCGGCCGCCAGCTCTTCCATGGCCGTGATGGCCTGACCGGAGCTGAATCCCGGGGCTGCGCCACCGGAGATTTCAGCGGTTCTGAACATGTTATAGCGCTGAATCAAATCGGGCCCGGTGGTTGATCCAAATTTCGAAATCGTCCGGATAGGAACCATGTCCTGGTTTGCGCCCCGCACGAAGATCTGATTCAGGTTACCTGGGTCCACCCGAAACTCAGGCTCCGCCTGAACGATTACCTTATAGGTCCGGCCAAAGAGGCTGAGGTCGTTTACCTGCAATCCTCCCAGATAGATCTGTAGGCTCTGGTAGACCGAATCGATTGGTACTCCCAGAGTTTTTGCCTTGGGCCGGTCGAGTTCGAAGGAAACCTGCGGAACGTTGGCCCGGAACCCGCTGAACAGCCCAACAAGTTCGGGGCGCTCTCTGGCAGCCGCAGCGAATGATTGACCAGCCTGTGCGAGCTCCTCCATGGTCCGGGTTCCCGAACGATCTTGCAATTCGAACTGGAAACCACCGGCGGTACCAAGTCCAGGAATGGGAGGAGGTGAGAACGCAAGCCCCATGGCTTCGGGATAACCGGCGAGGGTTTGCCGCACTTTTTGCAGGAGTGAGTTGATCTGCAGGTCCGGCGTTGCCCGTTCCTCCCAGGTATCAAGCATGATGATCAGGCTTGTGTTGTTGGACGTGTAGGCTCCGGTGAGCAAGTTGAGGCCTCCCAGGGTCAGGATGCTGCGGACCCCGGGGATGTCGCCGATGTCTTTTTCTGCCCGGCTGGCGATTGCGTCGGTTCGTTCCATCGAGGCGCCATCGGGAAGGGTGATGGCGCAGAACATGTAGCCCTGATCTTCTTCCGGGACGAAGCCCGCGGGGAGAGTATCGAGGAGCTTCCAGGTTCCGAACGAGAAGACCCCGAGAAGAACGAGGCCCACCACAACCGTGCGAACCAGAACCCGGGTCGTTGCGGCATAGATTCCCGTGGTTTTTTCGACCAGCTTGTCGAAACCTCGAAGCAGCCAACCGACCGGTCCACGCATCGGCTTTCGTTTCCGAAGAAGAATGCGGCAGAGAGCGGGGGTCAGTGACAGGGCGACAATGGTAGAGAGAATGATCGAGACCGAGATCGTCAGAGCAAATTGACGGTAGAGCTGGCCCGTAATTCCGGGCATGAAGGCTACCGGTACAAACACCGCGCAAAGAACAAGGGAGGAGGCAATGAGAACACTCGACACCTCCTTCATGGTTCGCTCGGTAGCTTCGGTCGGTGTCAGCCCTTTCTGGATGTACAGCTCCACCGATTCCACGACCACGATGGCGTCGTCGACGACGGTTCCAATGGCGAGGATCAGGCCGAACAGGGTCAGCATGTTGATGGAGAACCCGAGTGGGCCAAAAAGAGCAAAGGTGCCGATGAGAGACACCGGAATGGCAAGGAGCGGTACCAGGGTTGTGCGGAGACTTCCCAGGAAGATGAAGACAACGATCAACACAAGGGCCAGTGCCTCGAAGAATGTGACCACGACCTCTTCGATGGAGGAGGTGATGAAGATCGTGTTGTCGAGGGTGATGTCGTAGGTGAGCCCGTCGGGCATGTTGTCGCGCATTCCGGCGAGGAGTGTGCGGATGCCGTTCGCGGTTTCAATCGCGTTTGCCCCGGGAAGCTGGTAGACGAGAATGACGGTTGCCGGTTTTCCATTGTAGCGACCGAACGAAGTGTAGGACTTGGCAGCGAGCTCTGTTCGCGCCACGTCACGCACTCGGAGGGACGAGCCGTCCGGTAGAGTGCGCAGGATGATATTTTCGAACTCTTCCACCGACTCCAGACGACTCCGGGCATTGATTGCGTACTGGAATTCCACGCCAGCCTTTGCCGGAGGCTGACCGACAGCTCCCGTGGGAAGGAGGACGTTTTGTTCCTTGATCGCCTGGGTGACGTCAGCCGCGGTCAATCCCAGCTTGGTCATCTTGTCGGGACGGAGCCACAATCGCATCGAGTAGTCTCGTTGCCCGACGATCATCGTGCTTCCAACCCCAGGGGTCCGAGCGATGGAATCGACCAGGTTCAGAGAGGCGTAGTTGGAGAGGAATACATCGTCGTAGCTCCCGTTTGGCGAGTACAGCGAAATTGCCAGGAGCATGTCGGGCGACTTTTTCTTGATCGAGATGCCGGCGGCGGTCGCCTCGGGTGGAAGCTTGGGCGTTGCCTTGTTGACCCGGTTGTTGATGTCGACGTTCGCCAGGTCAAGATCTGTCCCGACCTCGAATGTGCACTGGAGAACATACCTCCCATCGCTTGAGCTTTTCGAGGAGAAGTAGATCATGTTTTCGGCGCCATTGACCTCGGTTTCAATCGCGGTGGCAATTGACTCCTCGACGGTCGCCGCATTGGCTCCTGGGTAGTTCACCTCGACTTCAACCGTCGGTGGGGTGATCTGAGGATAGAGAGAAATCGGAAGGGTCGTCAGGGTCAGCCCGCCGCCAAGAAGAATGACGAGGGAGATGACGGTGGCAAAGACCGGCCGATGAATGAAGAACTGGCCCACGCCTAGTTTCCTTCCTGGCGTTGCGAGCTTTTCTGCTCCGGCTCGGAGGAGGCCGGTTTGTCCGTGGGGTTGACCGTCGATCCGGGGCGAGCTTTCATCTGCCCCTCGATGATCACCCTGTCTCCCGCCTCCAAACCCGCAGAAACGATGTAGTCATTCCCGTAGCGCTCCTGGATCTGAATGGTCCGCAAAGCAACCTTGTCCCCTTCTTCTACAACGAGAACTGTCTTTGCGCTCTGCTGTTCCATCACTGCTCGCTGGGGACAGAGAATCGCATCCGGGATCTGGTTCAAGCGAATTCGAACCCGCCCGAACTGCCCCGGTCGGAGTCGGCTCTCGGGATTCGGAAATCGGGCGACGACCTGGAGGGTTCCGGTTTCTATTGCAACCGCGCGTTCCGTGGTGACGACAACCCCCTTCTCCGGGTAGAGAGCGCCGTTTGCAAGGATCAGATCGAGTGGGTTCTCTTTTCTGTTTGCTTCCCGAGCTTCATCGCCAGCCCCCTTTTCACGGGCTCGATTGTCCAGTTCTAGATACTCTTCTTCGCTGATGGCAAATGTAACGTAGATGGGATCCATCGTGGAAACGGTGGCAAGGACTGTTGATTCGCCTCGCCCGACCAGGTTTCCAACATTAATATTGGTTCGCCCGATGAGGCCGTCGATCGGGCTGGAAATCGTACAGTATTCGAGGTCGAGCTTTGCCAGGTCCAACCTGGCCTGTGCGCTAGCGGCCTCGGCGTCTGCTACCAGAATACCGACCCTTTCCTGGATGGTCGAGTTCTTGAGAAGCGCTTCCTGGGCTGTCACCTCTGCCTCTGCGACAAGCTCCGACGCGAGAGCCGTGTCCAGGTCCTGACGCGGAACGGCGTCTTTTTCCGCAAGGGGGCGCAGGCGGCTCACGTCCTGCTGAGCTTTTGTCAGTTTTGCTTTTGCCTGGGCCAGCGATGCTTCGGCCGCTCGAACTGACACCTGTTCCTTGGCAAGTTGCTGACTTGCTTTTGCCTGGGCCAGGTTCGCCTGAGCGATGGCGACGTCTGCTTCGAAGGTGCTTCGATCAAGCCGGTAGAGGACGTCGCCCTCCTTGACCGGTTTTCCCTCTTCGAAATCAAGACCGATCAGGATCGCTTCGACCCGGGCCTGAATGTCGATGGTCTCGACCGCTTCCGTGCGGGCGACGAAGTCACGAATAATGGGAACGGATTCTACGCCGATTTTCTTGACGACGACTTTCGGTGGAGGGCCGGTTTTGGCTGCGCTCTGGGGCGAAGCTGCTTCGTCGTCGGTGCAGCCGAAAATGGCAGAAAGAGCGATGAGACTCACCAGTCGCAAGGGTCCAAGCGGGAAACGACAGTTCAAGCGGTTTCCTCCATTTAGCGGTTTTGTCCTCGAAGCTGCCTCTTGAACGACCCCAAGTCATGGTTTTTGCTACTTGGGATTTCAGTCTGTCCAGCATGGCGACGATTGTTCAATATTTGGGCCCTGAGATAGGGCAAAGGGGGCCAGATGGCTCCCGGAAACATACCAATCTGGGTTCGAATCTAGAAGAAGATTTGGCCTTGTTTGGGAGAAGTTGTGATCTTAGGAGGGGGAAACCTTTTGAGACTCGGTAGATTTGCGGATTGGGCCTCGATGCGAGTTTGAAGAAGGGTGCCTGGGATATGGGTAATTTTACTTAGGTATTATTGAGTAAGGACGGATTGGCATGGCTAGGACACTTCAGTTGGCCCTCCCTGTTTTTCTCCTCATTTCCTTCGCTTCTGGCTGCAGTACACCGATCGGTCTGAGAGAAATTGATGATTCGGATTGGTTCGAGCGTGAGAATCGAAACGCGCTTGAGTCCTCGGAACCGAGTGAACGTACCCTCCAGTTCTTGAGGCGGGAAGGAGAGCTCGAGAGATTTCAAAAGGAGCCGATGACGCTCCTGAGTGATCTCTATATGCGACTCCTCGAGACCAGGGAGCGGGAGATCGCCTTTTTTTTGGCAGAGCTTTGTTATCGGCAGGGAAAAGAGGCTGACGAGGAGGAAGAGCAAGTGAAGCTGTTCCTCTCATCGGTTCGCTTCGCTTACGCTGGTCTGTTCGACGAGAGTCTGGCGGGTGAGGCCAGCGCCTATGACCCGAGTTTCCGCTGGATGTGTGATTTCTATAATCGATCCCTGGCGAAGGTCCTTTCCGTCGTTCGGGAACGACGAGTCGAGCGGCGTGAAAGCGGCGACTATGTCCCGGGGAAATCGACACTCCCGGTCATTTTTGGTGAAGTCGAGATTTCGCTTGGGGTTGATGAGCACCATTTTGACCCGATCGATTACGATGACATCTTGATCGGTTTCAACTATGAGACCGTCGGTTTGCCGGGATCGGCAAGGAGCTACGGCCTCGGGGTTCCTTTGATTCTGGTCCGTGCCGGGATAGAAGGCATGTTCTTTCGCCCTTTGTCGCTAGGCGAAGATGGGGAGGTTGAGGATGCTCCCGATGTTCAGATCGAACAGAGCTTCGCGGCAACGTCCTTTATTCGCTTTGGGTCCGAAATCGGTGAGGAGTATCAAACTGCTCAGTTCGAACTCTTTGACCCGAGCAAAACCTCCTCGATCGAGGTCAATGATCATCGGGTTCCTCTTGAAATCGAAATGACCTCGGCACTGGCGTACACTCTGGGTAAGGGAGAGGAATACAGCGGAATCGCTGCTCTTCTGAATACCAGGGGTTACTCCGGGAAGCTTGGTCTCCAGATGATTCAGCCTTATGATCCGGAGAAGATTCCCGTTGTGTTCGTTCATGGCCTCATGTCCAGTCCCATGACATGGATGACGTTGTTTAACGACCTCCTCGCCGACCGGGATCTTCGCTACCGCTATCAGTTCTGGTTTTTTCGATATCCAACCGGAAATCCGATTCTGTATTCCGCGAGCCTGCTCCGGGAGACATTACTCGAGGTGCAGAAAACATATGACCCGGAAGGAAATAACCGAGCCTTCAACCACATGCTCATTTGTGGCCATAGTATGGGAGGCCTGTTGACGAAGTTCCAGATCCTCGAAGGGGGAGATAAGATGTGGAACTTGCTTTCTCCGGATCCTCTGGATGAGATTGATGTCGGTGAAGAAGACCGGGAGTTGCTTCGAAAGATTCTCTATTACAAGAGGCTTCCGTTTATTACCCGAGCGGTGTTCATGGCGACGCCTCATCGGGGAGCGGATATGGCCACGAGCTGGTACTCCAGCTTCGCGTCGAGCTTGATCAGTCTCCCCAATAGGGTTCTTGAGGGTAGTATGGCTCTCACGGAAGCACTTGGGGATCGACTGCGTACAAGGCTGGGTGAAGAGAAGACTTATCGACCCGCAACTGGAATCACCGGCCTGCGCGGCGACTCTCTGATTTCGAGCGAGATCGGTAGCTGGCCCCTACCCGTTGACATTCCCTTTCACTGCATCATCGGCAATGAAGAAGAAGCGGGAGTGGCCGGGGGAAGCGATGGACTCGTTGCCTACGAGAGTTCCCATCTTGATGGCGCCCAGTCGGAGAAGATTGTGAGGGCCGGTCACAACGTTCAGGAGTTTTCTCGAGCGATCCTGGAAGTACGTCGAATTCTCCATCTTCATCTGGGAGTGTATGATAGCGCTGTCATCGAAGCAACGGAGTGAAAACGCGGAATGTTGAATCTGGATGAAGGAGGGTGCTGTGACTGATTGTCGATGTTCACGAGGTGGGCGGGGGATCGTCCTTTTTTTTGTTTCTATTTTTGCCTTCGTTCCGGGCTGCAAGCTCATGGCGCTTGGCCGAGACGTCGGGCAACTTGAAGAGGCGGGAGAGGTCCAGGGGGTTGTCCGGTCGTCCGGTAACAATCACGGGATTTTCGTTGCTCTTCTTGCCAAGACCGGAGATCACCTGTTCCGAGAGGAAGAACACGGGCTTTACCTTTCGGTCGCGAATCGCAAGGGGAAGTTCTCGTTCCCGGTCGTTCCTGCCGGTGAGTATGAAGCGTTTGCTTTCTTGAATGAAGATGTGAATCTTCGGTATCAGGATGGTGATCCATTCGGTTTCGATGTCGGACCGATCGTGGTCTCTCCGGATGGGGCGGTGACCGAAGTCGAGCTTGCGCTGTCCAAGGCGAAGGCAGGTCACCAACTCCCGGCCACGATAGCAAGTCGGCTGCCCGAGTTGAATCAGCGCCTCGCGACATTGAACCTGGGGAAGGTCATTGACCTCTCTGAAGATACCTACTCCCGGGACAACGGGGTAAGGGGGCTTTGGGAGCCTCTTGAGTTCGTACGAGACGGTCTTTTTGGGATTCATTTTCTCGAGCCGTATTCACCGGACAAAATCCCTGTCCTTTATGTCCACGGCATCTCCGCGGCGCCCCAAGATCATAGCTCGTTCATCGACGCATTGGATCGAGACGTCTTTCAACCGTGGGTTGTTTTTTATCCCTCCGGACTGCCGCTTGGTGGCCTGTCCTTTTACATTCATCTTGGGCTGGAAGTTCTTCAGACCCAGCACGAGTTCGAGGAGATCTATATCGTAGCCCATAGCATGGGGGGGCTGGTTTCCCGGGCGGTTATCAATCGGAATACGATCGACCCTTCCTGGTCACTTGGGCTCTTTGTTTCCGTTTCGTCTCCGTGGCAAGGTCACGGGGCAGCGAAATTAGGAAAAGACCTGTCTCCTGTCACCGCACCTTCCTGGGTGGATATGACGCCGGGAAGCGAATTCTTGAAGACTCTCTTTCAAACGCCCCTTCCCGAGGAAACCGACTACTTTTTGCTCTTTGGATATTCGGGGAGCAGCATGCTTACCTCGGGGAACGATGATGGAACCGTGAGTCTCTCCAGTGTATTGGCCGACGAAGCACAGCAGGAGGCAAAGCGAATCCACGCCTTTGACGAGGATCATATGAGTATCCTGAAGAGCCAAAAGGCAATCGCCCGCTTGCAGAGCATCCTGGCCGAGGCCGCGAGCAAGTAGCCGGGTCGTGTCGTGATCCTCAGCTGCAGAAAAACCTGTCTATTGGACGCCGTGAATGTTCACGAGGAAAGCTCTGGCTATCCTATGTGCTAATTTTTTAACATATGCTAGATTTTTAACATCACTTTTCAAGCCTCTTCGTATACAACGACAAGCGAGCCGAAAAAAGGGCCGCCAAATCATCGACCCAGTTCTCACCCGATGACCCGGGGATGACGGACCCGCCGCTATCGTATCGTTGAACCCTATTCAAGGAGGAATCTCTGTGCACCTGAAGAGAAAATTGCCACTCGTCAGCGGAGTCCTGGCGGTATTTCTAACTCTGAGTTTGTGTGATGTCGCGGTTGCTCAGGACGATCCGAAGAACGCTCCTGAGTATGAATCGCTCGAGGTTCAGGACATCATTGAGAAGATGATCGTGGCTCACGGGGGAATGAAGCGCTGGAAGAGAATTCCTAGTCTGAGCTACGATTTTGTCATGCACCTTTCATCGCTTGCCTCGACCGATGGAGGCGATGGCGGGGGAGATGGGGATGGAGATGGATATGATGGAGATGGCGATTCCGTAGCACGGTCACCTTGGTCCATCTGGCGGACGGGGAAATACTGTCTCGACATGAAGTCTCACCGTGGTTTTGTGGAGCTGCCGTTTGAAAAAGCGTCCATCGCATCCGATGGGAAGAAAGTCTGGAGCAACAATTACGAGCCAGGTAATACTCCGTACTGGCGTCTCTGGCACCACGCCACCTATCTCAATCTTCCCTGGCTAACTCAGAGCAGCGATGTGAGGATCCTCGACCCTGGAAAGGGGCGACTTCCCGGCCAGGAAGGAGATTTTCACAAGATTCGAATGATCTTCAAGCGAGATGGGAATCTTATTCCTGAGGGCTACTATGATCTCTATGTTCACCCCAAGAGCCATCGTTTGACGGGAGTGAAGTATACGACGGCCTATGCGTCTGTTCCTCCGGGAATGCCTGCCAACGTCAACGCCTTCTCGGAAGTCTTGCGGATTACTGACGAGTATGAAGAGGTTGACGGTCTTCTGTTTCCGGTTCGATATCAATCCTATGATCCGACCGGCCGAGCTCTTCTAGGTCTCCATATGCTGGTGAACCTCTCGGTGAAGAACAAGTTGAGTCGATCGCAACTCAAGATGTCTTCTGACTCGGTTGTATTTGCGGATATGACCCCGGTCGTATCTTTGACCACGAAGAAGACTCTTTACGCAAGAAGGGTTGTGGGGAAAAATCCGGTGATCGACGGCGATCTTCAGGATGCGGTGTGGAAGGCCGCCGACAAGAGAGGGCAGGGTTTTATCACCGACAATCTTGACGCGCCATCGGAGCCAACCGAGTTCAGTGTCTTGTATGACGATAATCATCTGTACGTCGGCATCTATCTTCCGGATACCAAGCCAAAGGATATCCGTCGAGTTTCGGGAGAAAAGGACGACGTCAATGGGGATCGGATTGCTCTCTTTCTGGATACCAATCTGGATGGAAAGAGTGCTTTTGTGTTCGTAACCAACGCCGCTGGGGTGCAGCGCGATCAATACGGTGAAGACAACGGAATCACTTGGAGCACTGATTATGAAGCCAAGTGGAAGTCCGCAGTCGCCGTCAATCGGGATGGGTGGACCGCTGAGTTTCAAATCCCGTTCTCCGTGCTTGATGTTTCGGGAAAAAACAAGGAATGGGGAATTCAACTCACCCGTTTCATTGATCGTGAGAAAGAATCATCGTCGTGGCAGCCGGTAAATCCAAGATCTGGCTTCGTGGGTAGCTTCGGCCAGCTGGTCGGGCTGGAGTCCGCGTTTCCTACAGACTGATGCAAGCAACAGGAGGGGTGATGAAGCGTCATCATCCCTCCGATATTTCCCTCGCTCTTATCCCGCCGTATCTTCCCCATTTATTGTTATCAGCGTGATAACTCTCCTCCTCTTCCTGCCTCAATCTCCGTGCTCCTTGATCTGTCCTCGGTGACGGCCCGAGCAGATGTCACTCCTCTGCGGCAAACCATGTGTCGTCACATCTTGTTCATGGTTCTCCTCTTAGGTATCGGTGATTTTTCGCCTCTTCGAGCCGATTCAGGTGTCTCATGTATCCAAGAAGCCTCAAATTTCGCGGCTTGACTCGAACGTGCTTCTCCTCTTTCTATTGGAGCGGACTTGGGTTATCATGGTGATCCACCGTTTTCGGTTGCCTTCACTACCGTAGGAGGGGTGAAGCATTCCGTTGGCCCTTACGGGCTCAACGAACGGGAAGCTGCATGAAACGAACGGCCTCGTCGGGGCCATGGATACCAAGAAGGTGATCGTCTCCGAGCCATTCACCCACCCGGATCGGAACGACAGTTTCACGATTTAACTCTCACGAGTAAGTTTTGCTGCGTTTCGCAGGCTCTTGCATCGTTCTGGGGGAATCTCTGTCCCCATCGCAGGAGCCTTTTGTCCTATTCGGTCTTTAGATTGTATTTGCCGTATTCTGTGAATGGGAGGTCCTATGCAGAGCAAGAAAGCAGTTTTGGCAGTTTTGGCAGCGGCGTCAATTGGCATGCTTGTGTCCCCGGAAGCCATCGCGGATGATGGCCCCCGGCTATCCCCACGCATCAGTCAAGGTGACATTCTGGGTATGAACCAGCGGAGCATTCGAGCCCACGGGTTGCGAATTTTCTCGACCCCGTTCAACCTGGAAGATGGATTGGGCGATGGTCCGATCAACCCTGCCGATACGGTTTCCCCGGGTGGGCGACCGACCCTGGGAAACAACGGGATCTTTCTCCGGATGAATGGTCTTGATGCGCAAACGTGCCTGGAATGCCACAGCGTTCTCAGTAACGCCACCATCCCGTCTACATTCACGGTTGGCGGTGTAGGGAACGTAAGTGATAGCGCGTTTCCGGGCATGGTGGATCCCGACATCGATGATTCCGAAGGGAACGGATTCGCCCGGATTTCAGGTCGGATGATCAACCCTCCTTTCAGCTTCGGGTCGGGTGGCGTCGAGATGCTTGCAAAGGAAATGACCCGGGATTTGCAGGCACTCAAGGCCCAGGCAGAAGCGAATCCAGGAGCCTCAATTGCCCTTGAGACGAAGGGTGTGAGCTTTGGATGGATCAGTTTTGATGGGGTGAACTTTGACACCTCGGATGTCGAAGGCGTCGATGATGACCTCGTGATTCGACCTTTTGGTCGGAAGGGTTGCTGTCAAACGATTCGTCAGTTTGATCAAGGAGCCATGCAGTTTCATCATGGGATTCAGCCTTCCGAGATCGTCGGCGACGGGGTCGATGCCGATGGTGACGGCGTTGTGAACGAGCTTTCGGTTGGTGAGCTTTCCGCCATGCATATTTTCCAGACATCGATGGAGCGACCTCGCCAGGATCGAGTTCGCCGTGGTGCCAGGCGGGGTCGAGATCTTTTCGCGAGCATCGGTTGTGCCGACTGCCACCGGCCGTCCCTGACGACGGAAGACCGGCATCTCCCGATCGCGTTTCCAGAAGTGGACGAAGATCCCTGGGCGAACGTTTTCTTTGAGATTGACCTCTCCCGTTCTCCGACCAAGTTCAAAAGGCACGGGCATGGGGTTCGAGTCGAGCTTTTTGCCGATCTGAAGCGCCATGACATGGGGCCTGGTCTCGCCGAAACGACCGGCGATGCTCTTGATCCGTTCTTCCATACTGCCAGACTCTGGGGTGTTGCCGACACGGCTCCCTACATGCACGATGGCCGAGCTGTAACCATCAGCCAGGCGATCCTTCTTCATGGCGGCGAAGGACAGGCATCCCGGGATGAGTTCGATGCTCTTGACGCAGATCAGCAAGATGACGTTGTGGCGTTCCTGAAGACGCTGCGCACGCCGAGGAATCCGAGTAACGATTTACTCAACGGCAATCGTCATCACGACGACGACGACGACTAACCCGTCAACAATGATTGTCACTACTGAAGGAGCCCCCGAAAGGGGGCTCTTTTTTTAGTCTACGGGACCAGGATGAAGATGCCGTTCGTGATCGCGAACTGGCCGTGGAGGGAAGCGTCGTCACGAATCAAGGCCTGCACGAAGATTTTTATAGCTCTTCCTGTTCCGTTGTTGAGTACGACGAAGTCCGTCGGAGCGGCGCTGGAGGGTCGAGTGGCCAGACCAAGAGATGAGGTGAAGCCCACGTTGTTCCAGATTTCCAGGGGGGCCGAGAGGGCGGGGGCCCCTGGATCGGTGATTGGATTGGGCATGCAGAAAGTGCCGATCCCCGCGGGAAGGGCGCGCTCGTTTGACGGGACACTATTGCCGGCAAACGCGTAGGCGACAAAGGGGGCCGATAGAAGGGATGGCGGCACGGCCATCGAGAGGGTAAGAGAATCATTTCGGTTGATCTCGACCTCGCGATCAAAGCCTGTCCCCGCCGACCCGTTGACGAACAGAACATCGGTGATGGGACCGAGCCCGGCGTTGACATTGCCAAGGCGAAATAGGGTGGAGTCAAACTCGAAAGCTCCGATGTCAACCGAAGCGCCATAGATTCTTGGCCGGTCATTCAGATCCGTGCTGGACAGCACATTGCCGTCTACGCCGGTGTCGATCGCCAAAGAGCCTTGCCGTAGCTGAAAGTTTCCGCCGATATTGGGTGCTACCGGGGCGTTGAGGACAAAATCGGGATCGATCATTTCGGCTGATGTGCCGACATAGTCTCCGTTCCCGTTGGGTTGTCCCGCGGAGGTGAACTCATTGAAGATTCCACTGTTGTCGCCGATGAGATTCCCGCCAAGGGTCGTGACGAAGCTTGCATTTATGTCGGAGATGTTCGGACCGTTGGCTGTGGCTGTGTTCAGTGCGATGATGGTGTTCGCATAAATTCCGTTTGGCATCCCCCGAGGACGGAACATCGCGGCATCCTGGTAGATGCCTCCTCCCCTGGATCCGGCGTTGTTACCAGCAATGACGCAGTTGGTAGCAATGACGGCCCCTTGCCCGAAAAGAGCAATGCCGCCTCCGTCGCTGCTTGCGCTGTTTCCGGAGACAATGCAGTCAATCATGCTAACGGAGGATCCAGTTGAAGCTGTTACATGGATACCTCCACCGCTCCCGGTTGCGCTGTTGCCCCTGATCCAGCACTGGAGAAGATTCAGGTCTTCTTCGTTGAAGATCCCTCCGCCACTATTGGCGAGTCCATTCTGAATGATCAGATTCTCGATGCTCACCGTGAGAGACCCGCCCGCGGTAATTCTGAAGAGGTTAAAGGTATTCGCCCCGTCCAGAATGAGGCCGAGGGAAGCTGGTCCGGTCAAAGTGATGTGGTTCGCAACGATGTCCAGGTTGCCCAGCATCGTGATTGTCCCGGTTGCTCCTGTCGCGTCAAGGATGTGGGGCGTTCCGGCGGTCGCCGTTCCATCTGCGTTGGCATCAAGGATGGCTTGCCGCAAGGAACCTGCACCTGAGTCATTGGTGTTTGAAATCGTAAAGGTTGTGGCGCAAACCTTGCTTCCCAGGCAAGAAGTCAACGCCAGCAGAATCGTAAGAAGTCGTACCGGCTTTTGAAAAGTTGCTTTCGTCATGGCGTTGGTCTTTCAGTCAGTGGGGCCGGAAAAGGGACGAGAATGACGGAAGATTTGGCTGACTCTTACTATCTTAAGGGGCATTGGATTTCTTGGCCAGACGGTAAATCGTCCAATCAAGGACTCGAAGCGACCCCATGAACCCGATTTAGCCTGCAGGCGAGATGATCGAACCCTCCTTTGGGCCGAAAAGGGAGTGGCTCGAGCCGGTTGGAGGGGCTGCTACTCGCTTTCTTTGACTGCCTCGTCTTTTGGGGCGGGGGCCGGTAGGGCAAAGAACGACTCCTCGATATCGTGACCGAGGCGTACTGTATCGACCGTGAACTCCTCCAGGCGAGCGCCAAACTCCAGAGCAATCCGATAAGGCAAGAGGAGGCCGTCCACTTCTCGAAAGTCTGAAAAGAACGTTCGCTGAGCCATCGCCGCCTGACCTTGGGTGAAATCATGAATGGTCGAGTCGACCGCAGCTTCCAGATAGGTGGATGTATCGAGCATCCAGGTTTCGATGGATTCATCGGGAAAAGTCAGAGTCAAATTGATGGTGGGTCGACCATCGAGGTCACCCTTTCCGGCGAGCTCTACTTTGATCCCTTTTTCCTTTGCACCGATGAGGGCCGGTTCGAAATCGGACTCCCGGAGAAGCTGCCCCTCATAGGGTTTCATCGGAACCCGCACGGGAGAGATAGCACCGAACATGTGAAAAACCCACCAGGGTCCCTCCGTGTCCCGGGCACGAATTGCGGGCTCTCCCATGATCTTGAAATCAAGTCGGTAGAGATTGGTGCGATGGCGGACCATGGTGAAGGGCGCACTCACGCTGAAGGCGGCGAAGGTCCCTTTTGCTTCCAGGGTGTTGATGGAACGCCAGTGGTCAATCCCTCCTCGCGCCACGGTGTATTTTTCCAGGATCTTCTCCAGATCAAGGGACTCACCATCCATGGATGACCGGGGACTGGAATTTGATTGGTTGCTTGTGTTCGCGTTTGCTACAGGCGATGAGGATTGATCCCGGATGTCGTAGGCGACAACCTGATCGAGGTCGCGAACAATGAGCTTTCCTCCGGCCACGGTCGGAGAAGTCCAGGCTCTTCCCTCCATCGCCTGAACACGACCGAGTTCTCGATACTTGTTTGAGTCGGCAGCAACCAGTGCCAGGGTTCCCTGATCCCCCAAGATGTAGAGCTGATCGCCACAAGCACTCAGAGAACCCTTCCCGAATCCTCGGTGAGACCAGAGGATTTTTCCGGTTGTCGCATCCAAGCACCGCAAGGTCGCGTTGTCGAACCCGTAGAGGTTTTTTCCGATCACGACGCTATTGTTGAAGTGGTTCCTCATTCTTCGCTCGGTCCAGAGCTCCTCTACCTCGAAGCCACCGTCTTGGCTCCTGTTCACCTGAATCATGGTTCCACCGTTTCCTTGCTGTGCAGACGAACAGAAGAACCGATCTGGAGGAACGAATAGAGGCATGCAGATGGTGTCCTGGCCGACCGGGTGGCTCCACAATTCTTCCCGGTCTTTTGATAGACCGACCAGCTTGGCGCCCGCGAGCCGGACGAGAACGTACTGAGGCTCACCGCCAAGTTCGACAAAGATCGAAGATGCTGAACCGGCCGGGCCATCGAGGTCGGTCCAGCGGGTTTCCCCCGTTTTCTTGTCGAAGGCAACGAGGCTTTTCTTTTCCGGGCCGCCAACCTCAAGGACAAGCAAGTCTCCGTTGAGGAGAGGTGATGGGGAAAAGCCGAACCGGGGGCGTGTCGCCCCGAAGAGTTCCTGAAGATCGTGTTGCCAGTGAATCTTGCCGTCTTTCGTGGCAAGAGCGGCGAGTTGAAGGTCTGACGTTACCGCGTAGACGACATCTCCCTCGATGGCGGGGGTTGAGCGTGGTCCATCCCCGAAGGTTCCCTTGAAACGTTTCCCGAGGGGGACTTGCCATCGGGTCTGTCCGGTTGTTGCATCCAGGCATAAGACGTCTTCGGTTTCAGGGGTAGCGGCCAAGGTGTAGAGGGAGTTCCCGACGGAAGCGACGCTGGAGAAGCCAGCTCCGAGGTCTCGTCGCCACAGCTCTCGGGGGCCGTCTTTTCCCCAGCTCCGAAGGAGATTGGCGGGGGCAGCATGCCCATCTCGATTTGCTCCCCGAAACTGGGGCCAATCCGTCCCCTCCGTCCTGGCTGGCTGGATGGGGAAAAGGACAAGGCAAAAGAGGGCAAAAAGGATCTGGCGGATCGTCATGTCTAAGGTCCTCGTCGGCTAGGAGTCTGTTGTAAATAAGAGATGAATCCAATGCTCCGGCTGGATGGGTCGGAGCGGTACATTGCGGCTGGGTGGGGACGATCCGAAGGTTGATCGACTTTTCGAGTGCGAGAGAGTGATGGGGGCTCGGAAAGCT
>JAJDCM010000131.1 GCA_029260825.1 Planctomycetota bacterium | reverse complement strand
CAAAGGAATGGGGCAACCCAAGGATGACGACGGAAAACTTGTTCATCGATGGGACGGGGTCACGGCTCACGTCGACCTTTGGACCACCATTCTTGATTTCATGAACGCGCCTGCTCCACCCTCCCGGGGGGAGTCTCTCTACGGAAACCTTCCCCGTCGGGATCGTGCGCTTCTCCAGGAGCATCGAAATCATAAGAACGAGGAAACCTGGTTTGCCATGACCGATGATCGTTTTCGTTTGATCGTCGACCAGGACATCAAGGGAGTTCTTGTTGATTACAGAAAAGATCCGGGGGAGACGACGGATCTCAGCAAGAAGTTTCCGGATGAAGTGGTCCGATTGTCCGAGGAGCTCTCGGAAACCCTCAAAGCAGAGGGGTGGAAGGTTCGTTGGCTTCCTTCGGAGGAGCCTCCTCTCAGCCAGAAGGACATCGAGATCTTGAAGAGCCTCGGCTATGTAGGAGACGAGACCGAAGAGGATGAAGACGACAAAACAAAGGCTAACGAAAAGGGGAAATAGGCGCGACTTCCCCCTCACGACTGCGACCCCAGAAGTTTTCGATAGGAGGGGATGGAACCGCGTGAAGTCACTGTCCCCTATGGGCTTCCACTGGTGGTGTGAGTCAAAAGTTCTGCACATAGAAACTTATCCACACAACTTCTGACTCACCCCACTAGCCCGGTGAATTATTGATGGGGGCATAAAGATCCCTCCTTTGATTGGTCGATCAAGAGAGGGTGAATGTTCCCCCTCCAATTCTGCTTTTGATGTTGTCTGCGTTCTTTTGGCTCGGATGCTCCAAACCGAGTCAGGAGCACGAGAAGAAGCCGGTTGCGGAAGCTCGACTTTCCCAGGTCGAGCTGGTGGAAAAGGGACATCGCCTCCATCGGCAGTTGAACTGTGGATCCTGCCATTCGACGACCGGCGTCAGCCTTGTCGGGCCTGCTGTGAACGACATCTATGGTACGGAAGTGACTCTCATCGATCGGGCTCGAGTCGTGAGGGATGAGGAGTACATGAAGCTCGCCATTACCGATCCAGCTCGTCACCTTGTCGCTGGCTTTGGTAACACCATGCCTGCCTATCGCCTGGATGATGGGTCGGTTGATGCTTTGGTGGCCTACATTCGCTCGCTTACCCGTCAAGAAGCCTCCCCTCACCTTCCGAGCATGCCTCATGTCGGAAACGAATGATCCCTACGATCTGGTCCTGATCGGATCGGGGTTTGCCTCTTCCTTCTTTCTTCATGAAGCTTTGAGGCATCTTCCTTCTTCGGCTCGAGTGCTGGTTCTGGAGCGCGGCGAGCATCTCTCCCATGCCCGGCAGCTTCAGGGTGAGAGTTCACCGCAAGCGAGTCAGTTCTTCGAGAATTCCAATCCAGATCGGAAGCGGTGGGTCTTCTTTGTTGGATTTGGTGGTGGGTCCAATTGCTGGTGGGCCTGCACTCCGCGGATGTTGCCGGAGGACTTCGAGCTGGCTTCCCGCTATGGTGTCGGTGTTGACTGGCCCGTGTCTTATGACGAGCTCGAACCCTATTATTGCGAGACGGAGGATTTGATGGCCGTCTCCGGGCCGTCAGATGACTCCCCTTTTCCTCGTAGTCGACCCTATCCTCAGCCGCCCCATGGGTTCTCGGATGTTGACCTCGTCTTGAAGAAAGCATTTCCCGATTCGTTCTTTCATCAGCCTTGTGCCCGTCCCACTCAAGCGACGGCCAACGGTCGGCCTCCGTGCTGTGGATCATCGGTCTGTCGCCTTTGTCCGATCGATTCCAAGTTCACGGTGCAAAATGAGCTGGCTGGACTCTTTCAAGATCCCCGGGTCACCGTTGCTTTCGGAGCACGGGTTGAGCAGGTTGAGGTCGTCGGGGATGTTGCCAGGGGTGTGCAGTATATCGATGAGCCAACGGGAAAGACTCAGGTTGTTCGGGGAGATCTCTTCGTCCTCGGGGCCAATGCTCTTTTTAATCCCTATCTACTTCTTCGCTCCGGGCTTTCCGGTCCTGAGGTCGGGAGGGGTTTGGTTGAGCAAGTGAGTGTAGGAGCCAGGATTCATCTTGATGGTCTGAACAACTTTCAAGGGGGAACGGCGATTACCGGTCACAGTTATCTTGACTATGGCGGAGTGCACCGTAGAGATCGGGCGGCCTGCCTGATCGAGACATGGAATGCTCCGACCCTGCGAGATGAGAGGGGGAAGTGGCGTCAGGTGCTCGAGATGAAGCTTGTCTTCGAGGATTTCAGGCAGCAACACAATCGGGTTCATGTTTCTGAAGAGAACCCAGACATGCCTTGTGCCCGGCACATTGATCGCTCTCCCCTTTCCAACCGAGGTCTTGAGGAGGCGAGGAACATCGTGGACAGGTTGATTGCTCCCTTGCCCGTAGAGAGTGTCAGCATCAAGCTCCCTCCAAATCGCACCGAGTCCCATATCATGGGGACGACCGTCATGGGGAATGATCCCAAGACCTCTGTCGTCGATGGGGATCTTCTGCATCACCGGGTGCGAAATCTGGTTGTTCCGGGAAGCGGTGTTTTTCCAACGGCCTCCCCGGCGAATCCAACTCTCACCTTGTCTGCTCTGTCGATGCGATCGGCTCGAAGAATCCTGGGAAGTTAGGGGTGCATCACACCACCATAGGAGAAGAACTTTGAAGTGGAAACCGAATCGTCGTGAGGCTCTTCTGGTCGTCGTTGGAGGGATTGTTTCGGGTTTTTGCTACTGGATGAAATGCCTCTTCCGAGCTGGTGCCGGACCGGAGTTACCACGGACCCAGGTCATCGCGAAGATGGTGCGGGATCATTTTGATTACCTGACTCTCGATCAAGCCGGTGTTCTTGCGTTTATCGAAGATCGGGAGCGACAAAGTGGGCTCATTGACCTTCGCAGGGTTCCATACACCCAGTACCTCATGTCGACCGACTTCTTCATCTACGATGAAGATGAGTCACGAGTGGTGAACTACATCACGCTCTTCGATGCCTACGCAAGCCCCTGCTTCAACCCTCTTTCCCGGGGGAAGACTTCGTGATGATCTCAAAGAAGGGCTTCTAGTTCTTCCCATCTTGCATAGAGTATTTTCAAGGTCTGGTCGACCTCTTCGAGTCGGGAAGTAATCCTGGCGATGGTTGCCCCGTCTTGTTTGAAGAACGATGCGCCACCCATGGTCGCGTGGAGTTCCCTCTGCTCGACCTCAAGAGTCTCGATTCTCCCTGGAATGGCCTCGAGTTCCTGCTTGTCTTTGAAATTGAGGTTCGGCTTTTTTGCCCCGGCGGCTTCCTGGGTTTTCCCTTTTCCTTTTCCTTTTCCCTTCTTCCTTGGAGGCGCCTTCTTGGCGCGAGCGGCTTCCCGTTGCTTGATCGTTTCGTCGTAGCCTCCAAAGTACTGCTTCAGCTCTCCCTCACCCTCAAGCGCAAGTGTTGAGGTGACTACGTTGTTCAGGAAGGAACGATCGTGGCTGACAAGAAGCAGGGTCCCTGTGTAGTTGACGACGAGCTCTTCCAGGAGCTCCAAGGTCTCAACGTCCAGATCGTTGGTGGGTTCATCCAGGACCATGATGTTGGAGGATCGTTTGAATAATCGGGCAAGGAGGAGTCGATTGCGCTCGCCTCCCGAGAGGAGCTTTGCAGGTTGACGGGCTCGTTCGGGAGTGAACAGGAAGTCCTGAAGGTACCCGTGAATATGTTTTCGTACTCCCTGGATCTCGAGGATGTCCTGGCCCTCTCCAACGTTTTCGGCGACTGTTTTCTCTTCTTCGATTTGTTCTCTCAGTTGATCGAAGTAGATCATCTCGATGCGTGCGCCGTGCCGGATGCTTCCGGTCTGGGGTTCAAGTTCTCCGAGGAGGAGCTTCAAGAGGGTGGTCTTTCCCGATCCGTTTTTTCCGATGATCCCGATCTTCTCTCCCCGGGTCACCAGGAGTGAGAAGTCTTTGACGATCGGCTCATCACCATAGGAGAACCCGATGTTCTTGGCCTCGAGGACGAGCCTGCCCGACTTCTCTCCCTCCCCGACCCGCAGTCGGACATTCCCGATCTGGTCCCGTCGGGTGCGACGATCCTCTCTCATCTTCTCGAGGGCCCGGACCCTTCCCTCATTGCGGGTTCTTCGGGCCCGGATGCCTTTGCGGATCCAGACTTCTTCCTGAGCGAGCTTCTTGTCGAACTGCGCGTTCTTCTTGCCCTCGGCCTCAAGCTCTGCGTCCTTTCTCTTGAGAAACGTCGGGTAGTCACAGGACCAGTCGAACAGTCGGCCCCGATCGATCTCGAGAATGCGGGTGGCAAGAGCGGCGAGAAACATGCGGTCGTGAGTGACGAACAGGAGAGTCGTGGTTCGACTCTTCAGAAATCCCTCGAGCCAGGCGATCGATTCGATGTCCAGGTGGTTCGTTGGTTCATCGAGAAGAAGGATGTCGGGTTCGGCGCACAGTGTCCCGGCAAGGAGGGTTCGTCGTTTCATCCCGGACGAGAGGGTGGAAAAGGGGGCCCAGCCGTCCAGGTTCATCTGGGTCAGCGTGCGCTCGACCCGATGGTCATGGACGCCGTCAAAATGGGAGGTTTGGTTCGCCAGACCGGTCGCCGCTATTTGTGCCGCAATCTCGGCCACCGTCTCGTCGCCCCCGTCCGGAACATCCTGGGTGAGCCTCGCGACTCGAAGGCCAGCCGTGCGCTGAACGGTTCCCCCTTCAGGCTCGAGTTCGCCGGCGAGAATCTTCATCAGGGTGGATTTACCGGTGCCGTTTCGCCCCAAAAGACCGATGTGCTGGCCTTTTTCGATGTCGAGGCTGATTCCATCCAGGAGCTGGGGATGGGCATACGTAAAGGAGATGTCTTGAAGGCTGATCAGTGCCATAGCGAGGGGGTTTCGTCTCTTGCGTCGATTGTTGGGGAAGCCACGGGTCGATGAAGAACAGTCCAGTCACCCGAATTGCTGATTATTATGTCACTGATGGTGGAGAAATGTAGGGTGCACGCCGACTTCGGTCAAAATCCCTCCTTCTTTCGGGCCTTGACCATCTCCTCGACATCTTGCAGCAGTTGTTTGGCATCGTAGACGATGCCGTCCTTGATGGTGTATTTCACCCCTCCGACCCGCTCGGGTCGACCGGTTTCGTCATTGAGCTTCGGGGCTCCAGTGCCATACAGGACCTTGAGGTTGGCGAGCGGGTTTTCGTCAACGATCATCAAATCGGCGAGGAGGCCTGGCCGGATCACCCCGAATTCGATGGGGGTTCCCTTGGGGTGATTGAGTTCTTCGGCGCCGTGGAGGGTGGCGGCTCGAATGACCTCCAGGGGATGAAATCCCGCCTCTTGAAGGAGCTCGAGTTCAAGGATGGTGCCGAATCCGTAGAGCTGATAGATGAAGCCCGAGTCAGAGCCGACCGTGACTTTTCCTCCCCGGTTCTTGAAGTCGTTCAAGAACTGCATCCAGACCCGATAGAAGTTCTTCCAGGCGACTTCGTCGGCGGTGGTCCAGTAAAACCAGTAGGAACCATGGGCGTCCCGGCTTGGCTCGAAGAAGCTCTGGAGGGAGGGTAGGGTGTACCGCTGGTGCCAGTCCGCATTTCGGGCTCTCATCACGTCTCGGCTGGCCGAGTAGATCGTCATGGTGGGGTTGATGTAAAACTCAAGATCCAGGAATTCCTGAATCAGCCCGTTCCATTCCTTGCTTCCCCGGGGGTGAATGAGATTCCACTGCCGGGCGACCTGGCCGAAGCGGAACTGTTCATCGTTGTAGTTCATCTCCACCGGCCAGGGTTGGATGTCGTGATCCTTGTAAAGTGACTCGAAGAGACCGTAGTAGTGGGTCATGCCCGTCAACCCGAGGCGGGCGGAGTCGATCGCGTTCATCCTCCCGACGCCCATTTGCCCCAGGTGTGCGGTTGAGCCGAGGGAAAGTCTTTTTGCTTCGTCGAGGAGAGCCTTCATGATTTTTGGGCGGTACGCTCCAAGCTTCAGGCCATCGACGCCCTGGTTCGCCGCCCATCGCACCCATTCCCGAGCATCCGCGGGGGTCAGGATCTTTCGATCCTTCCAGGCCTCGCCGCTTCCGGGGCGGTGAAACGAAACGATCCGCGGTGCAACGATTTCGTTGCGAGCGCTTCGTTCCTTTTCGTGGAGTGACCATTCAAGAGGGCCGGTTGGTACACCGCGCACCGTGGTGATGCCGTGAGCCATCCAGAGCTTGTAGACATACTCGGCCTCTGGAGCTTTCGGGACGCCGCCGGTGTGCACGTGAAGGTCAATGATGCCGGGTAGTACATACGATCCGTGGGCATCGATTTCCTTGGTGGCTCCGGTGGGTCGCTTGCTCTCTTCGATGGGGCGCTGAGGATTTCCTACGCTGACAACGCTAACGATGCGGTTTCCTTCGATGACGACATCCATGGGGCCTCGAGGGGGGGCGCCCGTACCATCGATTACCGTGGCTCCCCGGAGGATCAGTCGCTCAAATGGGCCCTCGCCCTCACCGGGTTTTCGATCCGGCGTCGGTTGCATGGTGTTGGATCGGTTCTTCTCGTCTTCGTGGGTTTTCTTGGCCGTCTGAGAAAGGGCTGATCTTCCTCCGATGGAGATGATCCCCATCAGCAGCAAAGTCGATACAAGTCGTTTGAGAATCATCTTTCCTCCACGTCATTGAGAAGCGGTCATGAGGGGGGTACAGCGAGGTCGCGTTCCGTGCCTTTTTGGATCCTGTCCCTGAGCGTAGGGGAATCCTTATCGCTCGTCAAGCGAACCAGGTAACCAAGAAGTACAAAAGAGGAGGAAGGGGGGGGCTTCCACAGGGGAGCTCTACACCGGAATTGCACTCAAAGTGCATAAATCGGCTCTTCTGCGGCAGATCGAGGTCGAAAGCCGCGATTCTTGAGGTGGAGCCCTGCCTCCCGGCTCTGAGAGCGAGTCAGGTTGCCGGGGGGCATGAAAGAGCTCCGGGTGCGATCGGCGAACCAATGGTTCGCCCTAACGACTCACCTTTGTGAGCGAAAACAATCCCGGCAATAGACCGGTCTATCCTGGGTCGGCTTGAAGGGCACGGTTGTCGTGACCCCGCAGCTTGCGCAGACTGCTTCGTGTTCTTCACGAGGACCGCCAAAGCCGCCGCGTCCACCACCACCTCCACCGCCGCCGCCACGACCACCACCGTAGCCGCCGCCGCCACCACCGCCGCCACTTCGGCCGCCTCCGCCTCCACCACCACCTTGGCGTGCTTTGCGTTTGGCGCGACAGTCACGACAACGTTTGGGATCGCTGGTGAAGCCACGTTCGGCGTACCGTTCTTGATCCTCGGCGGAATGGACGAACTCGATTCCGCAATCTTCACAAGGGATGTTCTTATCGTCGTAAGCCATGGTTGGATGATCACTCCGTCTTTGGAAGCTACCTTTACCGTTCATCGCGGTTTTTTGAAGCGACAAGTCTAACCCTTTCCGTGTGAACAATCTAGGCAGCCCCGTCACTTCCGGCGCAAAGCTTCGTTTTAGCCTTCCATGAACTCGACCTTCTCCGGGTAGATCTGGATATTCCGACGGTCGGAAATGGTAGGAAGCTGCGGTGCGGCTTGGCCTTGGAACCGAATGGCCTGTCTCGCTTTGTCCGAATGAGGCGATGGGTCCGGGGTTTCTTCCTGGACACGGCTCGATCAAGAAATTCAGCAAACAGGAACCCATTTGGATAGAATCCGTTGGTGCGGACGCTACGAATCGAAGGTTCAGGCGAGAGGACTCGTTGGGTGCGAAACGTCGTTGAAAAGGCTCTGGGTCCGCTCAGGCGGATGGTGTCGACCCTGGTGGGTTCTCGGTTCGAACGCCGGGTCTACGTTTCCAGGACCGGGCTCACCGAAGGGCTTTTGCGGCGGGGAGGACTCGGATTTCTGTCGACGCGCCCTCTCTCCAATGAAGAGGTCTTTCTTCGGGAGCTGGATCTTGCAGAAAAGACGGTTTTCGACATCGGCGCCGCCAACGGTCTCACCACGCTCTTTTTCGCTCGCAAGGTTGGACCCGCGGGAAGAGTCATCGCTTTTGAACCAAATCCCAGGAGCAATGCGGGGATTCATGATCACATCGAACTGAACGGGTTTTCGAACGTGTCGGTGTT
This sequence comes from Planctomycetota bacterium, assembly GCA_029260825.1. Lineage (GTDB taxonomy): Bacteria > Planctomycetota > JACOTG01 > JACOTG01 > JAJDCM01 > JAJDCM01. The sequence continues at coordinate 20,135 of JAJDCM010000131.1, read as the reverse complement.
CTCCACGGGAATCGGTGAGGAGGCGAGCACGGTTGAGTTTCTCTACTGTCCTGATCGACCGGCCCTTGGCACCGCGAATCCGGAGCTTCAGAAGAAGCGTCGGTCTCTTCCCGGAACGAAGACCGTAATGGTCGATATTGATTCCCTTGACCATCTGATCAGCGAGAATGATTTACCTTCCCCGGACTTCATCAAGCTTGATGTTGAGGGGCTCGAGCTCTTTGCTTTGCGGGGAATGGCCAGAACCCTGGAGAATCACCGACCGAAGCTCATGGTGGAGCTCCATGGGCAGAGAGAAGAGGAGGTTGCTCTCTTCTTGCTCGAGCGAGGCTACCGGCTCTTGCAGGTGGAGGAGCAGCTGGAGCTGACTCGAGACAATCTCGAACGAGATCTACATGGCCACATCTTCGCCACGAAGGAGGACCTATGAACACCTATGATCGCCGTGGTTTCTTGAATCGAGTCGGTTCGGGAATGCTCGTTTCTGCCGTTGGATTGACGGTGGTTTCGGAACTGAACCTTCTTGGTGACATTCTTGCCAGGGACGGAGAGCGACTCGATTTCGGTGAGCTTGAGCCTCTCGTCGCCATGATGCAGGAAACTTCAGCGGACAACCTCATGCCTGCTCTCAAGGAGCGGCTTGAACATGGGGTGGACCTTGGAACTCTCGTCACCGCAGCGGCACTCGCCAACGCTCGCACCTTCGGAGGCGAAGATTATGATGGCTATCATTGTTTCATGGCCATGGTGCCTGCGCTTGAAATGTCCCGCCGACTCTCGGGGAAAGAGGCTGCTCTCCCCGTCTTCAAGGTTCTCCATAGAAATGCTCGTCGGATTCAAGCGGGGGGCGGGAAGAAGGACGTGTTGCGTCCGGTTCGGCCGGATGGCATGGATGACGAAAAAGCCCGATCCCTTCTTCTGTCGGCGGGCCGTAGCGGAAACTACGATGGTGCGGAGAAGGCCTTTGCTGCTCTGACAAAGAGTGGGCTCAAGACGGGTTATGCGGCGATTCAGCCCCTTGTACGAGACAATATTGATGTGCACCAGGTTGTCCTTGCTTTTCGTTGCTGGGACATGATGCGACTCACGGGAGAGCAGAACGGAGGGGTTCTCCTTCGTCAGGTGGTTCGTCATTGCGTGCAACGAGACCAGAGCCGCCGGAGCAAACGGAGGTCTGCGCCTTCGATCCGGGAGTTGCTTCCAAAGCTGATGGAGGCCTACCAGCTGGATCGTTCTGACCAGGGCTCCCGCAATCTTTCTTCAAAGGAGCTCATCGCACTCGGTGAATTCCTGTTTTCTGCGGGAAGGGATGAAGCGGCGGAGCGAATCGCCGGACTTCTCGGGGAGGGAGTCGGCCGGGATGACCTTGGAGAGGCGATCTCTCTCGCGTCGACCAACCTTCTGCTCCATGACCCCGGTCGTGCTCACGCAGCGAGCGGGAAGCCCAAGGGGAGTGTCCATGGGGCATCGATTGGAGTGCATGCCGCGGATTCTGCCAATGCCTGGCGAGGTATTGCCGCGGCTACCGATCCGGTGAACGCAAATGCATGTCTTGTGACCGCTGCCTGGCACACCGCGGGGCAGTCGGGAGGGTTCTCTACCGAGGAATCCGGGCGAACAGCCGACTCGCTTGTTCCTTTCCACGCAAGAGCGCGAGACGAGGCCAGGACCATTCCGGAGAGTAAGATACTACCGGCGATTCAAGAAGCGGTAAGAGGAAAGGACCAGGCGATGGCGGCTGCGTTGACCGAGCGCTACGGAAAGCTTGGCAAGGGCGCTTCGCCGCTGATCGCTCTTCTTCTGGAGCCGGCCATTTTGAACGACGGCGCACTTCATCACGAGAAGTATTTCCTGACGGCCACCGAGGAATTCTCCCGCTCCCGTCCCGAATGCCGGTGGCATCATCTTGTTTCCCTTGCACGTGTCATGGCAAGTGGCGCCGGGTATTCTGCCCCCGGTGTCGGCGAAGCCAAACGATTGCTTTTGAGCTAGCCCGGATGGTTCACCGGAGAATGAACCCGTGACCGAGAGGGTCCAGGGGGTCGATCTGAAATTCAGCCTTGCCGGTGATGAAGGCCTTTCCGGTCACCCGAGGGATCACGCCGTTTTGATCGCAGAGGGAGGCTTCCCGCACCGCTTCTACTTCAAACGTGGTTCCCAGAATGCTCTCGATCACGATCGTCTCGGATAGGCCGATCTCTCCCCGAGCATGGTGCAAGGCAATGCGGGCGCTCACGCCGGTTCCTGTGGGAGAACGATCCACTTCGCCGTCGGCAAAGACGCAGATGTTTCGGCTGTGGTGGGCTGGATTCCCGGGTTCGCCGACGAAGATCGTTCCATAGAGAAATCCGAGATCCTCGGAAACCGGATGGTGAATGGGCCCTTTTTTCATGATGGCCTGTTTGATTCTTGTTCCAAGATCAATCGACTGGCGAAAGCCGTCCGGATTCAGCGGCAGGTCAAAGTCCGCGGCCTGGCAAAAGGCGTAGTACGCACCCCCAAAAGCGAGGTCGTAGCGAACCTCGCCCAGGCCCGGCACATCGACCGTGCAGTCAAGCTCGTCGACGAACGACACCACGTTCTCGAACGCGACCGAATCCACCCGGTCTTCGTCCATTCTCGCCGTCGCCGTCACTCTCCCTGCCGGAGTATCAAGCTTGAGGATTCGCTCATTTCCGTCCCCTCCCCGGTCGGTCAGGCCTTCCTCGATGAGCACCTTCACGACTCCGATGATGCCGTGGCCGCACATGGTGCTGTAGCCTTCGTTGTGGAGGAAGAGAATGCCGTGGTCTCCGTCCGGCGTCGCCTTTTCGGTGACGATACATCCGTACATGTCGGCGTGTCCTCGGGGCTCCCACATGAGCGCGGTGCGAATCCAGTCGAATCGAGTGGAAAGAATGCGGCGCTTTTCCAGGATTGACCGCCCGCCGATCTCGGGGAGCCCGGAGACGATGACTCGAAGTGGTTCTCCCGCGGTGTGGGCATCGATGACCTTGAAGGTGTGGTGTTTCATGGATTCCTGTTGATGGACCGGGAGTAGAAAACACGGGTGGGGTTTTCATCATCAAGGGTGTTGATGGAGTCTTCCTGAGGGTTCCAGGAGAGTCGATCGATCCAGTCTTCGCCTTTGATTTCGAGTCCAATGGCGGAGGTCGAGTTCTGTTTCTTTCGCCGGATTCGCGGGCGCTTTCGCCTACTTTTTGATTCCGCCGACCAGGGATAGAGCACGGTGCAAAGATCAACGGGCAGGCGAAGAAAGCCGCTTCGGATGATCTGGGGCGCCGGCTCGAGTTCTCCCTTCACGAAAGAGACCCATCCTTCGACGGGTTGTTGCGCTCCCGAGACAACCCGCAGGTTCATGGCCGGTTCACCGGTTAACGAGGAGGGGAAGAGGACACTCAGCCGGTTCTTCTCGGGAAGAAGAACGTCCACCCTCGATTTGTGAATCCGGGGGAGGGTCGGCAAGGGGACACATTGGTATCGTTGTTCAACCTGGTGCTGACCGGTTCCCTCGAGTCGGTCAAGGACGACCACATAGGAAGGTGATGACTTGATGAGAAAGACGGCTCGTCGGTGAAAAACCGGATCGGATAATCGCATGTATCCCTGGTGGGCTCCCTCGGCGAAATCGAACTCATGACGCCGAAGGGTCAGGGGGGGAGCTGGTTTTGCGGTTCTGCCCACCTCGAAGAGATCCTGGATGCGCGTCTGATCGACCCCGTCGATTCGAATCGTATTATGAGCCGCGGTGGATCGAAAATAACTCCGGAACCGGTTGCGATGGTAGGCAAATCCACCGGGGTCGATGAGGACCGAGCGAGAGAAAGCACAGACCTCGACGCTCAAGCAATCGGCGTGACCATGGTGGGGAAATTCTTCGAGCCCGAAGGGGCCGCAGTCGAAATGAACCGACGTCGCGTTGTGGGGATCCCGGAGGATGACGACACCGCCGCTCGGAAAAGACCTGGTCCCTGGAACATAGGACTGGCGCCGAACCTGGTTGAGGGATCGAGCTCGTCGGGTCAAGTCGGGTCCGAGATACCAGAGGGAGAGATGCGTTTCGAGTTCCGGTGGATACGGCGTTGCTTTTTCCGGGAAGAGCACGAGCCCCGCGGAGTAGAGCATTCGAGTCTCGAGGTGTTCCCGGTAGCGGGTGCGAAAGCCGTCAAGATCCCCCATCATGGGGATGGTCCCGTCGGGCTTCAGCAGGTGGGACGCGTACTCGAACATGTTCCCGAGGCGATTCCAGGCGTTCTTTGGAATGGACTCCTTGCGGGCCCGGGAAAGAAGGATTTCCTTGAGGTAGTACGTGGTGACATTGAGATGGTAGCCGGCGGACTGTTCCCCGTGAACCCCGTCTTCGCGGACCTGGCGGTGAAGCTCTCGAAGGAGGATCGACCGACCTTTGACTTCCCGGTTCCGGGTAGGATCGAGGTGAGGAAATGCGCAGCCCAGCATGCGGAGACCCAGAGCGTCCAGGAGGAGATGATTGCCGCCTGCGGAGAGTTTTAGTTCGATCACCCGAGCTTGAATCGCCATCCATGCCGAGGTGTTCCGACTCAGGTCTTCAGAGAGCGGAGCGGTCTGACCCGCTGCGAGCAGAATACGAAGACTCATCACCCAGTTGATCAGGCGGATCGAGACCTCAATTCCGCTTTCCGCAAGAACCCGATCCAGGAGACCCGGTTGGCCCAGCCAGCCGGCGACCAGCCGACGGTAGGCCGAAAGAAACTCCGGTCTCTTCGTGTAGGCAAACGAGAGTGCCAGGCTGACCAGGAAATCCATGCGTCGAAAATACGTATCGATTTCGGGTACAGGGTTCCCTTGGTACGGAAGGCTCCCGGACACTTTGACCGTCGGATAACCGAGGAATTTGAACTCGCCAGCGAGGGTCTTCTCGCCGTCCGCGATCGTGAGTTCAACCTCCGAGGGAAAGAGCTCAATGGCTGCCTTGGTGATCGAATTTCCCGCTTGGGCGGGCAGAAAAAACCGGTCGGAAGGGGTGAGCGGAGGGGGCGACTGGATGGGGGCATTCCGCCATTCCGTGGCAAGGTTCTCCAGGGTTTGGCGGGAGGCGGCCGGAAAGAATGGCGAGCGCCGGAGTCGCTTCTGACAGCGCCACAAGACCTTGCGGCCGAGCTCTTTGACGGAAAGCGAAGTGACTCTCTCCCAGGAGAGATCCATCTCCCGATTCCGCTCGTCCTCTTGGAAAGGCGCGGGGAGACCATGATCTCCCTGTATTCGAGTGCCGCCCATCCCTCAAGAAGACCACGTTCAAGCCGGATCGTAAAGGGGGAGCCTACTTGAGCTCACCGGAAGGGTCGGCAGAAGAGTAAGGGAAGGTCACGGTAAACGTTGTCCCGCCCTGGTGGGTGCTCTCGACGTGGATTTCCCCGTCGTGATCTCGAACGAGATCTCGACAGATGGCAAGACCCAGTCCGGTTCCCTTGCCTTCCGGACGCAAGGTGAAGAAGGGGTCGAAGATGCGGGACAAATGCTCCTCCGGGATTCCCGCTCCCGTGTCCTTGACCCGGACCAGAACTTCCTGACGCTCCGGATCGTCGACCGTGCTGAGAGTCAGTTCCCCACCCTGGGGTGCCATGGCCTCGGCGGCGTTCACGATGAGGTTGGTGAATACCTGCTCCAACTCGCGTCGATCGGCGGTGATCGGGCGAAGGTCGGGGAAGAACTGCCTTTCGAGTCGAATGGGCCCCTGGTCTCCGAGGAATGGTTCGGTGAGATTCAGAGACATCTCGACCACCTTGTTGAGGTCGACGGACGTTCTTTCGGATCGGGAGGTCCGGGAGAAATCGAGCAGCCGGCTCACGATCCTTCGAATCTTCTCACTGGCTTCCTCGATCTGTTCGGCAACCTTCCGGGTGTTGTCGCTCACCTGACTGTCGAGCTGGATCTTCTGAGCCCGCAGCAGGACATTGGTGAGGGGGTTGTTGACCTCATGGGCCACGGAGGCCGCGATCTGCCCGACGCTTGCCAGTCGTTCCGTCCGCTCAAATTGCTCCCGGATGAGGTCCGAGTTGAGCCTGGAAATCGTGATCAAATGTCCAACCATCCGGGAGAGAACCGTCAGAACCTCGGTCAGATTGGTGGTAAATTCCTCGATGTCCGGGTGGCTCAGATTGATGACGCCGATCGGGTCGTTCTTTGAAAAGAGCGGGAAGCAAAGCAGAGAGCGAACCTCAACCGCGCCGGAAAACGACTTGAAGTGAGGGTTGGTTTGAGCGTCGCTGAGGATCATCGGTGTTCCGGTCTGAACGACCTCACCGGCAACCCCTTCCCCGACTTTGATTCGAAGATCTCGGTTGAGAGTGCGCTTTTCGCTCTCGCTGAGGTCTTGATCCCTCTTGCCGGTGGCCGCCTTGATGCGGAGCTCGTTTCGCTCTTTCAGAAGGATCGAGCAGTTTTCAAAATCGAGCTCGTCAACGAACACCTGAACGGCCTCGTTGCAGATCGCCTCGATATCGATGCCCACGGTCTGAATTTCGCCCATCCGTCGAAAGGCCGATAATCCCCGGATCACTTGTTTATGGAGCTTTTCCAGATTTTCGGGGGTCTCAGGTTGTATTTGTTTGACCATTAGGACATCTGCGCTTTCATGGTGACTGAGGTTTATTTGTCTAACCCGTTAAATGTTTACGGGTTACGATCGCTATTCGCCCAATGCGAAATCTTTGGACGGTAGGCCTGATTCGTACCGATAGGTTTATCGGCAAGTTCAGCGGCCACTTTTCGGAGAAACCTAAACTTTTTGGAGTGGATGGACCGAAAGGCACGAACGACTCCTTGGAAGGCGCACCACAGTTTTTTGGTGCGTTCCCAAGGTTTTGTGCGGGGTCGAGAGACTGAATCAGTTTCGCGACACGGGGTTGGCCCTCGGGGTCCACATGGGGTAAGTCAGTGAACTTGAATTCAAAAACAACGAGATCGAACCAGGAGCTGGCTCCAGCCGGTTTGACCAGGAGCTGGACCACTCGGCTTCTCGCCCTCCTTTTGCTCGTCCTTGGTGCCCAGGGCATGAGCGGGTGCTCAAGTGCCAGCAAATATGACAAGTTTTTCGCCCGGTATCATCAGGACCGGCATTACGTGCAAAAGGGTTTTGGCCGGAAATACAGCGGGGACTCGAGCAAAGAATATTGGGTCGGAATCGGGGACACCCTTCAAGTCACTTCTCCGGGGATCAAAGAGCTGTCTTTTGCCACCCAGATCGGTCCCGATGGCCGGATTCCGGTTCCCATCCCGGGTGTCGGACGTTTGAAGGTTGCGGGACTCACCGCTTCTGAAATCGAGGCCCGCCTGACCACCGTTCTCAGCAGGTACTTCAAAAACGTCAACCTTGTGGTTTCGATCCCGACCAAGAACTCAAAACGAATCTTCCTGACCGGGGCCGTTCGTCGGGGAGGGATTCTCAAGTTCGAGGGCGATCAGACCATGATGGATGTCATGGCACGTTCAAGCGTCGCTCCCTTTGCGGACACCACCGCGATCATCGTCTGGCGAGCCGATCCGCTTCATCCCGAGGGGATCAGTGTGGATCTTGACGCCATCATGGAGCGAGGTGATACAACCACCAATATCCTCCTCAAAGAGGACGACATTATTTTTGTTCCGCTCACCACCATCGGGCAAATTGCAAGCAACATCGCCGAGGTCCTCAACGCGGTCACTTCACCGCTTCGGGCCATTACCGGTGCAGCTTCAACGCTCCTGAGAGCAGGAACCGTTCCCTATACATTCCAGGGCTTTGACGAGCTGGCAGACCGAGCCTCCCAGGGGCGAGGTGGCCTCGGGGGCGGCGGTGGAAGAAACAACAACAACAATTTCTTCTGAGAGTTGATTGTTCGGGGTAGGGCCATGCAGTAAGGCTGAAAGGAAGTCGGAAGTGGAAAACTTACCGGGTCAACAAGAAGGCCGGCAGATCGGACTGAGTGACATCACTCGGATGCTCCGGGAACGGCGGCTCTTCATCGGCCTCTTTGTTGTCGGAGCCAGCTTGATCGGTGGTGCCGTTTCTTATGTGATTCCTGAACGATTCGATGCTTCCACCGTCTTCTTGCTGAAAGAACGCTCCTTCTTGAGTCAGCTCTATGGACCTGCGTTCATTCAGATCCCCTTCAAGAACAACCTCTCGAACATCCAGGACGATATTCTGAGTTACGCCAACCTGGATCAGGTGGGGCGATCCATGGGGCTTGACAAATCACTGGGTGCCGCGGAGTGGGATTCTTTCATCGAGACCATGCGGGGCGACATTGTCATCGATGTCCGGTCTCAGAAATTCGCTGACGATGTCATTACCCTCAGTTATTCCGATGGCGATGCCAACCGTTGTTATCGACTTGTGAACCGTCTTCGCGATGCGTATATCGAGTCCAATGTGGCCGGCTACCAGGAAGAGATTCGAAAGCTCATGGATCGATACCGGAGCCGGATCAAGGGACTGGAAGGGGTTCGAGCCTCGACGCGCCAGAACATGACCAAGTTCATGCAGAGCCACCAGAAAGAGGTGAACGGTGGTGCGGGACGCAACGTGGGGCAACTTGATCTGAAGCAGCGTCGACTCGAGGAACTGGACACCCAGATCGCTTCCCTCGATGAGTCGGCAAGAGATCTGAAAGAAGAGCTCACCAAACAGAGCCCCAAGGTCAAGACGGTCACCCGAGAACGGAACCCCCAGTTCGAACAGCTACGATTGGAGGGCCTGAAGCTCCGTCGCACCGTGAGTGAGATGGAGAAGATCTACACCGAAATTCACCCGGACATGATCGAAGCTCGAGCCAGTTTTGCCCAGCTTGAAAAAGACATGGAGGGGCTGGAAGAGTTCATCGATGTTCGAGAAGAGATCAAAGATAATGACCGATATTACGCCCTGAAGGTAAGAATCCGGGATGCTGAAAAAAAGGCTCAGCTGAAGAAGAACCAGAAGCGAGCACTGGAAACCGAGGTTGCCGTTCTCAACAATAACCTGAAGGCACTACCCGCGCTGCTGGAGCGCCAGCGAGAGATGAACCAGCGGCAGGCAGACGCCGTGGGGCAACTCACTCAGACGAAAGGGCAACTTCGTCGCATGGAGGACCTCTGGGAGCGATCCAAGGAAGCCGGCGGAACCGTCTATCAGGTCGTCGAGCAGGGCCGTCGCCCCCGCTCTCCAAGTTGGCCTGATCGTCCTTTGATTGTCGCAGCTGCAATGGCCGTCGGATTGGCGCTTAGCCTTGCCCTTACCTATCTTCTCGAGATGTCGAGGCAGACGTTTGGCTCGGTGGACGAGGCATCCCTTGGCCTTGGGGTTCCCGTCATGGGAGCGATCGAATTGATCGTTGGCCCGGATGAGATCCTGAGGAAACGACGCCGGAAAGTCATTGCTTTGGTGGGCGCATCCTTTGTCATACTCGTGGGGATCGCCTTCTTCGTCGTCTATCAGCAGTTTCCCGAAGCCTTGCCCGAGACTCTTATCGAGTTGTTGGAGCGACTCTAGGACATGCAGACTCAACCCGAACATCCTTTTGATCCTTCTTTCTTGAATCCCGATGTGTCTTCCGATGTATCGATGGATCAAAATGAGATCGACGTCCCACCGATTGCTGGAAAGAGTGATGTTTCCCCGGCACCGGTGGCCACCCCGCCGGGAAGCGTTGGGTTTCCCCTCGTGTCGGATCCGGACCCCCGGCTCGTGGCTTTTCATGACAAGCGTTCTCCTGCGACGGAACAGTATCGAAGCTTGCGCACCAACCTTCTTGCCCTTGACGGGGGGGACCATCCTCGAGTTCTTTCCGTGACAAGCGCAACCAAGGGTGAAGGCAAGACGGTTACGACCTTGAATTTTGCCGCGGTGCTGGCCGAGACACCCAAGGCCCGGGTGCTTGTGGTTGATTGCGACCTTCGCAATCCGAGCATTCATCGCACTCTTGGCCAGGAGCCCATGCCAGGTCTGATGGAGCTCTTGAAAGGCGAGATCTCGATCGCTTCTGCGGTCCAGACAACTCCTCTTGCCGGAGTCGATGTCATTCACAGCGGGAACATCGAGGTGGCTCCTCTTGAGCTCTTTGCCGCCCACAGCCTGCGAGATCTTCTTTCCGCTCTCCAGGCGGTGTATGACTTTGTTCTCATCGACACGCCTCCTGTCTTTACCCTGACGGATGCGGCGGTGGTCGGTCCTCAAACCGACGGCGCACTTTTTGTCGTTCGAAAACACGGCCCTCCCAAAGAGGTCGTGACCCGGGCCATCGAAGCGTTGAAGTCGTCTCGGACCCGGGTTCTGGGGTGCGTGATGACCGGTGTCAAGCCCGATAAAAAGTACGGCAGGTACCGCTACGCCGAGGAGGAGTGAGCTGCGTATTCTGTACCTCGCTCACCGGCTTCCCTACCCACCCAACAAAGGCGACAAGATCCGGTCTTTTCATCAGATTCGATCTCTTGCCAGGGACCATGAAGTATGGCTCGCGACCCTCGAAGATCCGGAAGTCGGGGACGATGGAGTCGTCGCCCTCGAGAAACTCTGCCAGGCCGTTTGCGCGGTTCCACTCGGAAAGCTTCCTCGGCTTCTTCGGGGGGGAAAGAGCCTTCTCTTTGGCAGATCACTGACCCAGGGCTACTTTTATTCCGGAGCGCTAGCCCGGACGATCTTGGGCTGGATCCGAGAACACGAATTTGACGTGGCGTTTGTCTTCTCTTCCTCCATGGGACCCTACCTGCTGCCCTACCCCGATCTCCCCAAGATGATCGATTTTGTGGACCAAGATTCGAGGAAATGGCTCGAATATGGAGATCAGAAGAAGTTTCCGATGAACCTTCTTTATCGGTGCGAGGGGCGGCGACTTCTCGGGCTTGAAGAAGAGCTGCATCGCTCTTTTGATGGATCGATCGCCATCACGGACGAGGAGGCGGCTCTCTTCTCCGAGTCGATACCGGGAGCGAAAGTATCGGTCGTCGGAAATGGCGTGGATGCAGATTTTTTCTCGTGGCATCCGGCAGGAAGGGATGCAAAAGACATCGTTTTTACCGGGATGATGGACTACTACCCCAATGTGGATGGGGTGGTGAGGTTCGTGGAGCGCATGTTTCCCGAAATCCGTCGCCAGGTTCCTGAATGCCGGTTCCATATCGTTGGAGCGAAGCCGACCGAGGCCGTCACCTCATTGCATGACGGGGAGGCGGTTTTTGTCACGGGCCGGGTTCCGGACGTGCGTCCCTATCTCCACAAATCGGCGGTCGCGGTGGCTCCGCTGCGGATCGGTCGAGGGCTGCAAAATAAGGTCCTGGAGGCGCTTGCCAGCGGGCCCGCCGTCGTCACCACCGTGGAGGGCCATCAGGGCATCTGCGGCAATCCGGGAGAAGACCTCATGGTGATGAGCGATGAGGTCGGTTTCGTGGACGCGGTCGTGGATCTTCTGCAGAATCCGGACCGCCGCCAGGCCATGGCGATCCGGGGCCGAAAACTGGTGGAGGAGAGGTTCAGCTGGGAAGTCCAGCACGAACGTTTGCAGGGGATGCTTGAAGACGTCCGTCGTCGAGGCTAACCTCTGGCCATGCAACATACGCTTTTTGATCTGAAAGGGCAGGACGCCGAGATCGCAGACGAGATCTCCGAGGCGGTTTCTTCGGTTCTTGCCAGTGGCCAGTTCATCCTCGGACCCGAGTCAAAGGCTTTCGAGGCGGAAATGGCCTCTTTTTGTGGATCAGAGCACGCTCTTGGAGTTGCTTCCGGAACCGATGCCCTGATCCTTGCCTTGAAAGCCCTCGATATCGGCGTGGGGGATGAGGTCGTGACGACCCCGTTCACCTTCGGGGCAAGTGGGGGCTCGATCGCGTGGGTGGGAGCCACCCCCGTTTTTGCCGACATCGATCCCGAGACCCTGAATCTTGATCCTGCCTCGGTTCGCCGGGCGATCACTCCGAAAACTCGCGCCGTTCTGGCGGTTCACGTGTTCGGACTCCCGGCCAACATGGACGCGCTCGGGGAGATCACGTCGGAGCACGGGATTCATCTCATCGAGGACGCGGCTCAAGCGGTGGGGGCTACCTTCGAGGGACTTCCTGCGGGAAGCCTGGGGGACGTGGCCTGCTTCAGTTTCTACCCCACCAAGAACCTGGGAGCCTATGGCGACGGGGGGCTTGTTACCACCTCGTCGGAAGAGCTTGCCGGTTCTCTTGCCGCTCTTCGCGCCCATGGGTCTCTCTCCAAATACGTTTACGATTCCCATGGAACCAACAGTCGGCTCGACGATATTCAGGCGGCAATCCTTCGGGTCAAGCTTTCGAAGCTTTCCGATTGGTCCGAGGCGCGGCGGCAAAACGCGTCCATCTACCGGGAAGTCTTGTCGGACGTTTCCGAGATCACTCTTCCGGCAGAGCCCGCGGGATCGACCCATGTCTATCACCTCTACACCATCCGGGTCTCCGATCCCGATGACCTGGCAAGCAAGCTTGCGGATCGGGGAGTGGGCACGGGGCGATACTATCCACTTCCTCTCCATCTGATGCCCGCATACGCCGATAGAGGGTATGGGGTCGGCGATCTTCCGGTTTCCGAGGAGGCTTGTCGCACCTGTCTTTCGATTCCCGTTCATCCGACCCTGGGCTCCGAAGACATCTTTGAAATTGCGAATCACATCCGCGAGATCGTGCACTCACGGCGAATCTAACCGCTTAGAGGAAGGGTCCTGATTGAATGGTGGATGAGCTCAAGGGCATCGCCAAACATTCGTTCCTCTACGGGATCGGTAACTGGGCCCGTCCTCTCATCGCCTTCACCATGTTCGGGGTCTATACCTATTACCTCGACCTCGAAGACATGGGGGTCTACCGGCTGTTGGTTCTGTCGGTCGAGGTGATTGGCCTCGTTTTTGCCGGAAGAATCGACGCGGCCGTGATGCGTTATTTCTTCGAGCGCAAAGAGCCTGTGGACCGGAACCGGGTCGTGACAACGGCGTTTCTTCTGGTTCTGTCGATCGGGGCGGGTCTCTTTTTCCTGGGAAGCTTTTGTTCGCCTGCGTTGACAGCTCTTCTTTTCGAGCGTCGAGGGGCGACGAAGTTCTCGTCGGAAGAGTATGTGTTCTTCTTCCGCCTGGCGTTTCTCACCCTCAATCTTCAGCTGGTGGCCCAGGTCGGTGCCGCCTATATGAAAATTTGTAAGCGTTCACTGCTTTTTTCCTTCACGACGATTGCCGGGATCTTTTTTGGGCTTGCCTGCAATATCATCTTTGTCGTTTGGCTTGGAATGGGCCTCAAGGGAATCCTCTACAGTTCACTTCTGACGAACGGATTCTTGATGGCGGTGTATACCGTCTTCCTCTTGCGTTCGATGAAGATCTCGTTTTCCAGCCGAGACGCTCGGGATCTCTTTTCCTACGGGCTTCCCTTGGTGCCGGGTAGTTTTGCCTATTTCGTCATCACGTTCGGGGATAACTTCGTCTTGAATGAAACCCGAACCAGGGAAGAAGTGGGGCTGTATACAACCGCGGTCAAGTTCGGAATTCTCGTCTCTTCCGCGGCCACAAAACCTTTCATCGAGTTCTGGAGGGTGAGGGCCTATGAGCTCTATGCGAAGGGTCGGGTGCGTCTCAAGCAGCGGCAAGCAACCGTCTACTACACCTACTTCGTGATTTTTGTGGCGATGCTGATCTCGATCTTGATCGATGAGGTCATCATGGTTGCGGAGGGTTCTTACCGGGAGGCGTCAAAGATGGTTCCTCTTCTGGCGCTGGCGTACGTGTTTGCCGGGTTGCGCCTCGTCTTTGAACTTGTCCTCCACATGAAGAAGAAGACGAAGATTTGCTCCGTCATCACGATGATCAGCATGGTCATCAACGTGGTGCTCAATGTGACTCTCATTCCTCCCTACGGTGCCATGGGAGCGGCAGTCGCAACTCTTGCGACGTTCATGGCCATGGCTGTTCTTGCCCTTTGGTTTTCCCAGCGCACCTTCTACATTCGCTATGATCTCCATCGAATGGCCCTTTTGATCGTCACCGCGTTGTCTCTCTATGGAGTGTCTCGTTTGGTTCCGTTCTCGAGCGTGTTTCTTGCGGGCGCGGTCAAGTTGATGGTGGGAATGGCCTTTCCCCTCGTTCTCTGGTGGATCGGGTTTTATCGTCCCCGGGAAAAGCGAAAGATAGGCGAGTTCTGGGCGGCATTCCGGCTGCGCCTTCAAAAAAGTCGGAGCGAGAGATCGGGGGTGGGATCTCCATGAAGGAACGAAAGGTTCTTCTTGTCGCCTACTACTACCCTCCGGTCAATGCAAGCGGCACGTTTCGGACCACGTCTTTTGTCGCGCACCTTTCTCGCCTCGGGTGGAAGCCAACCGTTTTGACCGTGAAGCGAGGTGAGGAGGCCGAGGACGAGGCATTGAATTCTCGGGTTCCCGAATCGGTGCGAGTCATTCGAGCGGGAAAAATCGCCCTTCCCTTGGATCGGCTCCGGGGGCAAAAGACGAACGAGAAGGGCGGTCCCTCGGGAGAATCCGGGGGGCAATCGTCTCCGGAGAGTGATTACCCCTATCCGAAGACCTGGCCGGGGAGGCTCAAGGATTTTGCCTCCTGGTTTCTTCGGTTTCCGGATCGCAAGGTCGGTTGGATGCTTCCCTCTCTCTTTGCCGGGATGCGTTACCTTCTGAGCAATCGAACCGACTTGATTTACTCCTCCGGCCCTCCCCACACGGGGCATCTCGTGGCAACTCTCCTGTCCCGTTTTTCTGGAATCCCCCTCGTGTTGGATTTTCGGGATCCCTGGTTCGGGAATCCGTTCAACACTCTTCCATATCCTGCTCTCTCCCGATTGGAGGCGTTTTTGGAATCGTTCGTGGTGCGGTCGGCTCGGAAGGTCGTGTGCGTGACCGAGGAGCACCGGGACCAGCTTTGCCAGCGGTACTATGCCGGGACCATGCCGGATCGATTCGTGGTCATCACGAATGGTTATGATCGAGAGACTTTCCCCGAGGTTGCGGAAAAACCGAAGGGGGAGCGGATGGAGATTCTTCATGCCGGACTCCTCTACGGGAAAAGAACGCCATTTCCATTTCTCCAGGCAATTGCCGGGATCTGTGAAGAGAATCCGGGGCTGGAAAGGAGGCTTTTGGTCTCTTTGCTTGGACCGACCTCCGGAGCTAGTTTTTCAACGGAAAAATTGCGGGAGGCAGTGAGGGTGCCGGATGTGCTTTCGCTGGAAGGGAGCGTTCCCCACCAGGAGGCTCTTTCTCGCATGGTCGCCGCTGACGTGCTTCTGTTGCTCGGGCCGTCCGGGGAGCCGGAAGTCCAGGTCCCGGCCAAGCTTTATGAGTATTTGGGCTGTGGACGTCCGCTCCTTGTTCTCTCCCATCCACAGGGGGCAATCGCCCGTATCCTCAAGTCGTGTAGTGGGTTCGGGTATCACTGCCCGGTTGACGACATCCCGGCCATCAAAGCTGCTATTTTGCGGCTTTTTGAAGACTGGGAGCAGCAGGCCCCGGGAAGCGGGACAAAGAGACGAGAGCCGCCTCCGGCCTTTGACCGGGCTCTTCTCGCCGAGAGTCTCGCCAAGAACTTCGACCTGGCCTGCCTTCCGAGGTCAACTTTTGGCCGGGAATACTCGATTGGCTAGATAAGGGTGCTCTGGAAGGATAGGCCGAACCGCCAAACATGAATTATCGCGATGTCATATTGCTGACCTGGGTTTACGGGACCATGCCGCTCTGCGTCATTCAGCCTTTTTATGGCCTTGTCATGTTTTCCATCCTTGCATACAACCGGACCCAGGACCTCACCTGGGGAGAAACCCGGTACCACCGTCTTTCCTACTGGGTCGCGGTGTTCACCATCATCGGATTCGTGGGGATGTTGTTCCTTGGACGAGCCGGCCTCAAACATCTCAAAGATGGCCGAGCCATGTGCATGGTGATCTTGCTTGGCTGGATCCTCCTTTCCATCATCGATGCCATCAATCCCCAGCCGGGTTGGTGGAAGTTCAGTGAGTTCTGGAAGATCATCCTGATTGCCCTCATGACCCCGGTCCTCGTGAACAGCGAAAAGCGGCTGAGGATCATGTTCTGGGTGATCGCATTATCGATCGGGTTCTATGGGGTGAAGAACGCTCTGATCGGGGTGCCGGTGATTCGGGGCCCGGGCGGAATGCTTCAGGACAATAACGACTTTTCCTGTGCCTTGGTGATGACACTGCCGTTCTTGTACTACCTTGGCCACAGCGAAACGCGCCGACTCTACCGGACAGGGTTCTTCATATCGGTCCCGCTCACCGCATTTACGGTTGCGTTAACCGAATCGCGAGGAGGGTTTCTGGCGCTCGTGGCGACGGTGGGTGTCTTGGTGATGCAGTCTCGCCAGAAGGTGCTGGCTCTCGTGATGGCGCCGGTCGCCGCGGTTCTGTTTTTTATTCTGGTGCCTGCTTCTTTTATCGAGCGAATCGAGACCATCAAGGATCCCAAAGACGGATCTTCCCAGGGACGGCTTCAGGCCTGGGGGACCGGCTTTAACATGGTCAATGCGAACCCGATGACCGGGGTCGGGTACCGAAATTTCCAGCTTGCCTATCGCCGCTATTCCGGCGATCCCACCCAGACCGTCCGGGTGGCCCACAATTCCTACGTGCAGTTGATGGCGGAGTCCGGGTATCCGGCGCTGGGGGTGTTTCTGTTCATGATTCTTCTGACCGTGATCAAGGGGCGTAGCCTTCAGAAGAGGTTGAGACACATTCCTGAACTCCGCTGGTTTTCGAATTATAGCCGGGCGATCGAGGCCTCGCTTGCCGGGTATGTCATCGCGGCGACTTTCTTGAACCGGGCACACTTCGATCTTCTGTATCATATCGTGGGTATTTCGATTGCTCTGGACCTTTTGGCGGCCCAGGCTGTCTATCGCCTTCGAAAAGAGGCAGAAGAAAAACGGATTGCGGAAGAAAGTGGACTGGAAGAGGATGGTCCACCGGAAGCTTCATCCGCGTTTCCGTCACCGGTTGTGTAGCGTCTTCGGTATGGGTTCGAAGAGGTAGGTCTTAGGTTCGAGCGTATGTGCGGAATTACCGGATTCATTGACCTTGTCGAGGGCATCAGCGCTCCTGACCGGGTGACGCTCCAGTCCATGACCGATACCCTCGTGCACCGAGGACCCGATGCGGACGGGTATTTCGTCGACGATTTCGTGGCGCTCGGGCATCGTCGCCTCTCGATCATCGATCTTTCTGGAGGGGATCAGCCCATCACAAACGAGGACGGAAGCGTCGTTCTCATCTTCAACGGGCAGATCTACAACTACCAGGAACTGCGCCAGAGGCTCGTCCAGTCAGGGCACCAGTTCAAGACCCAGTCGGACACCGAGGTCATCGTTCATCTCTATGAAGAAGAGGGGAATCGGTGCGTCGAGTTGATGCGAGGCATGTTTGCCTTCGCCATCTGGGACAAGAAAAAGAGGAAGCTCTTTCTTGCTCGGGATCGGCTTGGAATCAAACCTCTCTACTACACGTTGCCGGAGGCGGATGGGCCTCATCCGAACCGACTTCTTTTCGGCTCGGAGCTGAAGGCAATCTTGCAGGGGCTGAAAACCCTTCCCGCGGTCGATCCACTGTCGGTTGTCGAGTTCATGACCTTTCTCTACGTGCCGGCTCCGCGCAGTATTTTTCAGGGAATCAAGAAGCTCCCTCCCGCGTCCTGGCTGGAAATCACTCCGGAGGGAACCCGGGTCGAGACCTACTGGGACGTGATCTTTGATCCCCGGCCTGTCGGGCTTGAAGAAGCGGCAGGTCAGCTGGGCGATCTTGTGTCCGAGGCGGTAGACATGCGGCTCATGAGCGAGGTGCCTCTTGGAGCATTTCTTTCCGGAGGCACTGATTCCGCGGCGGTTGTCTGGGCCATGAGCCAGGCACGGGGCGACCGGGTAAAGACGGTTACAGTCGGTTTTTCCGACGCCGAGTTTGACGAGCGTTCCGTGGCTCGTGGGGTGGCAAAGCATCTGAATTCGGATCATGAAGAACTCGAGGTGCAGCCGAGCGCGCTTCCCGTTCTGGAGCTTCTCTCCTGGCATTATGATGAACCTTTCGGGGATTCATCTCTGATTCCCACTTATTATGTTTCGAAGGCGGCAAGGCAGCGGGTCACGGTGGCGCTTTCCGGGGATGGAGGGGATGAGAACTTTGCCGGGTATCGAAGGTATCGCTACGACGTTCTCGAAAACCGTTTGCGCTCCTTCTTTCCAGGTGTTCTGCGCCAGGGTCTTGCGGGATTGGGCGCGCTTTATCCCAAGGCGGATTGGTTGCCTCGTCCGCTGCGGGCAAAGACGCTCCTTACCCATCTCGGAATGGATCCGGCGGAGGCTTATTATCGCTCCGTCTCACCCATCCGTCCGGAGATCCGAGATCGTGTTCTCTCTCAGGACCTTCTACGACAGACCCATGGCTACGATCCGCTTGATCGCTTCAGGAAGCTTCATCGAGAGGCTCCGGCAGAGGATCTACTTTCGAAGATTCAGTACATCGACCTCAAGACCTATCTGGTCGACGATATCTTGACCAAGGTGGATCGAGCGAGCATGGCGGTCTCCCTTGAAGTTCGGGTGCCGCTCCTGGACCACAAGATCGTCGAGTTTGCCGCAAGGCTTCCGGTAGATCTCAAGCTGGCACGAGATGGAACGGGAAAAGCCGTTCTTCGAGAAATGCTCCGGACAAAGATTCCCGCACCGTCGGTGGACGGGAGAAAGAAGGGTTTTTCGATTCCGCTGCGTCGTTGGATTCGGGAGGAGTTCTCCGAGCTCATGGAGGACCGGGTGCTTTCCAATCCGGCTCCTTTCTTTGATGGAGATGTTCTTCGAAGTCTCTACAAGGAGCATTGTCGGGGGATTGCTGACCATTCGACCGTTCTTTTCGGGGCGGTTGTCTACCATCTCTGGCAAGATCGCTTTCTCACCGGGGGGGGGAAAGGACGAGCTCCTGTTGCATTGCCCCTTCCGGCTGCAGGGGGAACCCCTTGAGGATTCTCGTTTTTACCACCCTTTATCCCAACGATGTGGAAACGGGAAAAGGAATGTTCATCCGTCATCGGGTGCAAGCCTTGAGCCGAGCAGGGGCAAAGATCAAAGTGGTGGCGCCTGTTCCTTACTTTCCGTTCAAGAAGGGCTTTGGCCGCTGGTCAAGAATGGCTCGGATCGCGTACCAGCGCATGGATGACAAGGTCGAGGTCTTCCACCCTCGAACACTTTTCACTCCCAAGCTCGGTATGCGTTTTTATGGGCGCTGGATGAAGTGGTGCTGCCAGCCCACGGTCGAGCGGATTTTGAAGACCCATCCGATTGATTTGATCGACGCTCATTTCATCTATCCGGATGGATATGCTGCCTATCACATGGCAAAAGATCTTGACCTGAAGATGGTGGTGACGGCCCGGGGAACCGATGCTCACACCTATCCGAGCATGGGTTTTCTTCGTGGGCGTCTTCAAAGGGTTTTGCAGGGAGCCAAGAGAGTGTTTGCCGTTTCCCGGTCTCTGGCGAGCGACCTGGACTGCATTCTTCCGGTGGGGCGTGCGGTGGTCGTCACTCCCAATGGGGTGGACACCGTGCTCTTTCGTCCTCTGTCTCGGACGGCAGCTCGGTCTCGCTTGCACCTTCAACAGGCCGGGAAAATCCTGGTGGGAATCGGACGGCTTGTTCCGATCAAGAGCTGGGATCTAGCGATTTCGGCTCTGGCTCATCTCCGGGATCTGGGGGGAGGCGATCTTCCGTCTCTGTACCTGATCGGAGATGGAGAGCTGCGAAAACGTCTCGAGCGAAAGATCGTTGATCTTGGTCTGGTTGATCACGTCTTTCTGGTTGGTGAGCGATCCCAGGTGGAATTGCCCTACTGGCTTTCTGCGGCGGATGCCTTGATTCATCCGAGCCAGAGAGAGGGTTGGCCGAACGTTGTGCTGGAAGCGCTGGCTTGTGGTACTCCTGTTGTAGGGCGAGATATCGCCTCGATTCGAGAGGTTGCTCCTTCTCCCGAGACGTCGATCTTGAAGACTCCCCTTACCGGGGAAACTCTTGCCCAGGGAGTTCGAGAGGTTCTGGCACGGGGGTATGATCGAAAGGCTCTTCTGGCTCACGCTCACAATTACTCCTGGGAGCAAGTAGCAACGAATATTCTCGGAGAGCTCAAAAGGATTCATG
>JAJDCM010000014.1 GCA_029260825.1 Planctomycetota bacterium | reverse complement strand
TTTGGGTCAGATCGGGACGGTTCACAAGAAGAACCCGGGGGCCTTCATTCAGGATGGTCGGATGGTGGTCAAGTTTGATTTCTTCGGATTCGCTCCAGGACGAGAGGATCTCCCGGGTCCAGTCCCTGGCGTCGTCCACATTCACGGATCCCGCGGTGACGAGGGTGGCATTTGCGGGATGGAAGATTCGCCCGGCATGCTGGACCACGTCATCTCGGGAGATGTTCTTCAGTGATTCCGGGGATCCAAGAAGGGACTGTCCATAGCCTTTTCCGCCGTAAAACCCGTGAAGGAATTCTCGTCCGGCTATGTAGGCGGGATCTTCTTCTCCGGCGCGAAGCTCCCCCAGCATCTGGTTGCGGATGCTATCGATTTCTTCGGACAGAAACGAACTCGAGGAAGCCATTTCAGTCAGGAGCGTGAGTCCCTGACGATGGTCCTGGGATCTCATTTCAAGGGAAAGATCGATGCGCTCTCGTCCTCCCTCGGCGGCCAGAACGGCGCCGATCTGGTCCACGGCCCTCATGAGCTCGTCAGCCGATTGGCGCCGGGTGCCACGGGTCAAGAGTCGAACGCAGAGCTCTGTGAGCCCGACCTTGCCCTCCGGGTCAAAGAGGGATCCGGTCCTGAATCGAAGAAGGGTCGTGATGAGAGGCGCATCTTCCTTGATCAAGATCAGGGACTTCAGGCCGTTTGTGAGCCGATCTTCCCGGGGAGTCGGAAGGCTCCAAAGGTCAGGTGTTGTGGTGCTTCCCATGAAGGTATCTAGAGTCCCTATCCGTTCGTTGCCTCGAGATCAACCACCACGGACGAGTTCTGTGCCAGGAGATTTCGAGCCATGCCTTGAATGTCTTGCGGCTGAATGTCGAAGAAGCATTCCCGGGCCAGGAATCCCCCCGCTGTACTCGGGTAGGCGAGCTCGATGGTGCCCATGAGCTCTGCACGATTGGACGAACTCTTCAGGAGTCGGATGTAGTCGGTTGCGAGAATTGTCTTGGCCTTTTCGAGCTCATGGATCGACACGGTTTGATGGGCAAGGAGTTCGATCTCTTCGCGAATCCTCCTCCGCAGAGGAGCGGGGGAGCCGGGTTCAGTAGAACGGGCGTCGATCAGCAAAAGGGAGCCGAGCTCATAATCTTGAAGTCCCACTTCCACGTCCAGAGCGATCTGCTCCTCGAACACGAGCTTTTGGATCAATCGAGAACTGTCTCCCCACCCGAGAATCACACCGAGGAGCTCTGCGGCCGCCAGGTCTCGTGCGGTGGCAAGGTCTTGAGTGCCGGGAAGAAGACCGAGAAAAGCGGTGGCAGAGAGCTCTGCCTTTGTCCGCAGGGTGATCTCGCTCTTTGCGATGCGAGGACCAAGTGCGGGTCGATTGAAACGACGGTTGGGATCCGTTCCGACGGATAGCTTTCCGAGATGGCGCTCCGCAAGGGCGTGAATCTCGGAATGATCCAGGGGACCCGCCACCGCAAGCACCATGCGTTTTGCAGTGTAGAACTCCCGGATGAACTCGCGGCAGTGTTCGGGCCGAGTCTGGCGGAGGTCCTCGGGTGAGCCCAGAATGGACCAGCCGTAGGGATGATCCGGGAAGGCTTCGGCAAACATGCGCTCGGAGAAAAGTCCGGTGGGAGAATTTTCTACCGATTGGAGCCGTTCTTCGAGGATCACCTCGAGCTCGGAGGCGAGGGCGTCTTCCTCGATGAGGGGATCGATGAACCGAGTGGACTCCAGCTCGAGGATTTCGGGAAGGGCAACTGCCAGGGACTCGCAGACGTAGGACGTCGTGTCTTGCATCGTGTAGGCGTTGCAGGCTCCTCCCAGGGATTCGACCTCCTGGTCATAGTCCATGTTGGGAGTCTTGAACATCATGTGTTCGACGCAGTGAGCAAGTCCGGTGAGACCTTTCACAACATCTCGATTTCCGGCGGCCACATGGATCTGGGTCGCCAGAATGGGGGAGCTTGGGCTTTTGACCGAGAGAATCCGTAGCCCGTTGTCCAGTTGAGATCGACAGACTGCAATCGACTTGCCGAATTCGCCGGCGAGTCGGGGGGCAAGTTCGGCCAGGGGGATCGGTTCAGGACGGGATAGCGGGTCGGATTTGATCATGGGCCCCTGGGATACGGTGAAGAGCTTCGAGCGGGAAGAATAGCAAAAGGATGGCCCGGCGCCCGAGGTGCTCCGATTTCTTCGCGTGTTTCTTCGACTCGAGCACGTCTTCTCTTTGAGTTACCGTGGGAATACGAGTCAAGTATTTCCGGAAACGGGCTCCTTCAAGCCCGGTACTTGACAGAGAGGTTATACTCCAATTGGCTCACCATCCTTTCGAGGACCCGCGGTACAGGTGAGCTTTATTTTCGAGGACTGCACCACGAGCAGAAAGACAGGGCAGAAGTGGAAGAACCAGCAAAGATTCCCAAAGTGACGCCAGACACAGGTTATGCGGTCTGTGCGGAGATGGAAAAAGAAGAGGGCAACGAGTATGTCGTTCGGCTCTTTGAGCGCATTGAGCAGGAAAATCCCTGCGTTGCACAATTCATCAGCCGCCTGGCGATGCAGCACTCTGATCCGGTTGGGGTTTCAACCTCGGCGATTCTCGTTTATCGCCTTCTGGAATCTCAGATAGAATCTGATGTTCTGAAAGCCGCGTTCAACTTCGACGACGAAGTCGATCCGTCTGGACCCTGACAGCTTTCGCCTGGATTGAGGCCGAAGGAATCATTCACGGCTTGGGTCGAAGGTGGGGTCAGCCCTCGCGAGCCGTCCTGGCTGCCACGGGATGTTCCAGAAGTGCCTCGACGGCATTTCTCATCAGCATGGCTCGAGTTACCGGTCCCACGCCCCCAGGAACCGGTGTGAGCCAGCTTGCCACTTCGGCCGCTTCGGCAAAAACCACATCCCCCTGGGTTTCGGTTTTTCTTTCGCCATTTTCCCCTGTGACTTCAACCGTGGTGTAGCCGATATCGATCACGATGGCCCCGGGTTTGATCATCGTGCCATCAATGAGGTGGGGCTTTCCAGTCGCCACGATGAGGATGTCCGCGTTGCGTGTATGTTCGGCGAGATTGCGGGTTTCTACATGACAGATGGTCGTCGTGGCGAACCGATCCAGAAGAAGAATTGCAATGGGTTTGCCCACGATCTCACTCATGCCGACCACCACGCACTCCGCACCCTTGAGATCCACTCCTGTGTGGTCGAGAATGCGAAGGGCGGCAAGTGCAGTGCAAGGCGCGACCCGGGATTCTCCCAGAAGCAGTCGTCCCAGGCACATCGGAGTGATGGCCTCCAGATCTTTTCCCGGTGGGATCTGAGTCTGGAGAAACCTTCCGTCCAGGTGCCGGGGAAGCGGAAATTGCATCATGACGCCCGTGATGGCGTTGTCTTTGCCCAGGTGGTCCAGGCAGTCGAGGACATCGTTGGCCTGGGATGTTTCAGCAAGCTGGACGACATCAAAGGCGATTCCAGTCGATTCGCAGTTGCGCCGGATCCCTCGCAAATAGGCGGCGGAGGCGGGTGACTCGCCGACCTGGACGCTCGCGATACGGGGTGTTCGGCCTTCGGATGCGAGGGTCGCCAGAGGAGTTCGAAGCTCTTGAAGAACTTCTTTGGCAATACTCGGTCCGTCAAGAAGGTTGGCGCTCATGACTTTTTGATCCATGATTCTGCTCTTGCTCGCCCAAAGCAAAGGGTGGGGAGTTCTCCATCCTAGGCTGCAGTGGCTTGGTTGCAAGGGAAAAAGTGGGAAGGAAGTGAAGCTGAGTTTGAAGGGATCGAGAGCCATTGGAGGACGTGCTTTGGCCATGATACTCTTAAGTTTAGCGAAGCTTTTCTCTTCGCCTGGTGCGACGACCTAACTCTTTGAGAAGATTCAATTACGATGTGGCAAGACTACGATCGTGACTCCTATTCGGATTCGAACTCGCCGCGAAACTACGGCGGGCAGGGTCGGCCCACGGGTTTTGGGTTCCAGCGACCTCCGGTGACTCCGACGGTCAAGATTCTGCTGATGGCAATGGTGGGGGTGTTCATCCTCCAGACCTTGGTCGAAGTCGCTGCTTCGGCGGATGCAGCCAACTCCTTTCTTCAGCTCTTTGGAGTGAGCTGGGATGGCGCCGTCAAGAAGCTCTACTTGTGGCAATTTGGCACCTACATCTTCCTTCACGGAGGCATTTTTCATCTCTTGATGAACATGCTCTGGCTGTGGATGTTCGGGGGGGATGTGGAGAATGGGCTGGGTCGGAGGAAGTTCCTCCAGCTCTTTCTTCTAGGAGGGGTCTTTGCCGGTCTTTCCTACGTCATTTTCGCCGCCTTCGATCCGGGCTTTGTGCCAGCGGTCGGGGCTTCTGGCGCTCTCATGGCGGTTGTCGTTGTCTTTACCATGCGAAACCCCAATCAGAGTGTTCTGCTTTTCATGATGATTCCCATGAAGATGTGGCACATGATGGTCATGATCATCGGGATCGATCTCTATTACGCCGTTACAAATGACGCCAATGGTGTTGCCAATACGGCTCACCTTGGGGGGGCACTCTTTGGCTATCTCTGGTTTCGGTTTGGACCGAGGCTTGATCAGGTCTTCGTCCGGATCGAGAAGGATCAAAAGGTCAAGGAGTACCAGCGGGAAGTCGATGCTCGGGCGGAAGTGGATCGGCTTCTGGAGAAGATCGCTCGGGACGGAATGCACTCTCTCACGGGGAAAGAGCGCAAGTTCTTGAAGCAGGCGTCCCGTCGTTTTTACGATTAGGAACTGGCATGAGCGGCCGAATTCGTTTCTGGGGTTGGGGTGGATTGGTCGGCGCTTTTCTGCTCATCATACTCACACTACGGTTCGTGATTCCGCCTCTTGTCACCCGGTTTCACGCGTGGCGCATCGGGGGAGAGGTCGCCATCGTCGAGACCGAGTTTGGCAAGATTTTCTCCCGGGTTTCCAGGGAGAGCACCTCCCTTCTCGAGAGAGAATTCACGGTCTTCTTCCGGGCGGTATTGCTGGATTACGGACCGGTCTTTGATTTTGGAGACCACAAGCTTTCCGATCTCGATCTGACCCTGGATTTGTGGGAGAGCCAGGAGGAGCTTGCCCGGTATTATCGAAACACCCGCCGGGAGGATTTCTCGAACAATGGGGGGTACTACGATCCGGGCTCTCGAACGATCGCCATCGTCGTGCCTCCTCTTGCCGACTCTGCATACCGCTATGCCTCGGTGCGAAGATCTGCTTTTCATGAGGCGACTCACCTGGCTTTTGATGTCTTCACTTCGGGCCGAGGGGCCCGGTATCCCCGCTGGCTTTCTGAAGGACTTGCCGTCTATTTTGAGGGGACAACCGTAGAAGATGGTAGGGCCGAGATCGGAGGACGGTCCAGGCTCACCAGCCAGCTTCTGCTTCGGGCGGCAAGGGCTCGTCTGGGGCTTGAGCTTGGCGATTCTGAAAAGAAAGAGGCTGAGCTTCCCGATCTGACCCATCTGATGGCCGCCGAGGGCGAGTTTCGGTCGGAAAACAACGATCTCTACTACGCTCAATCCATGCTCCTCACTCATTACTTGATGGAGGAAGCGGGGGGCGAGGTGCGGTCGGCATTTCTGGACCTTTGCAGGTCTCCTCCGCCGAACATGTTCGACCTGGGCGGGCTTGCCAGGGCCTTGAGAATCTCTCCCAAGATCCTTGCGGAGGGCTATGAGGAGTTCCTGAAAGATCTTCTTGGCTAACCGGTATTCTTGACACCCGTTTCTACCCGGAAGTAACATGAAGGAAAAGCCATGGACATGGTTGAGTGGGAATCCTCCATCTTCACCGTCCCCAGGCTTTGACAGCTCGCGATTTTGGATTGGTGTAGACCAGAAACCCTTTAGGGAGTAATGAGTTATGAGATTCGGCAAAGCCTCTTGGCTGCTGAGTGCCATCGTCTTCTTGGTGATGGCCGGGAATCTTCATGCGCAACAAACGACCCTGGACCACCTCAAAGACGCGGTTGAGCGGGGAGATTTTCGCACGGTGAAGAAGCTTGTAGAGACGGTTCCCCAGGAAGTTCTGGGTGCGTTCTTCTCCGCGGTTGAGGCTCATCTAGAGGCTCGAAAAAGCGGGAATTCCGAACGAGCAAGGATCTTCGGCGACACGATGTCGGCGATCGGCAACGCCTTTTATGTGGGCAAGGACAACCGCAACTACGAGAAGTACACCAATTTCATCAAGAACATGAGGGTAACCGCCCTTCAAAGCTGGCTTGATGGCTGGGCTATCTACCGAAAGTTCAAAGGCGTCTACGGGGAAGCCTGGGAGGCAAAAGTCCCGGATGCGTTCGTCAAGGCGATCGAGCTAGGAGGCGAGGTCTACCCTCATTTTGAGAGGATCAACGACTTCTTCCTTCTTGGCTGGGTCTACCAGGATATCGGTCGGCTTCACGGGCAGGTGTCGGCCAACCTGGAAGCGGAAGAATCCTACAAGCAGGCCATCGAGTACTTCGGCTATTGCGGTGCCGAGGACAAAGTCACCGAAACTCGCGCCTTTCTCGATCAGTTGAAGAGCGGCCAGGTCAAGACGGCGATCGATGAGGAGATGGAGCGAAAAGACCTCGAGGACAGGCAGGCCAGAGAAGAAGCGGATAAGCCTCTCTGGAAGAAGGTCACCCTTGCCTATCGTCCGGCGAAGAAGTTTCCTTTCACTTCCCCGAATCCGTTGACGACGGATGAGTACATCAACTGGAGTGGAAACCGGATCGAGCCGGACCAGTTCGGTCCTTTCTATGATTCCACCGTTTTTGACGGCGGGAGCTTCATGTTTTACGCGGTGAATGATGCGGTCAAGCTGAACCCCAGGACCACGTCTCCCATCGCGCGCTACCAGTTCATGCACGAAAATAAGAAGCTCTATCTCGACTACAACGACGACGGTTTTGCCACCAAAGAAGAGAGGATCCCGATCGGCGGTCGCCCCAAGTTCGTCGAGTTCGACCTTGAAACCGAAGACGGCGAGAAGTTCAAGTACGGGGTCCAGATGTGCGAGTTGAAGAAGGAGAAGTTCTTCAACTTTGACACGACATACTCGGCTGGAAACATCCGCTGGCAGAGGGCCTGCTACATGCAGGGCGATGACCTTGATGGCCAAAAGATCGTTCTCATCGATGACAACAACAACGGGACTTATTCTGACTACGGAACAGATTCCTTCGTTGTGGGAAGTGGGAAGACCGCTCAGTTCTTGAGCGAAGTGATCTCTGTCGGTGACAAGCTCTATCGCATCAAGATTCCAAATCCCCTGGGAACCGAGCTTCAGTGGATGCCCTACACCGACCCGACCGGAAAGATCGAGGTCAAATTCAAGGGCAAGAAGACTCCTTCCTGCCTCTATGTTGTGGGCAAGGGGGCCAACTCCAAGACGATCATTCCTCTTGACGCCAAGAACCCGGTTTCTGTCCCGGTGGGTACCTATTACTTCTATTTCGGTATCCTGAAGGATGGGAAGGGCCGTAACGCGTCCTGGGCGGAGATTCGAAAAGGCGACTCGAAGAGTTTTGAAGTCAACGCCGACGAAACATTTTCCCTGGAGCTTGGAGCACCTTTTTCTTTCAACTACGAGGTCAGGACCGATGGTGATCAAGCGGTTCTTCGGGGCCGGGATCTTGCCGTCATCGGAAAATATGGCGAGGGTTATACTCGCTTTTATCCTTTTGTACCCAAGGGCGATGTCATGGTCCGGGTCCAGAAGGGCGGAATCGTCGCCAAAGAGAAACTGAAACCCATCGACCAGGGTGTCTTCAATACCGGCTCTAACCTCGCCTGGTTCCCCCGGGACGTGACCTGGGACAAGGTTGCCAAAGACGTCGAATACCGCCTGAGGATCAAGGCCAAGCACGATCTTCTGGGGGTGATCATGCGGGACTTCAAGTAACACGGTCTTTGTCGGGTAACTGCCCGGCTTTCCCCTACAAAACGCATGTTTGAAATGTAGCCTCAATCGTAGTATTGAGGCTGCTTTTTTTTGTGGCCGTTCTAATCGCTTCCGGTAACGGAGATTCTGCTCAAATGCTCGATATCAAGTTCATCCGCGAGAACCTGGACATGGTCAAGGAAGGGGCGCGAAAGAAGCGCATCGACCTTGATGTCATGCGTCTGATTGAGCTCGATGATCGCCGGAAGGAGAAGCGTACCGAATGGGAGCAGCTCCGGGCCCGGCAAAAGTCCGAATCAAAACGGGTTCCCAAGGCAGATCCTGAAGAGAAGGTCGGGCTGCTCAAAGAGCTGAACGAACTCTCCGCCAGGGTCTCTGAGCTTGAGCCAGAGGTCAAGTCCATCGAGGAGGAGTTGAAAGCTGGCCTCCTCGTGGTCCCGAATGTACCCCTTGACGTCGTTCCCGAGGGAAAGGACGATGCCGACAACGTGGAGATCCGTCGGGTGGGGGAAGTTCCTGCATTTGATTTTCCGATCAAGGATCACATCGAGCTCGGTGAATCTCTGGATATTCTTGATTTCCAGCGGGCAGCCCGAGTCTCGGGGAGTAGAACTTATTACCTGAAAAACGAGGCGGTGTTGCTGGAGCTGGCCTTGATGCACCTTTCCCTCGATCACATCATGAGTAAGGGTTTTTCTCCTTATATCCCTCCGTACCTCGTCAAGCGAGATCCCATGGTGGGAACGGCTTATTTTCCGGGAGGGGAAGAGCAGGCCTATCACATGGAGCGAGACGGTCTCTACCTGATCGGAACATCGGAGGTGCCGATCACGTCTCTTCATGCGGGGGAGATCCTCAGCCACAAGGATCTACCCTATTACTACGCCGGGTTCTCGGCCTGCTTCCGAAGAGAAGCGGGAACCTACGGGAAAGACACCAAGGGGCTCTATCGCATGCATCAGTTCCACAAGGTGGAGCAGGTGGTGATCTGTCAGGGGATTCCGGAAGTTTCTCAGAAGGAACACGACCACATCCTCAACAATTCCGAAGAGCTGCTGCAGATGCTCGAGTTACCCTACCGGGTCGTGGAGGTTTGTGGCGGAGATCTGGGTCTTGGCCAGGTCAGGAAGTATGATATCGAGTCCTGGATGCCATCCCGAAAGAGCTACGGGGAAACCCACAGTGCATCCAACTTTCACGAGTATCAGGCCCGTCGTTTGAACCTCCGGTATCGAGACCCGGAAGGGAAGGTTCATTTTGCCCATACGTTGAACAATACGGTGTTGGCCTCACCTCGAATCTTCATTCCGCTCCTTGAGCTGAATCAGCAGGAAGATGGAACGATCCGTATTCCGGAGGTGCTGAGAAAATATATGGGCGGGCGTGAGTTCATCGGCAAGAAGTAACTCACCCCACTAGCGCAGCCAGTGGCGACCTGGGGCGATTCTCGCCAAATTCGTGAATAATCCGGGCTAGAACTGAAAATAGATGAAGGGTTGGTCGCCGGTCGCCGCGAACGGTAGGACAATCGCCACGGCGGTTCCATAGAGGGCGGCAAATGTCCAGCTCGGGAGCCTCTCAGCCTTCTCTTCCAGTTGCCCCGGCCGGAGGCAGGAGTGGGCGACAATGAAGCCCACGAGCACCAAGGCCCAACCGAGTTCGACCGAGCCTGAGCCGGCGCTTTTGGCGAGCCCGATCATGTTGCCAAGAATCAACCAGGACTCTCCAACCGACTCCGCCCGGAAAAAGACCCACCCGACGAGAACGACTCCGCTCGTGTTAAGGATCGCGAGTGGATTGGTCTTCCTTGTGACGGACCTTCCAAAGCCAATGAGTCGCTCCAGGACAAGAAACAATCCGTGATGAATTCCCCAGAGCACGAATGTCCAGGCGGCACCGTGCCAGAGGCCGCACAGGACAAAGACGATCGAAAGGTTTGCGAGAGTTCGGAGCCTCCCTCGTTGATTTCCGCCCAGCGGAACATACAGGTAGTCGCGAAACCAACTCGAAAGACTGATGTGCCATCGCCTCCAGAAATCGGTAACACTTCGGGCTCGGTACGGCGAGTTGAAGTTCAGCCGCAACTCGTACCCCAGAAGGCCGGCGCAGGCGATTGCCATGTCTGAATATCCGGAAAAATCGCCGTAGATCTGGACTGCATACAGGGAGACCCCGAGCCAGGTCATTCCCGTGGAGGCGAGCTCCGGCGACGCAAACACCGGATCGACGACCGTCGCCACCTGATCTGCCAGGCAGGCCTTCTTCACGTATCCGATCAGGAAAAGAGTGAGAAGACGGCGAAAGGGTATCTTGCGAAGGGAATGGTGAAGCTTGAGCTGCGGGAGGAAATCTCTCGCGCGCACGATCGGGCCGGCGACAAGCTGGGGGAAAAATGCAACGAAGAGCGCAAAGTCGAGGAAGCTCTTCGTGGCTCGCATCTGGCCGCGATAGACATCGATCGTGTAGCTAAGGGTTTGAAAGGTATAAAAGCTAATCCCCACCGGAAGGACCAGGTGAAGTCGGGAAGCGGTCAGGTCAAGACCGAATTCCTGTCCAAGAGCGACTGCCGATTCCAGGAAGAAATCGAAGTACTTGAAGACCCCGAGGATGCCCAGGTTCAGGAGCAGGCTCACCATCAACAGGATCTTGGACTTTCCCCGGGAGGGGTTTTGGGAAAGCAAGCGGCCAATCCCGTAGTCAACTACCGTTGAGATCCAGATGAGTGACAGGAAGCGCCAATCCCATGCCGCATAGAATACGTTACTGCAGAGGAGGAGCCAGCGCTTTCGCCAGGCTTGAGACGAGATGAACCAGTAGACCGAGAAAGCAACGAGGAAGAAGAGAAAGAAGCGAGATTCAACAAATAACATGAACTACTCCCCTGTCTCGTTCAGGAGGAAGGGAAGAAGGTCTTTTGCGAACCTTTGCGTGAAGTTCTGCGCCATTTCCTTGGTGAGGTGATTGAAGTCGAAGTGAGATTCGGGAGCATAGTACCGGGGGAATCGGGTTGGATGATCGTAGGTCAGTAGGTTTTCTACGACTCCCTTGTCGAGCAGAGGCTGAGCCATCGGAGGGTTTTTTGTGCTGGGGGGCACGACGTAAATGGCCTGAATTCCCGCGTTCGAGAAGAGGGCTACCTGGTCGCGAATTGCGTCCTCATTGAACTGGTGGGTAGGGGCTGAGCGCCCTTGTCTTTGAGTCAGCCTCGTGACGCGTCGCTTGTATTCAGCCGGGTCATCGAGGATTTCTCTCTTTCGTTCCAGGTACAACTCTCCCGTTTCATCTTCAAGAGCAAGGTATCCATGCTGAGACAACATCTTTACTTCGATGTCAGAATGGCTGGTTCCCCGCAGGGCCGATGCAATGATGTCGGGTCCAGCCCCGAAGTTCGTCATTTTCCAGAGCCAGTGTCGTAAGTGGTAGAGGAAGGTGTCGGAGGGAGCCGTTTTCGTGGGAGGCCACTTCCTCAACGAGGAGATGATCTGACCCAGAGATCGAGTGGAATGCCAATGGACCATCCGTTTGGTGAAGGCGTTTTTCTCCGAGAAAGAAGGATTCCAGTCCCGAAGTTCCACGACGGCGATGCTCAGCCGTTCGGGAGCTGTGTCCAGCGTCCGGCGAATGAGATGGTCCTGTTCGAACGATCGCATTCCAGGGCCGCCGAAATTGAAGCTACGAATGTCAATCCCCGACCTGGAGAGTTCGTCTTGAAGTAGGTTCGGGATAAAGGATCGGTAGGTGATGCTCGACCCGAAGAAGACGAGATCGTACTCATCCTTGTGTTCCTCGAAGTGACGAAACTTGCTTTCGATCTCGGAGCCTCCGGGCCAGGGGACGAGTCTCTGCACTCCTTGAGATACGAGGAGGAAAAAGGCCAGGAAGATCAATAAGTCGCGACAAAGAGCCAGTGGGCTCGCTCCTTTCGAGATCGAGAGAGCGAAGTAAGAGACGGCCTGGAGCAAATTCGCTTCGACCTTCATGAATCATGCCCGGGGCAGTCGGAGCACCGGACGAAAACCGAAGGATTTTAGCCCAGGATCCTCGAACCGACAACGGAGAGTTCTCGGGAGGCTTGTCCGGGGCGCCAAGGGTTGATCTTTCGGGTACCGATATTTGATGGGTTTGCTATGTTGCCCATCCCTGTCGCAATCGGAGCTTTGCGTCGATAAGTCCCTGCCGGACGGCCAAATTCTTCGTATGAGGGAGAACGAGTCAGGGTTTCAAGGCCCAGGGGCGATCTGTTAATTCGTAGGTTGCCCCGGGTGTTCGGTTTGGTGGTCAGGTTGATGGTGAAAATGATGCTGAGGCAAATGTTCTGTACCGAGTTGATTTCTCTTCTCGCCATTTCAGTTTTTTTCGTAGGCGTTCGTGAACTTTCCGCAGAGGAGTCGTCTGCTTCGGTTCAATGGCTCCTCTCGAATGCGGTGGAGGTCAGGACCGTTGATCCAGCGGACGAGGATTTTTCGGATCTTCAACCCTTGAAGGGCTTGATCGGAGATTCACGCATTGTGCATCTGGGGGAACCGAGCCATGGTGACGGCACTGCGTTTCTTGCCAAGGTCCGATTGGTGAAGTTTCTTCACCAGCAGATGGGCTTTGATGTGTTGATCTGGGAGTCAGGTCTCTACGATTGCTGGAAGATGAATGAGGGGTTCCGCACCGCAACTTCCCCCTCGGCAGCTGCGGGAAAAGGAGTCTTTTCACTGTGGAGTCAATGCCAACAGGTCATGCCTCTTTTTGACTATGCCATCAAGACGTGGTCAGGTGATCCCGGATCCTCGCCCCTTGAGATGGCCGGATTTGACTGTCAACCAACCTCTCCCGAATCTGCGGAGAGCTGGCGTGCCGACATGGTCATGCTCCTCCAAAAGGTCGAACCCTCTGGAATCGACGAAGCGGGTCAGGAGGTTCTGGCCAGTTTTGTGTCGAAGGCTCAGGGCAATGGATATTCTGCCGGGGAGGAGCGAGCGGCTTTCCTGAAAGTTGCTTCCCAATTGCAGCAGAAGCTCCCTGAAGCGTCGAAAAGCCTTTCTGGATCCGACATCGATTTCTGGGTGCATGTGTTGGAAAACGCAAAGACCTATATCGCCATGGTGGAAGCAAGGACATCGGGGAAGGGGCAGGAGGGGTTTCAGAAAATGATCGGCTTACGGGAGAAGAGCCTGGAGGATACTTTCCTCTGGCAAGCAAGAAGCCATTTCTCCGGTCGCAAGGTGATCACCTGGGGGGCATTTGGTCATTTTCTCCATGGCTCCAAGACGATCGAACCGACCAATCCCGGATTTGCTCCCATGGGCGATGGTGTCAACGAGGCCCTTGGCAACGAGGCCTACACGATTGGGTTCATCACCTTCGAGGGTAGGGCGGGTCGTGTCGGAGATCGGCAGTTTGCCGTTCCCGCAGCACCTGAAGGCAGTCTTGAGGCTCTATGCCATCAGACGGGAAAACAGAATCTCTTCGTCGATTTTCGCAGCCACAAGGAAAAAGCGGGTTGGCTCCGGGAAAGGCGAATCACTCGAGCAAACGGTTATCGCCCGTCCACCGCGGATTGGACCCAGGTCTGTGACGGGTTCTTCTTCACCGACTCGATGGTTCCGGCGGAAAAGGTGACCGATTAGCTTACTTGCGACCCGGTTTCTGGGTGAGAAGCTCC
Organism: Planctomycetota bacterium; assembly: GCA_029260825.1. Taxonomy (GTDB): domain Bacteria; phylum Planctomycetota; class JACOTG01; order JACOTG01; family JAJDCM01; genus JAJDCM01. The sequence continues at coordinate 13,065 of JAJDCM010000014.1, read as the reverse complement.
AGGCGAAGCTTGCTGATGCGTTTTCTCACGGCGCCTGAATCCTGACCCGAGATGGTCTGCTCTCCGACCTGAAAGTAGTAGACCATTTGAGCCCGGGATCTTGCTTCATCGCCCTCGAAACCAAGATCTTGAAATAGTGATTCGACGAAGGCCAGTCTCAGGCGGTCAATTTGTGCCAGCTCTTTCCTGGCGTACGCGTTGATTCTTGACCATGCTCGAATGGCGATGTCGTGGCGGGCATCTTTCGTCAGGATAAAGGTGAGGAGTTCCGCCACTTTGTTGCGGGGGTTTTTCGTCGGAGACGAAGAAAGCGACTTCACATAACCCTCCTGGGTCGCTCGCCATCGATCGACCATGGAAGTTCTGAGGTCTTCCCTGTCTCGAAAATGCCAGTAGAAGCTCCCTTTGGTGACTCCAAGCCGACGAGCCAGAATCTCCACCTTGACTCCCTCGATCCCTGTTTCAAACAAGGTGTCCAGGGCCGCGTCGAGCCAGGCCGCTCGATCAAGAGATTTCTGCGGATCGGTGCGAGGCGATGTCTTCCTACCTCTTGTGGTTGACTGTGACATACGCATCAGTATGTCATGAAACGAAAAAGACAGGAAGCCAGAAATCAACCGATGATTGGAATATGTGGCAGAATATGGTTGTTTCCGGCTATTTTGGTGGCATCTAGATCTTCTTGCGAAACATTGACAGTACGGCTCCGTATGGCTATTCTGTTATCAGAAACCCGAAAGGAGGATCACTGTCATGGTTCAGGTTGGCAACGTACTTCGGGCGCGGATCGCCTTCGTTTCTTTCTTTGTTCTATCTCTTCTTGTTCCGCTTGCCGTGGAAGCAAAGGAGAAGGACAAGCTGGAGTCATCCGGAGGAGTCCTCCATTCCACCGTGAAGATTCCAATGGACGACGGTGCTCTTCTCTTGGCGGAGGTCTATCGTCCTCGGAGAGTCTCACCCGTTCCGTTTGTCTTTCAATGGACTCCGTACAATGCAGCTCAGCACGCGGCATTTGGTGAGGATCTGGCCAGGGCTGGGTATGCGGTGGCCGTGATTAACGCACGGGGAAAGCACGGATCGGAAGGGGATTATCTTCCTTTTGTTGATGAGGAAAAGGATCTTCTTGCGGCCTTGAACTGGATTCTTGAAAGAGAATGGAGTCAGGAAGCGGCGTGTCTTTTCGGCTTTTCGTCCCAGAGTTATTCGGCACAGCTCCTCGCTGCTACCGGCCACCCCGCAATCAAGACCGTCATCAACATCTCCGGCCTGACAGATGTCGAAGAGCTCTTCTTCCCCGGGGGAGCCTTTCGTCTCGATACCATCTTTCCCTGGCTTCAGTTCAACTATGTGGAGCGTCCTCTCCGCTCGATTCGACTTTGGAAACGCAGCTTTCGAGCGCTCCCCCTTTCCTCCAGCTTTGGATGGGAGCCCGAGGTTTTTCAGGAAATGGCAAAGGGGTCGGTGAAAACGGAGGGCATCAAGATCCCTGTTCTTCATGTGACGGGGTGGAACGATGTTGTTTACCGTCAAACCCTCTTTCTTTATGACCAGCTTGTCAGGAGGCCAGTTGAGAGCCGTCCTTTTCAGAAGATGATCCTCGGCCCGTGGATGCACAATCACATGCCTGGCGACCGTACGACCGCGGGGGACGAAGACTTTGGACCCGAGAGCCCGATGAGCCATGCAGACCTCTCCGCTCTTGTTCATCGGTGGTGCGATCGTTTTCTTCTCGGGAAGGAGAACGGAATCGATCAAGAACCAGCTATCGATGTTTTTGTCATGGGAAAGGGGGCAAACAAGTGGCGCCATGAATCAGAGTGGCCTCCGGCCGGCATGAAGACCCGTCGCCTCTATCTGGCCCCTGATCACTCCGGAGAGGAGCCTCGTGTGGGAGGCCTTCTTGTGCATTCGCCGCCCGCAAGAGAAGCTCAGTCGAGCTTTGTGTTTGATCCCAATCATCCGGTGCCGACCGAGGGAGGGGTGAATTCCCACATCTTTGAGCACAACGCGGGGATCAAAGATCAGTCCAGGTTCAACGAGCGCTCGGATGTTCTTGTCTTCACGTCTCCTCCACTTGAGGAGGACTGGCTCTTCTGTGGGCCAATGCGCGTGATGCTCCATGCCGCGAGTTCGGCGGTGGATACGGATTTTACCGCCAAGTTGATCGAGGTCCGGGCGGACGCCTATGAGAGGATCATCGAAGATGGGATCGTCCGAGCTCGATTTCGTGTGTCCCGAAAGACCCCGCAATTCTTGACTCCGGGAAAAGTAGAGCCGTTTTCCATCGACCTTGGGTCTACGGCCTTGAAGATCCCTGCCGGAAGCCGCCTCCGTCTCCACATTTCTAGTAGCAACTTCCCGAAGTATGATCGGAATCCCAATTTCAGGGTGGATCCGTTCGAGGCCGAAGAGTTAAGAGAAGCAACCCAGACGATATTCTCGTCCGTTGAACGTCCGTCTTACGTCGAGTTTGGAATCTTGGAAAAATAGAGCTTTGTCCTACCCTCTTTTTTTTGGCGTTGTGCGGGGCCCGGCCTTCTACTCGGAATAGCCGAGAGCTTCTAGTTGTGCTCTTTCTTTTTTGGTGATCCGATACGATGCGAAGCGAGCGGGGGGCCTGGAGAGGTACTCCTGCATCGATTTCATCAGCCTTCTCTGAGTTTTCTTGCTGACCTTTTTTGTGGATTCCTGGTCGAGGTAGCTTCCCATGCTTCGGGGTTTGAAGTCGCTGGGCTGAAGACTCAGGATGTCTTTGTCAGTTTGGCTCTTGAGGGTTCCGATGAGGAGGAACCCGTCCCGGTGAATGGCGAGACCTCCCCCGATGTCGCAGTATAGACTTCTATCCGTTAGCGAGTCTTCATTGATTCTTTCCGGGGATTCGTTCCGGTTGGTCAACGTTCCAAGATCTTTGCCTTCGCAGGTCGGGGCCAGGCCAGCCGCAGCACAGAGGGTCGGGTAAATGTCGATGTGAGCCACTGGCGTTTCATGCCGTCTTCCCCCGGGCTGTCCCGGTTGTTTGAGCAGAAGGGGGACGAACGACTGGTCTTTTGTCACGGTTTGTCCATGAACGAAGAAAAAGTCGTTTTCCCCGAAGGCCTCACCATGGTCGGACGTCAGGAGAATGGTGGCATCTTCGTAGCGTCCATTTTCTCGAAACCAGTCAAGAAGCCTACCGATGTGATGATCAACGAATGCAATCTCCGAGTCGTATCGGGAAACGTAGGATTGGAGATGTCGGTTGTCATCGATCGCTTGATAGGAAGGGATTCGTTTGAAGCCGAAATTGTCGTCCTGGATCGGAGGGTCGAGTAGGGGGCCCTTTTCATCGCGAGTAAACCGGTCGGCGAATTCGGATGGTGGAGTGTAGGGACCATGGGGATCCTGGTAGTGCACCCAGAGGAAAAGTGGACGTTTCGGATCGCTGTCCCCGAGCCATTGCAAAACCGAAGTGGTGCACTTGGCCGCGGTTCGTTCCGGGAATCCTCGAATCGCTTCCTCGTCCTCTAGCTCAAGGTCGTAAAGTTCAAATCCCTGGTGAAACCCCTTCTTCTTCTTGAGAACAGGGTTGCAGACGAAAGCCGCTGTATTGTAGCCCGCGCTATTCAGTTGTTCCGCCAGCGTAACCTCATGGTCGAGGAGCTTTGCGCTTGTGTTGGAGTAACCAAGCGAGTTGAATCTCGGATAAGCACCGGTCATCACGGACGCCATGGAGGCGGAGGTGTACGCGGACGAAGAAACCACATATTCATAGAGACTCCCATCGGCGGCAAGCCGGTCAATGTTCGGTGAAGTGGAGAGATCATAGCCGTAGCAGCTGAGATGATCGGCTCGAAGAGTGTCGATGGAGATGAGGATGATGTCTTTTCTCGGTAGTTCCTCCGAACCGGGAGGAGCTTCTTTCTGTCCGCAGCCGAGCAAAAGAAGGAAAACCCAGATGACCCAGGGAGTGGAGGCGACGGAGTCAGGGATTCGTCGCCGATTCTGGCCAGGGTCGAGTGAACCTGGCTCGAATTCACCCTTGTGTGCAAATCGATCGAATCTACTGGTTTGGGTCTTGATGTCGTGGTCCTTGTCGGTTCTTACTCTTTATCGTTCTCGGCACTCTTGGGTCGCCGCCCGAAGCATCTTGCGGGCGCGAGCTGCACCCTTGATCTTCTGGCCCCATCGCACGGGTTTTGTCGAGAAGGGGTCTTCCCTCAGGTCAAAGAGGTTTCCGTCTTTGGTAAATTGCCAGTCTTGGTCTCGTACGTAGTAGTCCTCTAACATCTGTACGTAGACATAGGATCGTCCGGGTTTCTTTTCTCCTCGCAGGACCGAAGCAAAACTCATTCCGTCGATCTTGACTCCTTCAGGAAGAGGAGCCCCTCCGATTTCGACGAGTGTCGGGAACATGTCGGAAAGATCAACCAGGGTGCTGGTGACCTGCTTCTCCTTGATGACTCCCGGCCAATTTGCAATCAGGGGCACCCAGGCACCGGTCGTGGACATCAATCCTTTTCCGCCGGGAATCTCCTTGTCCTGGAACTTCGTTTCGATCTCGGTTGGGCATCCGTTGTCGGCGCAGAAAATCACGAGAGTGTTCTTGTCGAGTTTCTCTTCCTCGAGAGTCTTCAGAAGTCGGCCGATTGACCGGTCGAGGTAAATGACCATCGCCTCGTAATGACCGCTTTTTCCTGGTGTCTTCGTCTTGATGGATCCGGGTGGTTCATGAAAGGGCGAGTGAGGAAGGATCATCGGGTAGTACGCAAAGAAAGGTGCGCTTCGCTTGGTCTTGATGAAGTTGGTGAGAAAAGCGAGGCAGTGGTCGGGCCCGTAATCGGTCATGTCGGTTATCTTGGGTTTCCCGTTTTCGTAAAGGGATGGGCCATGGTATCGGCGGGTAGGAACCGTTTCGTCAATACACCATGTCCAGCAGAGGGACCGGTCAAAGCCGGAATCAGCGAGGTGGGTTGGATGCTTATCCAGCTGGGCAAGTTGCCATTTTCCGGCGATGGCGGTTTCGTATCCCGCCTTCTTCAGTTGAGTGGCGATGCTGATTTCTTTGGTAGGATCCAGGTACCGATCGGCTCCTTTGTACTTGAGCATGTCGTCCCAGCCGGTGCGAAAGGGATAACGGCCCGTCAGGATTTGAACCCGGGAGGGGGTGCAAATCGGAGTGCTGAAGCAGTAACGAAATCGGATTCCGGTCTCGGCCAGCTTGTCGATGTTTGGGGTCTCGATCCCCGTTCCCCCGTAGGAGGTGAGAGCCTCCGCCCCGAGGTCGTCGGCCATGATTAACAAGATGTTCGGAGGGGCGGACTCCTTGGGCAAAGCCAGCGCGGACTCCGGCTTTGCGACGAACCCGAGAATGATCAAGATCATGCCCGTTCGTAGGGCACTTGATAAAGGCATATTTGGTACTCCGTTCCCATTCATCCTGGCCTCAGTTTAGTTCACAACAACGTTATTGTGTAGACGCTCGTTATTTTGTGGCCCGTGGTGGATTTCATCCGTATGGTTGGTGTTCGATGGAAGAAGGGCGAAAATCTCGTCCAAGCCTTGAAAATGAAGGAGGTGCCGCATGTCGATGAAGGCTCCTGGAATCCTTGCTCTCGTCCTTATTGCCTGGGGGTCACAGGCTTTTTGTCTCGAAAACCCAACCGGCATGCGACGGGGAACCCCTGAGCTGAAGGCGGCCGGGCCTCTTGCCTTTAGCCCCGAGGGGATCCTCTTCACCGCCGATTCTGAAGGTGCGACCATTCTGGCCATCGACCTTTCAGAGGATGAGGGCGGGCGCCGGGTCAAGCCCATTCTCATTCCGAAGATTGACGAGATGATTGCAGCCATGCTGGGGACGGCACCCGAGGAGATTCTCATCCAGGATCTTGCCGTGAACCCGGTTTCGGGCAACGTTTTTTTCTCGGTTTCTCGGGGGCGAGGGGACGAAGCTGTTCCGGTCTTGATCCGGGCGACAAAGAAGGGGGTGGTGTCCGAGGTTTCCCTCAAGGATGTTCTCTACTCGGAAGCGACCATCAAGAACGCTCCTGACCCGGAAGCCAGGACCCGTTGGGGTGCAAGTCTCCGTGCGGACACGATCACCGACCTTGTTTTTGCCGATGGTGAACTTTTTGTGGCGGGGCTTTCGAATGAGGAATTCTCCTCCATGTTCAGAAGGCTGAAGTTTCCTTTTGACGACGAAGCGGAGGTGACGAGCCTCGAGATCTATCACGTAGCGCACGGCGCCTACGAGACCAACGCACCCATTCGTACCTTTGCCGCGTTTCAGATGAACAACGAACCCCACATCATTGCGGCCTACACCTGCACTCCTCTCGTGGCGTTTCCGATGGAAAAAATGGCGGACGGTGCTCATGTGAAGGGGAGTACCATTGCCGAGCTGGGTTCAGGAAACCGTCCGCTGGATATCATCACTTACGGGAGAAGTGGCCGCAGCAACGTCCTGATTGCCAACAACAATCGAACCCTGATGAAGCTTGAGACGGGGGAGATCGCGGCAACCAAGGCTTTGACCGAGCCGCTTGATCCGGAGAACCCGACCCTTGTTGCCGGGGCTCGGTATCGGGCGTTACCGATGGTTGGTGTTCTTCAGATTGACAATCTCAACGCGCAACTCGTCGTGATGCTTCAGAGGGATGTTGCTACCGGTGATTTGAATCTCACCTCCGTGTCAAAGAGCCGTCTGTGAGGAAACGGGCGGAAGTGTTTCGCGTCCGGAGTTTCCCGGTCTGGGTTCTGCTGATGGTGCTTACGGGGTGTGGGCCAGCCAAGGTTTCTTCCTCATCGTCGTTGGCTCCCCCCTCATCGAAGCCGAGCCGATTCATCGGTGTCGAGACCGACCCATCGAGCTCGAACTTTGGGAGCCTCAAACTCGTCGGATTTGATCCGCCCGAGGTGAAGTCTCTTGCTGTTTTTACGAATGCAGGGGCATCGTTGAAGGGTGGCCCTTCCGTGCTCGGGAAGAAGGAAGTCGTGGAGGGCGCCGTGTTTTTTCGTCCCCGATATCCTTTCGTTCCCGGCCTTGCCTATGAGGCGCGTGTGACCTGGCTTTCCGGCGACCTTTTCATCGGACCTTTTTCCATGGCTCCAAAAGAAGAGGAGCCGTCCACGTCAATTGTTCAAGTTTATCCAAGTGGGGACGTTCTTCCGGAGAATCTTCTGAAGTTTTACGTTCATTTCTCCTCTTCGATGAGCGTGGGGGATGTTTTTGACTCGATCCATTTGTTCGGGCCCTCGGGGCAAGAGTTGCCGGATGTTTTTCTTGGGCAGGAGCTTTGGGACACGGAGAGAAAGCGGTTGACCGTCTTGTTCGAGCCGGGTCGAATCAAGCGGGATCTCGTCCCCCATCAGGAGCAGGGAGCCCCCCTCGCCGAGGGGGGGCGTTTTCGTCTGGTGATCGATCGGGGGCTTGAGGACGGGCGAGGTCTTCCTCTCCGGGAGGGGTTTGAAAAGATTTTTGAAGTTGGGCCGGCGGATCGAGAGATGCCGATTCCTTCGACTTTTCAGGTCTTGGTTCCGAGCGCGGGGAGTCCGGAGCCGGTTCAGCTTCAGTTTTCCGAGTCCTTGGATGCGGCCTTGCTGCTAAGTTGTCTTCGTGTGGTCACGGCCGCGGGAAACCAGGTCGTTGGATCGATCCATCTTTTATCCGGGGAAACGGGCTGGTCTTTTTGTCCCGAAAAACCGTGGAGTCGAGGAAGCTACTGCATTCAGATGAGACGTGAGCTGGAAGATCTTGCCGGCAACAACTTGCGGTCTGTCTTTGATGCGGAAGTGGGGGACTCGCCGTCCGAGGCCGAGGGGCAAATGGCCGAGATCACGTTTGACGTCGGTGCAAACAACGCAGAACGGTAGGACCTTTGCATGAGCGATATGACCGAATCTCTCGATCGGGCCTGGCAACACCGTGAGCCGCTCGTTGCCAGCTTGGCTGCAGAAGAGACCGACTCATACCGGCTTTTTCACGGGGCGACCGAGGGATGCCCTGGTCTGAATATCGATCGATACGGAGGACTTGTCTTCGTTCAGAGTTTTTATGAAGAGCTGAACGAACCTTCCCGTCGAGACATCGGGGCGTTTTTTGAGGAGCGCTTCGGGGGGGAGATGATCTACAAGGATCGGAGTCGGAGGGAGCATGGCAAGGAGCAAGATTCTTCTCGGAGCCCTTCTGAAAACAGGGAGTTTATCTGCCGAGAAGGAGGCACAAAGTATGTGGTCTATCCCGATCATAAAGGCCTGGATCCTGGGCTCTTTCTGGATACTCGTGCAGCCCGGCGAGTGATCAGGGAACGGGCTTGCGGTCAGACGGTGCTCAATTTGTTTGCCTACACGTGTAGCTTGGGGATGAGCGCTCAGCTCGGTGGAGCCCGTGAAGTCACCCATCTTGATTTTTCAAGAACTCACCTCGACATGGGGAGGCGGAACGCTTCCCTCAATGGGCTTGATGAGGAGGGGGCAAAGTACATCGTATCCGACTATTTCCCCGCCATTCGCCAGTTCGCCGGACTTCCGATCAAATCCAGGTCTCGCCCCGACCCTCGAAGTGGAAAGAAGCAGTTTCACTTGCCCTCCTTCCCTTCTCTTCAGAAAGAGCAATTTGACCAGGTGCTTCTTGATCCTCCCCCCTGGTCCAAGACGTTCTTTGGGACCGTCGATTTGACGAACGACTACCAGAGCGTCTTCAAACCGGCCCTGCTTGCCACCAAGCCGGGAGGAGTGCTGTTTTGCACGAATAACGTGGCGAAGGTCACCTTGGAGGACTGGCGGGGCATGCTTTTTCGCTGTGCTGAAAAGGCGGGGCGGCCGATTCGTGAATGCGAGTTTCTCACCCCGGAGTCGGATTTTCCAAGCCCCGATGATCAGCAACCGTTGAAGATGGTCTCTCTTCTTGTCTAGCCAGAGTCACCTTCTTCCCAGTATACTGTGGGGATTGACGGACGAATTTTGGGCCCTCTCCCCCGGACGCCATGCAACAGAAAAGAACCCAGCTAGTTGTGTTCCCAATGATCGGAACCCTGATTCTTCTTTGCCTGTTGCTTTCACCTCAAGAAGCATCCGGATCTCCGCAAGAAACTGGTATTGATCCGAAACCCGACCGGGATGGCCAACCTCGAGAGGTTCGCTACGATCGGGACATTCGTCCGCTCTTCTCCGAGCGCTGTTTCACCTGCCACGGTCCGGACCCGGCAAAGCGAAAGGCGGGTTTGCGACTGGACGAGGAAAAGAGCGCCCATGCCGTAAAAGACGGAATTGCCGCACTTGTTCCGGGGGATCCGAGCGAGAGCGAACTTTGGTGTCGGCTCACCGCGGAAGATCCGATCGACCGGATGCCTCCCTCTGGAAGTGATAAGAGGCCTTTTTCTACCGAGGAATTGAACCTCGTGCGGCGCTGGATCGAGCAGGGCGCCAGGTACGAAAAGCACTGGTCGTTCGTGCCGCCCGAACGTTCGGCTGTTCCTGAACCCAATAATTCTGACTGGTGCCAGGGTGAAATCGATCGCTTCGTGTTGGCGGAGCTCGAGTCGCGCGGAATCGAGCCGAGCCCGCAAGCCGATCGCGAAACCTGGTTACGTCGAGTCTTTCTGGATCTTACAGGGCTCCCTCCAACTCCCGAGGAGATTCAGGAGTTCCTGAGCGACAAGCGCTCGGACGCGGTGGAACGGTGGGTTGAGCGTCTGCTCCATGAAGAACCTTACGTCACTCGCTATGCCGAGAACATGGCGGTCCCCTGGCTGGATGCGGCTCGCTATGCAGATACGTCCGGACTTCATATGGATGCGGGGCGACAGATGTGGGCCTGGCGGGATTGGCTCCTTTCCGCGCTCCGGAACGGGATGCCCTTCGATGAGTTCCTGAGCAAGCAGCTTGCCGGAGATCTTCTTCCGGACGCAACTCTTGCGGACCGAATTGCGAGCGGTTTCAACCGCAATCACGTGACGACCGATGAGGGGGGAGCGATCAGTGAGGAGTATCTGGTCGAATACGCAGTCGACCGGGCCTCAACGACAGGGTCCGTTTTTCTTGGCTTGACCGTGGGTTGCGCTCGCTGCCACGAACACAAGTATGATCCGATCTCTCAAGAGGAGTTCTACAGCTTTTATTCGTTCTTCAATTCCATCGATGAGCCCGGGCTCTACTCTCAGGTTCCCGATGATCAACGAGCCCTTGAGCCTTTCATCTTGGTGCCGACTCCGGAACGGGAAGCGGCTCTTTCGGTTCTCCAGGCCGAGCTGGACTCCGCGCAAGAAGAACTCGACACACCGATTGAGGGGGAGGACGAGGCTCGCCAGGAATTCCTGGCGAAGGTAGTTGAAGACTCTGATCTTACCTGGGTAGATGCAAACGTTGTTTGGATGAAGGCGAGGGGAGGAGCCAACCTTGAACTCCTTCCAGACTCATCCATTCTTGCATCGGGTGAGAACCCTGCCAGGGACACCCACGTGATTCATCTTGTGACACAAGAAGATCATTTGCGGATGTTTTGTCTGGAGTCTCTTCCGGATCCTAGCCTGCCCCAAGGTCGGGTCGGGAGGGCTCCCAACGGCAATGCGGTTCTCCAGTCGATTCGGGTCGAAGCCACTTCTTTGCGGGATTCCGAGCAACGCCAAGAAATCAACTTGAGCTGGGCGTGGGCCGACATCGAGCAGGCCAACGGAGATTTTCGGGTCGTCAACGCGCTTGAAGACAACTCGTTGGGTTGGGCCGTGGACGGACACGGGAACGTAAAGGGGTCACGGACCGCCTTGTTCCTGGCTGACAAGCCGTTTGGCTTTGAAGGCGGTACTCGCCTTGAGGTCCACCTCAATTACGACTCGGTCTTTTCTCAGCACGCTTTTGGCCGGGTTCGCCTGTCGGTGGCTCGGCTCGAGTCCCAAGGGGTCGATCGGCTTTGGGCGGCAATGAGCGGGTGGTATTCAACGGCGACGTTCAGGCCCGCGCAAGGAGCCGATGTTTTCGAAGCGGAGTTCGGCCCGGAAGAAATGGTCGAGCTCGACTTGACCCGTGAATTCGGAGACGATAAGTACCGGTTCAACTACATTCCGACCTTTCTCGATGAGCGCTTGAATGTTGAGTTTGCCGCGGGAGTCGGAGCCACCTACGTCGCTCGCCGCATCTTTTCGCCCGGCCCTCGAGAGTTCGACGTTTTTGTCGGTAGTGATGATGGATTTCGCCTCTTCCTGGATGGAGAGGAGGTGGCCAAGAAAAAAGTTGATCGGGGAGTTGCCCCGGATCAAGACCGGGTAACTCTCAAGGTTGGGCCGGGAGAGCACACCGTCGTTTTCAAGATCGTGAACACGGGGGGGCCAGCCGGGTATTACTGGCGGACCGTTCGCCGTCAGCACGAGCTGAATGGATCCCTCCTCGCGGCATTCCTTCCAGAGCACGCTCGAACGGATGTCCTGGAGTCGAGATTGATTGAAGGATGGCGGCACGAATATTCCCCGAGCTACCGGGAACGCCGGGAAGAAGTGGCTGCTCTGGAAAAGAGGGTCGAAGAGGCCCAGTCGGGTATTCCTCGCACCATGGTGATGAAGGAGCTTGCTGCACCGCGAGAGACCTTCGTTCTTGTTCGGGGAGAATACGATAAACCTGACATGAAACGTAAGGTGTCTCGCGCGGTCCCGGCGGCATTTGGTCGTTTGCCTTCAAACGCGCCCGAAGATCGTCGAGGCCTGGCTCAGTGGATGGTTTCTCCCGAGAATCCTCTTGTTGCTCGGGTTGCGGTGAATCGTCTGTGGCAGATCTGTTTTGGAACGGGCATCGTCGCCACGAGCGAGGACTTTGGCATGCAGGGGGAGTGGCCGAGTCATCCTGAATTGCTCGACTGGCTCGCCGTGACCTATCTGGAATCGGGATGGGACACGAAGGCCATGCTCGCCCGAATCGTAACATCAAAGACCTACCGACAGAGCTCTCGGGTGCGCCCTGAACTTCACTCCGGTGATCCAGCGAACCGACTTCTCGCCCGGTATCCCCGTCGTCGCCTGAGCGCCGAGCAGATCCGGGATCAGGCTCTTTACGTTGCCGGGATTCTGGAGGAACGGCTGGGAGGGCCTTCGGTGAAACCATACCAACCGGAGGGTTTGTGGAAAGAGGTCGCCATGCTTCAATCCAACACTCGTTTCTTTGAGAGGGGGATGGGCGAGGATCTCTGGCGACGGAGTTTATATACCTACTGGAAGAGAGCCAGCCCACCACCGTCCCTCATGACTTTTGATGCACCGACCCGTGAATTCTGCACCATCAAACGGGTCGAAACCGCGACTCCTCTTCAGGCTCTCGTCTTGTGGAATGATGAGCAGTTTGTTGAAGCGGCACGTCTCCTTGCCAGGCGTACCTTGACCGAACGGCCCGGTGCCTTGACGGAGCAGGCCCGGTTGGCTCGGATGTTCCAGCGGTGCACCGGTCGCCTTCCGGACGAGGGTGAGTTGGATGCTCTCGTCGGGGCGCTTTCGGATTTTCGCACCCGGTATGAAGCATCGCCGGAAGACGCGGAGAAGTTGCTAGGAGTGGGTGAATACCCGGCGCTCGGCGGAGACGACCCGGTGAAGAGGAGCGAGCTGGCAGCATGGACCATGATTGCCTCCACTTTCTTTAGCCTCGACGCCATGATTTCGAGGGGATAATTCGATGGATCCATTGCAAGCTAGACGATTGGCCCTCACCCGGAGACAGTTCTTTGGGCGGAGCGCCGGGAGCATTTCGGCCTGTCTTGGCGCTTCGGCTCTTGGCTCCTTGCTGAGTCCTGGCATTGAAGCTGCCCTGTCCCAGGAGGGGGAAGGGGGCGGAGCTGTCCTCGGTCCTCATTTTCCTGCCAAGGCGAAACGAGTGATCTACATGCACATGGAGGGCGCCCCGAGTCAGCTCGACCTCTATGATTACAAGCCGGTGCTCAAGGACCGATTCGACCAGGATCTTCCTGACTCCATTCGGGATGGCCAGAGATTGACCGGGATGACCAGCGGTCAGGCTCGGTTTCCGGTTGCGCCCTCGATTTTCAAGTTCGAGCGCTATCCCAACCAGCAAGATGGTGTCTGGCTGAGCGAGCTTCTACCCCATACGGCGACGGTT
>JAJDCM010000130.1 GCA_029260825.1 Planctomycetota bacterium | reverse complement strand
ATGCCGTTCGTTCCATCAAAACGACAGCCAGGCACCTTTACACTCCCTAACTTTCGGCGTGAAAGGCCCTGAGGCTTGATCCGCCTCTGCTGAAGTCCAGAATAAGATTAGCAAAATCGCGCCGGGGGTCGGGATCCAGCTCACTCATTAGACGTCCATGGACGGATTCTTCTTCTCGATTTCTCGAGCTTCGTCCACTAATTCTTTGAGCAATCCCAGGACGGTCTTGAGATTGGAGCCAACAAGAGTACTGACCCCCACCACGTCCTGCCCACAGGCCTCCCGAAGCTCCGAAAGGCCCGTCTCGTGGCCAGGCATGTCGATTTTATTGGCCACGACGACTTCCGGTTTTCTCACCATATCCTCCCGGAAGAGGCCAATTTCTTTGCGAACAATTCTGTAGGCCTCTGCAGGACCCGGATTTGCGTCAGGTGAAACATCCACAAGATGGATCAAGGCCCGGGTCCGCTCCACATGGCGCAAAAAACGGTCCCCAAGTCCGTGTCCCTCGAACGCCCCTTCGATGAGCCCGGGCACATCGGCAAGGAGAAGGGTTTCGTAGTTGCCAAGGTCAACGATCCCGAGCTGAGGCACGAGGGTTGTAAACGGGTAGGAGGCGATCTTGGGTCGCGCTGCCGACACCCGGGAAAGAAACGTCGATTTTCCCGCGTTTGGAAGCCCGACAATCCCCACGTCGGCAATCAGTTTGAGCTCGAGACTCAGGGAGCGATAGTCCCCATCGAATCCACGTTGAGCCGTCTTGGGACATCGATTGAGGGAACTCGCCATCGAGCGATTTCCTCGTCCACCGTTCCCTCCCTTACAGACAATCACCTCGTCGCCTAGGTGTGCCAGGTCGCGGAGAACGGCTCGAGTAACTCCGTCACGAACAAGGGTGCCGATGGGAACAGGAATGGTGAGATCGGGCCCCATGCGTCCCGTACGGTTTCCGCCCTCGCCGGGTCGGCCTCCTTTTGCCCGAAACTTACGGACACGAACAAGGTTCAAAAGGCTTCCGACTTTTTCCTGGGCGCGAAGAACGACGTGACCGCCCCGACCGCCATCGCCGCCATCCGGTCCGCCCCGTGGGACAAACTTCTCGCGACGCATGCTGGCGCAGCCGTCTCCCCCTTTTCCCGCCCAGACCTCGATTTCAGCTTCGTCCTTGAACATGGATTGGCTTTGGGCAAGGGGGACTCGAACAGGTAGCTAGTTCGATTCCACCGGGATCACGGTAACCCTCCGGCGGGTGTCGAACTTGACCCGGCCTTCGATCAATGAGAACAGGGTGTAGTCTTTCCCCATCCCAACAAAACGTCCCGGATGAAAGCGGGTACCGCATTGGCGAATGATGATCGAACCCGGTTGAACGAGCTCACCACCATATTTCTTCACACCCCGGAATTGAGCGTTACTGTCACGCCCGTTTCGAGATGCTCCCTGCCCTTTTTTATGCGCCATGGTCGAACTCCTGATCGGTGAGCTTTAGAAGCAAGCTCTGCGAGAGTTTTGAATCTCTTGCAAGATGATCTCTTGGAACTTTTTGGGACTAGCCCACGATCTCTTTGATCCGGACCCGGGTGTACTTTTGACGGTGGCCGTTGGTCCGGTGGTATCCCTTACGCCGCTTCATCTTGAAAACCAAGATCTTCTGGCCCAATTCCGGCCCGATCACCTCCGCAGCAACCTTGGCTCCCGCAAGATGAGGGGTACCCATCTTGGTGTCGGAGTCACCTTGCAACATGAGGATGTTGGAAAACTCGACGGGCTGGCCCGGCTCGGACTCCGAAAGATAATCGATGTTCAAGACATCGCCTTCGGACACCCGATACTGCTTGCCACGATCGTTAATGACTGCGTACATCGGGAACTCCAACTCGTTAATGGAAACAACATTGGGGGAGATTCTACCCAATCGGGAGCACAGAACCCCCGTGGGGAAGCCAAGTCTTTTAGCAAATCCGGCGAGGGGATGCAAACCCTCTTCATAAATCCCTTTTACCGATTCACCTTCCCATCACCGCTTTCTCTGGACCGGGGCTCGCCGGCCCTCCGAAAGGATGGAGGCCACGTGACTATCCGTCTCCCGCAAGCGTGGATTGATGACGACCCGGATCACCTTCCCGGACTCGGACTCAAGGTCCGCAAGAACCCTTCGCTTCTCGTTATGAAGCCGTTCGGCAACCCCGACCGCGGCAACAATCTCGGCTCCATGGGAACGGGGCGTCCCCAGGACGTACCGGACCTGGCGGAGGAGAAACCCGACCAGATAATCTTCGGTCTTGACCACCCCCTGGCCCCCACAATGGGAGCAGGGCCTGAGGAAGGTCCGGTCCATATTGGGCCAAACCCTCTGACGGGTCATCTCGATGATTCCCAGCTGGGAGATGGGGAGCGGCTTGGTGCGGGCTCGGTCGTCTTTTAGCGCTAACTTGAAGGCGCGAAAGACTTCCTTGCGATGGGCTTCATCTCGCATGTCAATGAAGTCATTGATGATGACCCCACCCAGATCACGAAGACGAATTTGACGCGCGATCTCGAGGACGGCCTCCATGTTAATGCTGAACGCCGTATCCTCTAATTGTCCTTCTTGTTTATACTTACCCGAGTTCACGTCGATTGCAACAAGAGCCTCTGTCTGGTCAATGACGATGGACCCACCGCTCTTCAGGGGGATTTTCCGCTCAAACATCCCCTCGATCTGCTCCTCCACCTCATACTGATAAAAGATGGGCTTGCGTCCCCGGAACACTTTTACTTTGGACTGGGATCGGGGAGAGAAGATCTTGAGGAAATCGGTGCACTTCTTGGCGACCGAGTCGGAGTCGACAAGGATCTCGTCCACATCCGGCGTGAACGTATCCCGCATGATCCGGGTGACAAGATCGCTTTCCTGGTAAATGAGCGATGGTCCCCGGGTGTTGTTCACCCGCTTGTGGATGACCTTCCAGAGCTTCAGCAGGTATCGAAGGTCTTTGGCCAGATCGCTTTTAGTCTTGTCGGTGCCCGCCGTCCGGACGATGAACCCCATCCCCTCGGGGGGGTCGAGTTCACTCATGACCGACTTCAGACGCTTTCGCTCGTTCTCATCATCGATCTTGCGAGAGATGCCCCATCGATGCAGGCTCGGCATCAGGACCAAATACCGTCCCGGGATCGATATGTTGGTCGATAAGGTCGGCCCCTTGTTGCCGATGGAGTCCTTCGTGACCTGAACCACCACGTCCTGCCCCTTGCTGATCAACCCGTTGATGGATCGATGCTTGGGGCGGCGCCTTCCATGGGAGGAGGCCTCTTCCTTTTGCGAACCGTTCCTCCCGTTCGGGCTCGGAGGCGGCTCCATGGCATCCTCCCCGACGAAAAGCTGTTTGTGATCATCCATGACGTCAGATTCATGGAGGAAGCCGTTACGGTCCTGGCCAAGGTCGAGAAAAGCCGCGTCGATGCTGGGCTCGACGTTGACGACCCTTCCCTTGTAGATGTTGTTGACGTGCTTTGCCTGACCGTTGTGCTCGAAGTAAAACTCCTGCAGAACACGATCCTGGACGACGGCAATCCGACTGACCTCGGGCTCCGTCAAGCTGATCAAAATGGTCTTGGCCATAAGTGGTGCGCGGAAAACGACTCAACGAGCGAGGATTGTCAGTTGGGTGCAAGTGCCGGTGATTGACCCACGGTGAGGGAGCATGTCCCTCCGCGTGGGGGTCAAGTTGCCGTAGTACGGACCGTGACGGCAATCGGAGGGAACTACCCGCGAGCTTGCAGCCCGTTCGGAACCACTGGCAGGCCCGAGAGTTTACATCCCCTACTCGTAATTACAAGCCGGCCCCCATCCTTCATCATTTCTGGTGATCAAAAAAAGAACCGGGGCCGAGGCGGGACAATAGGAGTCCGCCACGGCCCCGGAAAACATCTAAGTGAAGTTGAAGAATTCGTCAATCAGGTCAATTGCCGTTTTCCTCTTCTCGACGACGCTTTTCTTCCTCCTCCATCTTCAGTTCCTGGCGACCCGACATGAAGAGCCTCGGGAAGCTCTCCTTCAGGTTCTTGCGACCGGACCGGAGGTCCTCGCTCAGAAGATCCAGGGTGCCTCCTGAGTCCTCGATGATCGTCGGGGTAATGAAGATGATGAGGTTATTGCGAACCCGAGACTTGGTCTCGTTCTTGAAAAGATAACCGAGAATCGGGATATCGCCAAGAATCGGGACCTTGTTGATGGTCTCGGTTTCGGTGTCAAAAAGAAGTCCACCAAAGACCGCGGTCTTTCCCGACTCGAGCATGATGTTGGTCACGACCGTTCGAGACGCAACTCGCGGTAAAGCAATCGTTGCTTGAGACGTTCCTGCGCCACTGGTGAAGACGTCGAATCCAGGCATTTCAGCAGATGTTCCCGAGAGCGATTCTTCTTCAGGAATCACCGTCATCATGATCTTTCGGGTCCCGGGAATAATGTGGGGAACGATCATGAGCTGGAAGCCGGTCTGAACCGGAGAGTTATCCGCTTCTTCGATTCCAACCCGCAGACCACCGGCCTGTCCTTGCTCTGCCTGAACCTGTGCAAACCGGATCGTCTCGCCAACGAAGATCGTGGCCGGATGGTTATCCAGCGCCAGAAGCTTCGGAGACTGGAGGATCTCGGAGGAGACATCCCTCTTCAGAATTCGTAGTACGGCGGTTACACCGGTAAAGTCGAGGGTTCCATACTGCACCTGACTTGCAAGGGCCTCCCGGTCAAAACCAAACGGACCGATCTGGCTTCCGGACAAGGTGCCCGTATTACTTCCCGTACCGTCGTCAATACCAGAAGCAATCAAACTGTCTTCGAAGCCGCCCTTCCCCAGGTTAAACGGAAGACGGGTCGGGATTGAACCCAGGCCGATCGCCGCTTGCCAGCCCTGGTCACCGATGTCGACCCCAAGGTCGAAGAAGTCGGTGTTTCGACTGATGACGAACTTGACGTCTACGAAAATCTGGGCCGGCTCAACATCGATCTCTTGAATCATCTCTCCGATGGCATTGAGATGAGGAACCGTATCGGTGACGATGAGGACGTTTCTCTCCGAGATGTAGTCCAATCGTCCCTTCGTGGAAAGAGTCTTGCTGATGGCGCTCAGAAGACTAAAGCTTTCGGCGGCCGCGCCTGCAGACTCTGCGCCACCACTCTTCTTCTCGATGGCGTAGTCGGTCTCGATCGTGGCCTGGAAAGAGGCCGGCGGTCGAACATACTTCAACTCAAAGACCCGACTCTCCATCTGCTCTTCCAGCATCGCTGGCGGCACGACCCGAAGAATCCCCTGGGAATCCTCGACAACCGCGTACCCGAGAGTCTTCACGATAGAATCGAGAGCTTCACGCCAAGGAACATCATTGATGCGCATGTTCACGGCACCCACAACCTGGGGTGCGGTGATGATGTTCGCTCCGCTCACCTTGCCGATGGCATCGATGACCTTCTTGACGTCCGTATCTTCAAAGTAGAAGGTCACCCGGGGGGGCTTTTCTACCTTGAGAAGATTGACGCCGTCGGCGCGTAGAATGCAACCAGCCTTCTCGGCGGCCAACTCCAGCGCCTTCTTCCAGGGCACGTTCGTCAGCTTGAGAGTGATGATTTCATCGATCGAGGGGCCCAGCACGATGTTCGTACCGCTCCTCTCTCGAATGAACTCGACAACGTCGGCTAGCGGCGTATCCACCACGTCTAAAGAGACGAGGTTAAGATCCGTCGAAGTACCCGCCGTACGGATGGGGAGATTCGCCACGTCGAAAGGCGTGTCCGAACCAGAGGGTGCATTCTCTTCGCTCGCGCCGGTCCTCGGGACCTCTTGCCCCGAAACGGGCGAAACCAAGAGTACAAACACCGCGCTCACCATCCCGAGCGCGCTCAGGATCCGGCGCGACTGCAGTGCGCCCAACACAGGTAACGTCCAAACCATCGAAACCTCCTCCTGACTCGAAGCGTAACCATTTGAATCAACAAACATCACGCAATTCCGCTAATGCGAGTGAAGTCTTATCCGTCTTAATCAACTGTGCGGCGGATGCTCACCGACTTGAAGTTAAACTCAACCTCGTCAAGATCAATCGACGTGACAAGGATGTCCCCGTCCAGAGTGTCTCCTACCGAAAGCACCTTTCCGTTCACAACCGCAACCGAGCCGTTGTCAGGACGAAAGATGACTCCAGTAACAAGAACGCTTCTTTCCGAAAACTCGATAATCGCGGAAGCCTCACGTTTGAGCTGATCCACTTCTTGGATCATCTCCACGCCTTCTTCCGTTCCCGTTACAAAGTGGAACCGACTCTCGACCTGGCCGTAGCTGGTAATGAGATCGGAATACTGCCCCCGAGCAAAAAGATCCCGCATCGTATTGCGAGTTCGGGTCAACTCATCCAGAGTGAGGGCGCTGCTTCCCTGAATATTTCGTTCCGCGAGGAGCCGATTCACCGGCTCAAGAACGAGAGAGTTAAAGCGTGGATGCACCGTCCCGGAGAAGTACTCCCGAGCGGCAAAGGCAGCAATCGTCTCCTGAAGAATCGTGACCTTTTCATTGATCTGTCGCTTGAGTTCGGCTCGTTCCACAACTCCAAGCGTGGAGACATCAGAGCCCTCAAGTTCGATCTGATGGTGGACTCGATTGATCTCTTCCACCAGGCCTGCGAGTGTTCTTTCCTGTTCTTCCACAGGAACACGATCATCTTCAATTTCTTGTCCGGTCAGCACCCGAGAATCTGCCAAGGGGTCCCGGCGAGTGCGGGCCTTGAGCTCGTAGCGTTCAATCTCAATGTTGTCTCGTGAGGCAAGAATCTCGGCCGTCAGGTTCCCAAGTTTGTCCGAGTAGCCCTCGATGGCGACCGGCTTACTGGTGCCTCCGCCCGAATTGTAGACATAGGTCTCAAAGGTGAGATTGGCTTCGTGCTGAGAGATCTTGGCGCCCGACTTTTTCGACCCGGTACGAACGTCAACCGAAGAGACCTTCACGAATCGCTCGTAGTTCTCAAAGGCATTGATGAAGTCAATGAGAGCCGGAGTGGAACCTCGAAGGTTGACCTTGTAGACCAGCTTCTCGAAAGGATCGGGAGCCTGCCCTTTTCGAACTTTGGTTCTCTGTCGGGCTCCGACGTCATCAAGCTTCGAGACATCGACCCCCGCCACATCGGCAAAGTTATTGATCTTGTTGACGAAGTCGTTGATTTCCTTGCCATCCGGCAGAATCTTCACGTACTCGTTCAGATTCTCCCGCAGCACGATCACGTCTTTCTCGTACGCAGGGATCTTGGCGATCTTGTTGCGAGCCGTCTGGATCGCCGTTTCAGTGTTGGCGATCTCCGTCTTGATTTCGCCAATCTGACGGAAGTCACGATAGATCAGGAAGGCGAATACGCTGGTGACCATAACCACGGCCACGACCGTAAGGACCTTTCTTTGCGTCTTTTTGGAGCCGTCCAGATTCAGCATCTCGATTCCTCGTTACCTTGGGACCAATAGGCCCGTTTACTTCTGTTCGCCCGCCGGGATAGATGTCGGGTTCGCCGCAGTCTTCTTCTCTTGCTTCGGGGCGACTTCCTGCCCTTCTTCCTGCCCCTGAAGCTTCATGTTGAAAGAGAACTCCCAGGCTGATGAGGGGTCTCGATCATCATCCCACTCGACCACCTGACCGGATGGGTTGTCGATGTGGTAGAAGTCGTCGAAAAACTCATGATTCTTGATGTCTTCGTGAAACTTCGACAACTTTTGCAGCTTCGACGTCGCGGAGTATCCGTTGATTGATAGCTCGCCGCCGCTCTTGTCCCGCGCATTGGCGGACCCAGACCTCGCCGTGAGATTCTTCAGCCAGATGTAATGGCTATCCCGATCGCCGTCGTTATCGACGATGTCGAAGAACTGATCGAGTTTTTTGG
>JAJDCM010000129.1 GCA_029260825.1 Planctomycetota bacterium | reverse complement strand
GTCCCAGTCGGTGACGACGGTGTTACCAAGAACCGTTGAACCACCGGAAACACTGGCACCGGTTTGAATGTTTGCCGAGATGATCGGCAAGTTACCCGTGTTGCGAACCGACACGAGAACGTTTGCTGCCTGGCCAATCGCCCCCGGGCCTGCATCGACGTCACCATCTGATGGATCGAAGTCGACTTGAATGCCCTCGACAGCGAGGTCAGGTTGATCGGTCGGATCGGTGCATTCACGCTGCACGACATCAAACGCATCAATGCCGGCTTCGCCGACCGAATCGTTCGGGTTGTCAGTAGCACTGAAACGAACTTGAGTGGTTGCCGTCGGCGTAATGAAGTCGCCGACCACAAAGCTCTCTTCGACCCAAGCCTGACTACCGCCATCAGTAATGGTGTCAACCAAAACCCACGTGGAGCCATTGCCCGAGACTTCAACCGTGAAAGGATCGCTCGAACTTGAGCTGTACCATCTGGCGTACTTGATTTCGGCGTCGCCACTGCTGAGGTCGATGGCGGGAGAAATCAGTCGGGTCGGTCCACCATCGATGTCCGCATTGAAAGCGTCGTCGGTGACGAAACACTGGCCGGAGCCATCAAAGTCGTTCGCCGGATCTTGTCGTGCACCACCATTCGAGGGCGTGGTTCGTTGCCACGTACCCGTGGTGATCGCGACGTCCTCGACGGTCCACCCGTTGTTGCTTTCGAAATCATCCGAGAAAACACTGTTCAGCCCGGTGAGCACCTCGGTAACAAACGGCGAGCCGCCGGCACCGGAGGGGTCGTCAATATCGTTGCCATTGGAGGCGCCAACGGTGACGAAATACTCGACCACGTCGAAACAGTTGCTGGACGGCAACAGGATCTCGTACATGTTCGTAGCGAGCTCATTCATTGCCGTCGTCGTGTAGGCACCACCATTCACTCGAACGCTCTGGGTACCGGTGCTGGCAACCGGCGAACCGGCAGCACCATCGCTAACGTCCACTCGAACGACGGTGGCCGCTCCGGGACCAATGAACGACGGTTGGCCATTCGGATAGACGAAGGTCAAACCAGGAAGCTCGGGGCAATCGATGTTGTAAAGCGAAAATGCGTCACAAATGTCGGTTCGATTCGGAGTTCCGTTGTCCTGGTTGGCGTCATCATCATCAACGACGAGCCATTCGATGACCGTCATCGGGTGAGCCGAGTCGCTGCCAAGACCACCAAGGGTGATCAGAGACCAGTCGACAAACAGCTGCTGTGCCATGGTGAGACCTGGGCCTGCTCCATGGGTGGTCTTGAAGTTTTCGCGAAGATCAACGACACATCCGCCAAGAGTCTCACCGGCAAGATGGACTGCACAGCCCGTGCACGGATACTGAACCCGGGGCGAGCCAGGTGAGTAATCGCGAACCGAGGTACCTGGGCCGAGGAACTCTTCGCCCAAGATGAAGTTGTTCAGTCGCATCAGAGCGAGGCAATCGCCAAAGCCTTCGCCGAATCCGCCCTGGCCAAGCCCGAGTCGGTTCACAACAAAGTGACCGTACTCGTGAGAGATCACGTCGGAGAATCCGGTATTCGGGCAGGAGCCACCAGCGGCATAGAAGTTGATCGACTGATTTGCCGAACTGTAAAATGCATTACAGGTCGAGGCAATATTGTTGTTTGCCGTGATCGAAATGTCGATTCCCGGGAAACCTGGGGCACGAGCCTTCAAGAAATCGTGGGTTCTGGTCGTGTGAAGAAACACGTTCACCTGGCTGGTGTCAAACTGGGATGCCGGGGAATTCAGCGTGAAGTTCGCCGGTCCCGGAGGAGTGACAACCTGGGTCTCTTGAATCACCGTACCTTGATCGGTAAAGATGGTGACCCACTCGCCAACCATGTCAACTTGCACGGTAACCGAGCCGCTGCCTGCGTTAGGAATCGTGAAGGTTCCATCGGCGTTTGCGAAAACGCTGTTTCCACCCTGGATTCCAACGGTCACGCCTTCCATGGGCATCAAAACTGGCGGGTTGCCGGCGTTGTCCGGAAGAGTTCCCGGAGTGGCCAATGCGTCGATGGTACCGGAAACGTCGATGTCGTAGATCTCGTTTCGAGAGAACACGAGTTCGCCGCTATCCGCATTCACGAAAAAGGAGAAGCTCTTGGGGTCGGCCATGGAGCTGGTGCTTCCCATGAACTTCCAGGCTCGGATGGGCTCTTCCATCTCGACATCAGCTTCACCGGCGAAAACGACAAGTTCAGGGGCCGTCCATACGTCAAGACGACCGTTTTGGTCGAGGTCCTGGACACTTGCCAACGCCTGGGAGGCGGTGACACGATCCGTCGGGAATCCCTCGAGTGGGGTTCGAACAAAACGCCCTGCTGCGTAGGAAACAACATAGTCGGCTGAGTTTCGGACCAAGATCCGGCCAACTGCGCCCTCGACAGGAAGACCCTGCACGAACTGGTTGTAGCCAAAAGCGGTGAACTTTCCGTTGCCCGTTTCCGTGACAAAGGTCGGCTGGAGAGTCAGGGTACCGACGTTGAATACATCGGAGTGCTCAGCCAAGAAACGGTTCGCGGCCTGGGCCGCGGTCCTTCCCGTCGTCATGGGCTTTCCATAGACGGCGACGATGCGACTTCCCTCGGTGTGAACTTTCACCCCGGGAAACTCTGACGACAACTGTTGAGCACCCTCTGGCAGATCTCCTGCCAGCGCGCTACTCGCTGCTACTACTAAGGCACCTAAAGTCAACAAAACGGTTCGTGACCTCAATGAACCCCCTTTCCGAGACAGACCATCCCTTCAGATGTCTTCTCATTGACGACAAATGTGTATGCGAACCCGACTTTCGCTTGTTATCCCCTAGGAAGGAATTTCGCAAGATCTTACCAAGAACTCACTAACCTGCCCATGACCGGACTCAAAAGAACGAAGTTTTTGGGCTCATTCTTAGGTCAGTTGATCCGTATAGAATGATTGTGCCAGAGTAGCAACCTAAAACATTGCGCACAAAAACAAAACATCCACCTAAAACATCCATGCGGGACATACACGTCCCCGCCCCACAAAGAGCTCTCTTTCCCGGACGCCTGAAATCTCCTGCCCACCCTGTTACCTTCTTCCATCTGTTCAGGTGCAAAAGACCTGGTCGACCCTCCATCTCACCCGTCGAGGAAAATGCTCGTGAAGGTCCACTGGAAGATTCTGATCTGGTTGGTAGCGGGAGCTCTGGTAGGAAGCCTCTTCCAGTTGATGCTCGAGGCGACCCCAACATCGAATATCGTGGTCCAGAATCAGGATGGCGGTGGGGTGGTGGTCAGCAAGGTGACCTCGGGCGGGGTCAAACTCACACCGGGCCAGATCATCGTCGGCCTGGTGCTAGACCGCGGAACCCCGGACGAGAAAAAGATATCCATCAATTCTACGGAAACCTACGGGGCGACGATTCTCCAGGCCGCCAACGGCGATGTCGTCTGGCATCAGCTCTTCGGTGGAGGCATCCAGCCGGTCACCCTCTCCATCGATTCCTCCTCACCACGAGTCAAATGGATTCGCCCGTTCTCATTCGCTGCCGACATGTTTCTCCGGCTGCTGAAAATGCTGATCGTTCCCATCATTCTGACTTCGATCATCAGCGGGGTCGTCGGAGTCGGATCGGGTAGAGACCTGCGCCGACTCGGAACGAAAACGTTCATCTACTACATCAGCACCAGCCTCCTCGCCATCGTCACCGGGCTCGTGCTCATCAACGCAGTTCAGCCCGGAACCGACGCAAAACTGGGGCTGAGTTATGACGATCGATTTTCGGACGTCGCCGAAACATCCTTCTTCGATGTGTTCCTCCGCATGATCCCCAGCAATATCTTCGAGTCGTTCGGAGATAACATCAACATGCTTCAGGTGATCTTCTTCGCCCTGCTCTTTGGTTATTCCATCTTGCATGTGAAGAGCGACTACCAGCAGAACATGAAGCAGTTCTTTGAAGCTGCCTTTGAAGTCATGATGAAGCTAGCCGGCTTCGTCCTGAGCCTGATCCCCTACGGCGTCTTCTGTCTCCTGGTCAAGGTAATCGGCCTCACCGGGTTCGAGGTCTTCAAGCCTCTCGGGATCTACATGATCACCGTTGTCGCCGCACTCTTCATCCATTCGGTGGTAACCCTTCCTCTCCTTCTCAAGTTCTTCGGGAAAATCAGCCCGATTCGCTGGTTCAAAGCCATGAGCCCGGCACTCATTACCGCTTACTCCACCTCGTCCTCTTCCATGACCCTTCCGGTCACCATGGAGGTGGTGGAAAAACGAGGAAAAGTCTCCAACCGGATCGTCTCTTTCGTGCAACCCCTCGGTGCGACCATCAACATGGACGGCACCGCCCTGTACGAATGTGTCGGGGTCATCTTTCTTGCCCAGTATTACTCCTCGATCACACCGGACGTGGCCTTGACCTTCGGGAGTCAGATTCTCGTGGTCTTCATGGCGTTAATGGCTTCCATCGGCGCCGCGGGAATTCCGTCAGCCGGATTGATCATGATGGTGACGATCCTCTCCGCACTCAATCTTCCGGTAGAGGGAGCCGCTCTTCTTCTTGCCGTAGATCGGCCGCTGGATATGCTTCGCACGATGACCAACGTGTGGTCCGATACCTGCGGTGCCGCGATCATCGCAAGAAGCGAGGGGGAAGACGGGCCGCTCCATGCTGGAGGCGACGAAAGCCCGGTAGCCCCAGATACCGCCTGACCAAGTACAGAGTGAACGAACCGGCCAAAGCGCAGCAAAGCCGAAGCGAGTCTTCGGGCCTGAGGTCTTCCCTGACAGATTGACTCCTCCTGGACGCTCCCATCTGCCAGATTTTTTTCATTCGGGGCGCAATCGAACCCCGATCTTGACGAATCTTCCACAAGATCAGTTTCCTTCGCCAATCTTCGGGTCTTCAGGGTTACTGATGATAGAAACCAGGCCATTCGGCCAGAAATTTGCGAGAAGCCCCCCTCAGGAGGTAAGACCATGCGAGAGAAACTGAAACGACTTGCCCTGACCCTTGCCGGCGTTGGCGTTCTTGCAGGAGCTTCCAAGGGCAGTGAAAGCGCCGAAGGACTCCACGATCGGATCCGGACCCGGGTTCTCCTCGCCGTTTCAGCCGAGGGTGAAAACTCGGAATCGGTTCGGGGAGCCCTTGTGCGCGATCCGGAATTCTCCCGGCTCCTGACCGAAATCCGACACCGGTCGCTCATGAAGGTCAAGGCTTCGGATC
The DNA here is from genome assembly GCA_029260825.1 of Planctomycetota bacterium. GTDB lineage: Bacteria > Planctomycetota > JACOTG01 > JACOTG01 > JAJDCM01 > JAJDCM01. The sequence continues at coordinate 2,574 of JAJDCM010000129.1, read as the reverse complement.
ACGCCGAAGACGCTCTTCAGGAAGCGTTGATGAAAACCTGGACGGGCCGCCCTCAGATCTTCCTTCGTCCCTACCAGGAGGTTCTTCGTTACCTTCAAACCTCAACTCGCCACAACTTGCTCACCCAGTTGAAAAAGGCCGCCTATCACGGACGCAAGGTCTCCTTTTCGGAGGAGAACGCCGAAGCAACTCCTTCCCAGGCTCCGGACCCCTCTGACGAAGTTACCGAACGAGATCTCTTCCGCGCCCTTTCTTCCAATATTGAAGACCGAGACCAACCTGTCTACCTCGCCCTTCTCAACGGAGCCAAATCAGAAAGAGAAGTCGCACGAGCTACCGGCTTGAGCCGACACCTGGTCGCCCGCGCCACCAGCCGGATCGCCCAGGAACTTGGAGAGCTCCTCGCCCAAGACGTCGAGTCCGGATTCAAGCGGCAGATCACCACCACCCCCGATCCCGAGCAAGAACAGCGTGCCGCCAAAAGCGCATGAGGCTTCCCCTTGAATCGGTATCCGTCATTACTCTCCGAAGAGTAAGACGAAGAAGGCAGGAGGCACCCGGTGGATCAACTGGGCTACGAATCCCGGCAAGATGAGGATACCTGAGCAAGCCCGGCGGCGATGAAGGTCCATTGCAGATCCATCTGATCCAGGATGGGCATTGCTCCTAGCCCTTCCACAGAGGCCTCGGTTCGAATCTCGGATCGAGGGGCACCCGATGCCAGCTTGAGGCGCCAGTGCTCGATTCGCTCCTTCCACTCCTCGGCTCGAAGGTCAGGAGGACCAAGGTCCTCTCCGACTCCCGGAAGAATGAAGAAAGGCATCTCGCTGACCAGGGTAAGTGGATCGCCCCCCAGGGAGCGAATCGTCTCCATCGAACTGGGCCGAAACAGCCGGGCGACCTCCGGTTCTCTTCGTTCCAGAAAAAATCGGGCCATCTCACGGGAATCGGGGCGAGTACAAAACCCTCGAGCAATTCGTGAAAAACCCTTCTCGCCGTTCCTCTCCACGTCGTGAAGTCGGTATCCAAGAGACGAGACTGCCGTTTCGCACCGATCTTGAAGCACCTTCATTCGACCCCGGTACGCCGGCTCGATCAAGAACCATGGACCGGCGGCAAACCCCATTCCGTGAAGGGAGCCATGCAAGGAGAAAGGGCGCTTTGCTTGCTTCCAGAAGTTCCACGCCGCCCGATTCTCCGGGCGAGCCTCCCCATCCTTCTCGTCCCGGGGGAATCCGAATTCGATGTCATCTCCGGGTCGCTCCCGGATCACGAATTCAAGGTACTCGACAAGATCAATCCCATCCCCATCATCCCGCCGGACTCCACCGCGGTCAAACCAGCGTCGGTTTCTCTCCTCGCCATCCGGGTTGATATGCGGAATCACCCACCAGCAGTAGCGGCGGCGAAGAGGACTCTCAGGTGGCTGAGCCTGAAGAAAGGAAACGAGACGTCTCAGGAGGCGCGGGCCGACCGGCTCGTCTGCGTGACACCCCCCGAGAAGGCTGACCTGCACCGGCCCCTCGCCGATGGAATATCCGTGAATGGGACGGCCCTCTCGACTCGTCCCGATCCGCGAATCCTGGTTGCCACAGGCCTCGGAACATTTGATGATTTCCGAAAAGAGGTCGTCCACGGTTTGTCCTTTTGCCGGAGGCGTTTCGATGAGCCCAGGTAGTCATGACGTACCCTACCGGGTCAGAGAGGGTTCAACAAGATCACCGGACTGTGTTCTACTTGGAGAGCTTCTCATCCGATGTGTTGATTCAAGAAACCGGGAAGGAACAGGCGTGAAAGACCTCGTCAACACGTTATTGGGCACGGCTTGGATCGGGTGCCTCGGAATCTTCATCGCCGGCTGTGACTCTTCTTCCCGAGATGTCCCCCCATCTGCCGTGATCATCGTGGTTGATACCCTTCGGGCCGACTCGCTTGGCGCCTACGGATCAACTCAGGGAACATCGCCAAACCTCGATCAGCTGGAAAATCAAGACTGGATTCGATTCGAACGGGCCTTTTCCCATTCTCCCTGGACCCTGCCCTCGTTTGCTTCGATCTTGACCTCACTTCCTCCTCCAGTTCATTCAGCCGGATACCGCACCGTCGATCCCGAAACAGGAACCCCCACATTTACCAGGCTCCATCCCTCGGTTCCTACCGCGGCCAAGATCCTCGGTCGAGACAACGGCTTTCGTACCGCGGCAATCGTCAACAATCCCTACCTGGATCCTCTCTTTGGTCTGTCCTCCGGTTTCCAGGAATACGATCATGAGGCGGGAAGCAATCTCGACTCCCGCCCCGCAAACGTCATGGTCGATCGGGCGATCGGCTTTCTGGATTCACTTCAAAAAGGAGAGAGGTTCTTTCTCGTCCTTCATCTCTTTGATCCTCATCTCACCTACGACCCCCCTGCATCCTTTGCGGAGAAATTCGTCAATCCCTCGAACAAGATCCTTCGCCCAACTCCCGAGGAGATTGCTCGGTTCCATCTGGGCGAACACCCGAGCCAGGAACAAAAGGAACTTCTCCAGGACCTTTACCGAGGCGAGGTGTCGTTCGTGGATTCAGAGATCG
>JAJDCM010000128.1 GCA_029260825.1 Planctomycetota bacterium | reverse complement strand
GATTGAGCTTCTCATTCCGATGTTTCTCCTTTTTCGAAGGACGAGAAACCTCGGCATCCTCGTGGGCATCGTTTTTCATACTGCAATTGTCTTCAATCCGATCGCACCCGCATACAATTTCTCTGGTCTGATCTTTGCTTTGTATTTTCTCTTTGCGCCTCTTTCGACAGCCAGGAGAGTCGCTGAAGACTGGCGAGGATCTCGAATTGCTGCCTGGGGACGAAATCTTGTCCATGCCAGGTTTTCCTACCGAAGGCTTATTCTGATCCTCTTTGGCGGTTTGGTTCTTCTTTCGTTGTTCCATCTCGCCGGGAGCTGGTCTTCGGGGAAGCTCCTCCTGCCACCGACGAGTCGAGGGTTCCTTCTGCCCATTTTCGGAGGGTATGGTCTGGTACTATTTGTCTCCTTTGTACGGTGCTTGAGCGGTCGACGAGCAACTTTCTCATCGGATCGGAGCATCTTCCGCTTTCGTTATCCGAGCCTATCCATACTCCTGGTTCTCTTGCTTCTCAACGGGATGAGCCCTTATCTTGGGCTCAAGACCGAGCAGGTGTTCTCGATGTTTTCGAACTTGCGTACCGAAGAAGACAGAAGCAATCACCTTTTGATCCCCCCTTCCTGGCAGATTTTTGACTATCAGCGGGATCTTGTCGAAGTGATCGATTCATCCGATAACGCTCTTGCGAAGATCTCCTGGAGTGGAGAGCTGCTGACTCGTTTCGAGCTTCGTCGAATGGCCAGCCGGGTTCCAGAGGCCACTCTCTCCTACAGAGTGAACGGTCAGCGGGTGGATCTCCTGCGGATAGCCGATGATCCTCAACTCTCAAAGCCCCACCCCATTTTCATGGACAAGATCATGACGTTTCGGGCAGTCCCGCCCGGACCATCCATGTCGTGCGCTCACTGATCATCGGATCCGATTGCACTTCGGGACGGATTGGTGTTACTCTTCGCCAGATTGTCCCGGTGACAGGGTGCTTCTCAAGCTGACTGGTCTTGTACGAGTCAGACTTTTTCCGGATCGAATCAGGAGGGAACGGATGATCTCACGAATATTGCCTCTCGCTGCGGTACTTCTTGCGGTCTCGGGAGGTTGTCAGATGACAAAAGAGCCTCCCGGGATTGACCCGGAAGATCCCCGGGCCGAATTGCGCCAAAGCCCGTTTCAGGGAACATTCATGAATTTGAAAGAGGCAAGCGAGGCCATGTTGGCTCGGGAGCCGTCCGCTCCCAAGAAGGGGGAGCCTGCTCCGGATGCAACGCTCTCTGACCCGGATGGAAAGAACGGGGTTCAGCTTTCGCGTTTCAAGGGGGAGAGCCCGGTTGTTCTGGTGTTTGGAAGCTATACGTGACCCCCCTTCCGTGCCCAGGCCGTGAGCCTGGAACTCATGTATCAGACTTACAAAGATCGAGCTCAGTTCTATCTCGTCTATATTCGTGAGGCCCATCCCACTGATGGTTGGGCTGCCGAGGGGAACGTGGAGATTGCCGACCCGAAAACCCTCGCGAGGCGGCAAGAAGTAGCGAGCCTGTGCGCGACGGATCTCAATCTCACCCTCCCGGTGTTGGTTGACGACATGAACGACAGCGCCAACCTCGCTTTTGCCGCCTGGCCGGAAAGGCTCTTTGTCATCGGTAAGGATGGAAACATTGCCTACGCCGGTGGGATGGGACCCATGCTATTCAATTCTCAGGAATGCTCTGCTTTTCTTGAGGAGCATCTGAGTGAACCCGCGAATTGCCGGGCAAATCCTGGCGATTGACGGGTGTTTCTTTGTCGATCGGATCCTGGGTCAGGGACAGGGTCAGGCTCAGGCTCAGGGACAGGTCTCCAGTGGATAGAGCTCCTCGTTGCTGAAGAAAGCGTCGGTGGTAATCCAAAGATCGTCGCCCCGCTGGCTCGGGTTGTTTCCCTCGATAAAGAGTTCCACGAACATGGCGATGAGTGGCGGACTCGAGAACGCCTGAAGCTCGGTTGGCGGTGTGAACGTGAGGTCACGAAACTCCCCGTCAAGGGTAACGGTGGTGGGGATGATGGTGTAGAAAATATCTTCTTCTGTCTTGTTGTCGTCGCCCCAGAGCCCATCGAGACACGGGCCGTCTCCGAGGATTTCCGGACCGCATCTTCGGAAATCTCTGTCGTCGCTCATTGCCACGTGAATCTTGTATTCTTCCCGCTCGATCGGATGTGCACCGTTGACACGAACCCGGGCCGTCCAGGTCGGTTGGCTCGTGTTGATCCGGGACATTTCCATTCGCGGCAGGTCGGCGAATTCGACCACATGCTTGATGGTTCGCCAGAGCAGGACATCGGTGACGCCGACTTCAAGGCAATTCCCCGCCTTGGCGATCACATACTTCTTTCCATGGCCGATGTTGGGTCGCCTCACCAATCGATAGTCCATTCGACATTCACTGTTGTCGATGTCACCGTTTTGATCCAGGCCATCAAATTCCCGGAAAAACTCGGTATGGGATCCGATCGGGCTGAAGAAGTCATGGCTCCCGATGAGATCGGTGATGAGAAGGTGGGAATAGTTTTCGACTCGCATGCCGGGAATGTAGGAGTCGTAATAAGATGGATTATCGAATCGATGTGCGTAGGCCCACTGCACGAAAGTTGCATTGCGGTGTTGCGACGTCGGTGGGCATTCCTGCCAGTCGCTTACGTGACGAGGTGAGGCACCGAATTGCTTTGCATCGAGTCCCTGGTTGCCCGCCATTCGAACGACCTTCACTCGAGAGTCGACGCCGGCGGCGGTGATCACTCCGCCAGCCGTTTTCGAACCCCCGCTGTGCATCACTTTCAAGTTATCAAGCCATTCTTCAGACTGAGGTCCATGAAGGTCCTCCATGTAGGCTTGAAAAAAGGTTGTCGCGAGAATCGGGCCCTGGGCAAGGCCGAAACGAAAGTGAAACCGGAGATCTTGGAGGGTTAGCGGTGTGGTGTCGACATCCCGACTGAGCATCCAGGTCAAGCCAGCCTGGAGGAGATTGGCTTCTGTTTGGAGCCCGAATTGGACAGGAAGGGTCGGGACGGGGTTTTGTTCATCTTTGGGGTAGCGATCTTCTTCATACCAAAGAGCGCAAGAAATGCCGCGTCGAGCAAGCCGTTTGAAGATGAGGCGCATCAGGGTCAGCGCGCCGGAAAATGGAGGCTCTGTCGGTGGCGCTGCGATCTTGTGCGTGACAAGCCAGGATGTATCGAAGTTCTGAAAGTCGATCACGGTGGGTGTATAGAGCTCCAGCGTCATTCTACTTTCCTTCATGGTCACTGGAGTGCCGAGATCTGCAGGATCTTGGCCCGGAAGGTAGCCCCAGAACCTTTGACCTCGAAAAGTCTGAAGGATGGTGGTTACGTTGGCCCGGATGTCCGGAGGCGGGCCGCATGCTTCGAAATCCTGAAGGTTCCGGGTGAGCATGTCGTCGAGAAGGCCGTCATAATTGAACACCGATTCGAGACTTGCCCCCTGGCCTCCTGGGCCGGTTCCACTTGCAGAGGCGGTGCGCCCGACACAGAGGGTAAAGAGGGCAAGTGCGAGGGTGATCGAGAAGGTGAACGTCCAGTTGTCGTTCCGCAGTGGGCCTTGCATGGTGCTTTTCTCCGTGGAGATATCGACGAAAGCGAAGCCTGAAGGAGGGCAGTACCCTCAACCCTGGCTATTCTAGCGTCACGCCAGCGAAAGGACCATCCTATTTAGAGGCTGGGTTGTAGATGATTTCGACCCCCGGATATCGGATTGTGCTGCTCCGATGGCACTTTGAAGACCTGGTGCGCTGACGTCACTTTTCGGTCCTGTGTTTCCTGATGACCGCAGGAAACTCACGTGCTCTCCACCTCTAACGGACAGGAAACCGATATGACCGAACTGCCGTGAGCTTTGGCTGGTGTTGATTGTGGCAATCATCGGTAAGGACACAGTTACTTTGAAGGAAGGCGTCGCCTGAAGCCACGAGAAGTTAAGAGGGCGAGAGAATGGAAATGAATCAAATGCATGCTGAGGCCCAATACGATTGAGATGGAGGAAAACGTGGACCCGAGGTGTGGGGTCGTCGGACCTGGTCCGGATGGATGGACAAACGACGGCATTATTCATAAATTTCTATATTTGAGCTATTTACATAGGGTCGTTGCGCGAAGGTTGGGGGATTCCTGGTGGTCGATTGGAAAACTCCTCTGTTCCTGCTGCTCAGATGGAGCACTTTTGATTCCCCGTTTCCGCTGCTACTCATCGAGGACCCGACTTTGATTGGATTTCTTCGTTCGAAGAGAGTTTCTAGAGCCACCTCTCCTTTTGCGCCTTTTCCCGACCGTGTTGAGGAGTTAACATCCGATACCCCCGAACGTTCACTTTTCACGACTCCAATTCTTCGGATGAATTCCATGCGGCAAAATCGAATGATGGTCAGGCTTTTCCTGAGTGCAGGGCTCCTGGTGGGCGGTGTTTTCATGACAGAGATGGAGGGGGATCTCCTTGCCACGGCGCCGGGCGAAGGCGGGCCAGCCGTGTTTCACCACGCACCGAAGGCACTTGCAAAAGATGCAATCGTTGAAGATTGGCCCAGGTTTCTTGGTCCTCGAGACAATGGAGTTTCCCGGGAGACCAAGATCCTCAAGACGTTTCACAAGAGCGGTCCGACGCTCGTGTGGGAAATGAATGTCGGGGAAGGCTATGCAACACCGACCGTGCTAGGAGACCGATTGGTCTTTTCTCACCGCCTCAAAGATGGGGGCCAGATTGTCGGGCTGCATCCGGAAACGGGTAAGGAAATCTGGAGTTTTTCCTACAAGACAAACTACCGGGATCGATTTGGTTTCGGGAACGGACCCCGGGCTGCACCGGTCCTGGATGATGGAAGAGTGTACCTCCACACCGTGGACGGAATCCTCTATTGCCTGAATCTCGAGACCGGCAAAAAAATCTGGGAAAACGATACTTCCATCACTTTCAATGTTCCGCAGGACTACTTCGGTGTTGTTGCTTCGCCGGTGGTCTTTGGGGAACTACTCGTTGCCAACGTGGGTGCACCCAAGGGGCCGTGCGTCGTCGCATTTAACAAGAAAAATGGCGAGGTGGTCTGGAAAGCGGGAACGGAATGGGGCCCAAGCTGTGCATCACCGATCGTTGCCACGGTGCATGGAAAGAAGAAGATTCTGGTCTTTGCCGGAGGCGATAGTCGACCCCCTACCGGAGGGCTACTGAGCCTTGATCCAAAGACTGGAAAGATCGAGGCAAGATTCCCCTTTCGTAGTAAGAAATATCTTTCGGTGAACGGGTCGAGTCCAGTGGTTGTCGATAATCAGGTTTTTCTCTCCACATCGTACGACACCGGAGGGGTTCTCGTTGCTCTTGGCAAGGACGGCGGAGCCAAGGAAGTCTGGCGAACGGAAGACCTTGGCTCTCACTTCATGACGCCGATCGCTCTTGGCGGATATCTCTATGGCGCCACCGGCATGAATCGGCGGGACACGGGGCTTACTTGCATCGATCTTTCCACGGGTGAGAAAACCTGGAATATTGCACCGGATCTTTCCTCGGAACGAGAGGTCAACGGTGAATTGGTTCGAGTTCCTGAGAGTACAGATCTCGCTTCCTTTATCTGGGTCGATGGCCATATTCTCTGTCAGGGAGAGCGAGGGCATCTCCTCTGGCTCGACCCCCAGCCGGATGGCTATCGCGAACTTGCTCGAACCCGACTTTTCGCCGCCGACAATACCTGGGGTGTTCCTGCTCTGAGTCGAGGCCTCCTGTACATACGCCAGAATGAGCCAGATAAGATGGAAGGAACAGCTCCGCGCATTCTCTGCTACGACCTCCGAGACGATGAGTAGATTGGGTTTTTTCGGCAGCATGCGGTCGGTCATCGTCGGGAGCATCCTTTTCTCGATGCTCTCCGGGTGCGCCGCCCCGCGTCCTCGGGTTTTCGTCGAAAGCTCGAGCGGAATCGTCAGGGCTGATAACGAGGTTCTGGCCAGGCAGGTCGGAGCATGGCTTGATGAACTGCTTCCCGCCGTGCAGAGTTGCATCCCCTACTCTCTGGAATTACGTCCTGAGGTTTGGGTCCAGGAGAAGCTACGCCTCTATCGGAATCAAGATCTTCCAGACGAAGTGTACGGATTCAATGCTTCGATAGGAAATCGGATTCACGTGCGGGAGGATGCGGAAAACCTCAAGCTTACTCTTGCTCATGAAATCGTTCATGCCGTCCTCGATCCTTCGTGGGAGACTCTTCCTGGAGTTCTTGAAGAGGGGCTTTGTGAATGGACATCTTTGCGGGTAGTTTCCCAGGGACGGGCTGGCGAGCGAGCAAAGCGTCTTTTTCAAAGTGCTCTTTACCTGGGAGAGCTTTCGGGGAAGATCCGAGTTTCTTACCAGGATGCTTTTGGCTTTTCTTTGCGTGCAGATTCGTCGGTCACCTTGTCCACAAGGGACGAAGACGCCCTACCTCCGAAAGAGGCCCTCGCACTTTCAGGAGGGTTCGCGGACCTCGTGTCCGGGGATCTTTCCGGCGTGCATTACGCTTTTGGTCACTGGGTGGTTTCCCGAATCGAGAGGAATGTGTCTTTGACGGGACTTCATCGTCTGTGTCAGGAAGCTCGTGAGAGAGGACAGGAGTTGATCCCGGTCCAGGAAATCCTTCGGGCTTCTCGCCTCGAGGTGCCCGTTTCCGACTGGCAGGACCGAGTTCTTGATGAGGTCGGTGACGTCGAGCTTTGCCATATCGCGGTGGAGATTCGAGAAGATCTTGTCCGGGGCTTGATCAAGGGGGTAAGGAAGTCCCTTCCAGGAGAGCTGAGCGCTCAGGAATTCTTGAATCGATCGGTGATTCGTTTCGGACTCGTGGGACGGGGGCGGCTTGTTTCACTTGGCGACCTTCCTCTTGTGTGCGACGAGATCAGACGACAGTGGTAGATCCAATCACGGGATTCGACTCACAGTAATAGACTTCGGGAGAAAGCCCAGATGCACCTTGATTCTCTTTTTCTTTCGTGCCTTGTGCTGCTTCTTGGTTTCAGCTTGGGAAGCGAAGCGGCTTTTGCCCGGAGTCCCGGGTTCACCGAAGCCAGTGCCAGTCGGTTTGCGAGGCTTGCCCTGGATTGTATTCACAAGGAATATCCCAACAAGATTGCTCACGTCATGGAAAGTGATCGGGACGCCAAGCCACCTCGGGAGTTGACGCCTGCTTTCTACGGTTGTTTTGACTGGCACTCTGCCGTGCACGGACACTGGCTCCTCGTTCGCTTGCTGCGAACGTTCGAAAGCCCTTCGTTTGAAGAGGAGGCAAGGGGCGCACTTTCAAGAAATCTGAACGAAAGAAATATCCGGGCGGAGCTATCCTATATCAATGGCGCGGGAAGGAAGTCTTTCGAGCGCCCTTACGGCCTTGCCTGGCTTCTGCAACTTTCGGCAGAGCTTGCTGAATGGGATGATCCACAGGCGAAAGTCTGGGGAGAAGCTCTTCTGCCGCTCGAGATCGAAGTCGCGTCTCGATTCCGGAAATGGCTTCCCAAGCTCTCCCATCCGGCTCGGACCGGAGAGCACAGCCAGACCGCGTTTGCCCTGGGATTGGTCTTTGATTGGGCATTGGTTCGAGAGGACAAAAAGATGGCCCAGCTGATCGAAGAGCGAGCGCGCACCTACTATGGTGCCGACCGGGGTTGGAACCTTTCCTTCGAGCCTGGAGGCCAGGATTTTCTTTCTCCTGGGCTCGCCGAGGCGGATCTCATGAGGAGGATTCTTCCCTCGAAGGAGTACGGAGCCTGGTTGTCGGATTTTCTGCCAGAGCTCGACGGAGAACGAGGTTCGTCTTTTCTTGCGCCGGCTGTTGTGACGGACAAAGCGGACGGAAAGCTTGCCCATCTCGATGGATTGAATCTCTCGCGAGCCTGGATGTTGGAAGGAATGGTGGCGGGCCTTCCGGATGGTGACTCTCGAGTTGCTGTGCTCAAAGAGAGTGTTGTCATCCACAAGAAAGCAGGCCTTCTGGCGGTGACGGGCGAGCACTACGCGGGTGGTCACTGGTTGGGAAGCTTTGCCGTTTACCTTGTTTCGAAACGCGGAATCAATCGCCCGTAGATGATCCGACTCGTGGAGAACCGGGCCACTAACTTCGAAGAGCAAGTCGGCAGAAGACCTCGATCCCTGTGGCGATGGCATCATCGTTGAAGTTGAATGTGTCTTGGTGGAGCTTTGGGATGTCCGTCACTCCAGGCGGAAGAAGACCCAGGAAGAAGAAACACGAGGGAACGACCTCGCCGTAAAAGGAAAAGTCCTCCCCTCCCATCACCGGCGTTTCCACCGGATAGATTCTCTCCGCCCCCAGGGTTGCTGCCGCCTCCCGCTCGAAGATCTCAACGGCTTCTGGATCGTTTGATGTTACCGGATAGCCCGCGTGAACAGTCACCTCCACTTTGCATCCAAAGGAGTTTGAGATTCCGGCTGCGGTCTCCCGAAGCCTTTCTTGCGTGGTGGCTCGAGTTTCCTCGGTCAAAGTTCGAATCGTTCCTTTGAGCGTGGCTGTACCCGGAATCACATTGAAGGCGGTTCCGGCATGAAATTGAGTTATGGAAAGAACAACGCTGTCGAGGGGGTTGGTGTTGCGGGACACGATGGACTGCAAAGCGGTGACCAGGGCTGAGCCGGCCACGATCGGATCCCTTCCGAGTTGAGGAAATGCCGCATGGGCTCCAACTCCCTGGATCGAAATTTCGAACGCGTCTGTAGCAGCAAGAAGCGGTCCGACTCGAGTTCCGACCCGCCCGAGGGAGGACAGGGGCCAGCCGTGAAGTCCGAACATGTGTTCGACCCGTGGCCCCAGGATGCTTCCCGAAAGACAGCCGTCATCGACCATTTTCTTTGCTCCCCCTCCTCCCTCTTCGGCGGGTTGAAAGACGAATGTCACGGGACGAGGAAGAGGGTGAGTTCTGGAGAGTTGAGCCAGGACCCGCGCGGCTCCTATCAAGATGGTGGTGTGTCCATCATGGCCACAGGCATGCATCACTCCGGGAGAGGTCGAAGCATAGGGGAGACCGGTTTTCTCCTCGATCGGGAGTGCATCCATATCCGCCCGAAGTCCGACGGCTTCTGGACTCTTTCCCGGTAGATATCCAAGGACGCCGGTGCCGCCGGCAAGATCCCCTTTGTGTTCGATTGCAGAGGAAGCGAGTTCGCGCTTGACGACCTCGCAGGTTCGATGTTCCTGATAACCAAGTTCCGGGTGAGCATGAAGGTCGTGGCGGATGTCAATGAGGCTTGGGAGCTCCGCGGCGATCATTTTTCGGAGTCTTGAGGCGTCAAGGGGAGTGTCTATCGTGCTCATGGGGTATCGCAGCTCCGGCGTTTTCAGGGGCGTGATCGAGGTTGAATCAAGAAAGGGTACAATTTTGCGTTACTTGACTCCCTTTTGCAAATTCCTCTCGGGTTCGGTGGAGAGGACAGGGCTTTCACTCGCCTCCTTGATCGGAAATTGCAAGAAAACCTGAACTTGAAATGTCATGACCTTACGGCTCTGTTTGACACTCTTCGTTCACGTCGCTCTGCGCTCTTTTCGCAATAATGTTAGCGTTGAATAAGCCGGTCATCGGGCGGCGGCCGGCAATATATTGAACATTCTTTTCGGGAGGAATCCATGTCACGACTTCACTTCTCCATGCTCACGACTCTCAGCATGTCTGTTCTTTTGGTTGCGGTCGGTTGCCAGGTTCCAGTAGCTCCGGGCGGTGCCTTGGCCCCCTCCGATTCAAAGGGTAGTCCTTTGAGGGCTCAAGATTCAAGAGCGATTGAAGGTCAAACCATTGATCTTTCCCGTCACTTCGAGGGAGTTGAAGGTTGTTTCGTGCTTCGGGACGTTGCCACCGGTGAAACTCTTCGATACGAACCGGATCGATGTGCAAAGAGGTTTCCCCCCTGCTCGACGTTCAAGGTGCCGAACGCCATGATCGGGCTTGAGACCGGCGTGATTACCGGACCCGACCATTGGATGAAGTGGGATGGGATCGAGCGTTCCATTCGTTCCTGGAATCAAGACCAGGACCTCCGATCCGCCACCAAGAATTCGGCGGTCTGGTATTTTCAGAACATGGCTCGTAGCGTTGGGCCTCAGCGGATGACCGAGGCTCTAGCTGCTCTTGACTACGGCAACCAGGATATCTCCGGCGGCATTGATCGGTTCTGGCTTGGTGCGTCGCTTGAGATCTCAGCTGACGAGCAGGTTCGTTTTTTCCAGCGTCTCTCCCTGAATGAATTGCCCTTCTCGCCGCGCTCTCAGAGCATAGCCCGCGACTTGATCATCGAGTCCAAGGAACCGGGAAACGTACTTCGAGGCAAGACCGGATCCGGCTACCTCGAAGGTCAAGTTCGGCTGGGTTGGTTTGTCGGTCTTCTCTCACGAGGGGAGCGTACCTGGGCTTTTGCAACCCGCATCGAGGGTGGCGAAGGAACCTGGGGTGGAACGGCAAGGAAGATCACTCACGCGGTCTTTTCGGACCTGGAGCTACAGGGACTGATCGATCGGGCCCCTGGAATTCAGGAAAGCTAGGTTGATTCGGTCGAAGTGTCGCCGATCGTTCCTGGCGAGTATGGATTCCCATTTTCGGAGTTCAAAATAGTACACACGGTGTCGACCCGAGTTCACGGTGCCGGGCTTGCTGCGTTGATGTGGCCTCGTAATCGAGGTGGATTCTCTGGCCCCGAAGATTGCGGAACATGGGGCTACTAGCATCTCCTTTGACCGTGAGGAAGCCTTCATGGACATGGCCGTGGCAAGGCGAGATCCCTCAAGTTGCACTCCATGGCTTTCTTGATCCACGCTTTCTCGGTGGCATTTTCCGCGACGCGGACTTTTGAGCCTTACCTGAGACCAAGAAAGATCACCCTTCCAGAACCGATGATCGATTTCCGTGAGCTTTCTCAAGCATCCCCGGCCTGAAGAGGCTCATAGATTTTGGTCTTGCCGATGTCATTGTTCCTCCAGCCCATGTTCTTCATGGGATATAAAAAATTATTCAATTCGAAACGAAGGTGAGCTTGCGCCGGTAGGGTTTTTGATTTGAAAGATCCAACCCTCTGGTCTCGGGAACACTTCGATCTGCGGGAAAACATCAAAGGTTGTCCACTGGTCTTTGCCCGTCTGAAAGATCGGATGACGGGTCGTTGCCGCATCGCCTCCCACGCGTGTCGCGATGAGGGTTGCTCCGGGGTAAACCCGGGTTGCGTTCAAGGTGATCCTGCGAAGACCAGCTCCAAAGGGACGCATGGGTGGCAAATCGATGAGCGCGTGAATAACCGGACGGGTCATGCTGTGCGGGGTCGAGGTTCGACGTCGCGGGTCCGAACCCTCGAGAACTTCCCAGCCGTCAGGAATCCCATCCTGGTCCGTATCAGGAGAACGAGGAGAGGTGCCCCACCGGGCTTCGTCTCGGTCGGGGAGAAGGTCGTTGTCTTGATCGATCGAGAGCCGGGCCCCCGAGCCGACGGGAACTCCCTGAACCATGAACGATGCGTGCCCTTTCGTCGCGATGAGAAGAAGGTCATTCAAAGAGTAACCTTCCGGAACCGAGGAATCCCGGACGAACCCTCCGGTTGATGGGCGGTAGACAAAGCAATCGACTTCACCGTAGAACCAACCCCGAGCGATCACGTCGCAATGAAGGAGGTGAACCTCCGAGATGAGTTCAGCGACTTTTTCGCGGACGTTCGGATCCAAGCTCGATTTGTCGTCGATCAAGAACTCCCGACCCACCGCAGGAGCAATGCCGCTATCCCATTGAAGCACGAGCTCGGAAAGGTCATGTCTCCACGCAAGAGGTAAGGCAGGCGCCGTGTCGTTGCGAAGGCGGGTCAAGAAGTCGACGAGGCTTGGGGATGACCCATCTTGGCCGAACCCGAACCCTGACCTGTTGAAGCGCCGATTCTTCGTGTAGCTCGTGGTCAATTTGGCCGGTTTGAAAGGCTGGGAAAGGTTGATGATATCCGGACTGGGAATGAAATCGATTGATGTCCCCAGGGGAACCTTGTGGCAGTGAATGCAGGCATTGTAATCGTCGCCTTCCGTAAAATGTCGAAAGCCGCGGCTTGCCGCACGATTCCAGGTTCGATCCCGGTTCATATTGGGATTGGGCATGGGCTCGATCCTATGGACGAAATCTTCAAAGACGCTCATCTTGGATGGAGGAAGCTCCCGGTCGCTTCCAAGGAGAGTGATGAACGCAGAACCGAAATCCAGGAACGTTTCCCGGTCTCCTCGCCAGTGAAGCGCTCCTGTGTTTCGAAGGCCCCGAAGTGTCTGGGTGATCATGGGGCCTTTTAGCGGAGAGAATTCAGTGCCGGGTGGTGCTCCGGGGAGGACGGGCCCGGATGGGTCACCCAGGTCCCAGGCAAGATTGTCTCTGTCCCCATCCACATGACAGCTGGCACAAGAACCGGTCCCGTTGCCGGACAACCGGGCATCGTAGAGAAAGGATCGCCCTTCACGAACCTCCGCCGGGGTCGGGCTGAAGGTTCCAAGAGGAAACGTCGCGATCGCTCGGGCAGACTTCGTGTCGATTTCGCTGATGGTCTCATCAATGGAGTTCAAGCAAAAGAGTCGCTTGCTCTTGCTCAGGAACGCAAGGCCGCGTGGTCCTCGCCCGACCGGAATTCGTTGAACGACCTCTCCCTCTTCGGTGAGTACGGCCACGAATTGAGAACCAAACGCAGCGACGTAGATTGTTCCCGTTTGTGGGTCAAACGTGAGATCAGTGGGTTGAGCAAGGGCGCTTTCCCGAGCTTGAGGGTTCGGAAGAATCGAGTAGTCAAGGTTGGGGTTGAGGTCCACCGGAGCCACTTCAGGGACTCCCTTCGACTTCTGGATGATGGAAACCCGGTTGTCGACCCAGTGACCACGAAGATTGGTGACATACTGAATGAGATTTCTTGCGTCGGTGTTCGTGACGTAGAGATTTCCGTTTGTCGGGTGAATCCCGTGGGAAAAGAGAATCGTTCCCACCCTCGAAACCTTGAAATCGATGCGGTAGTCGGAGGTTCGGATGGCAACGATGTCCACGTGGCTGAGCCCGGGAGAGCTTCTTGGGTCTGAAGAGGAGATGATGTGACCGACTTGAGGATCGGTGACGGGGGTTTCCGGGTGGCTTTCAGGAAGGATCGTGGTTTCGTTTCCGCTCTTGAAGAAACTCACGATGAAGTGACGCCCGCTTGTTGATGTCTCGATGGTCCGGGGGGAAACGCCGGGGACATCAATGCGTCGAAGGACTTTCCGGGAATCGGCATCCACAACAACTATTTTGTCTCTGCCGCCAAGAGTGATCACGGCCGTCAAACCGTCATGAGTAAATGCCACATCGGCGGGTTCATCCCCCGCCGCGATGCGGGCCACTACGTTTCGGCTCTTGAGGTCAATGACCGTGACGTCGTCGGAAACCGCGTTGACCACCCATGCCTCATCGGTATGAGGACGAACCCGAACGCTCACCGGACCAAGCCCCACAGGGATCTCGGACACGATGACCGGTTCCCCTTGTCTCTGTGTGTCATAAACGACGAGGCATTGGGTCGCAGGATGAAGGGCGAGAAGGTGGCGTCCCCAGACACCAAGCGGTTTTACGAGGGAAACTTCGAAGGGAACGAAGCTCGATTGAGAGCTGGCTCCGGAGACCACGATCAGGAACGTCGTGACGAAGAGAGTGGCGATAAGGGCTGATTTTTTCTTGGCTTGCGAAAATCGGCCAAGAACTTGCGAAAATCTGCAGGGCATCCGATCACTCCAGGGATCGATGCCCGGTGACCCTGACTCGACTGAAGAATCCATGATAAGCACCAAAGATGCAATACTCAAGGGTCAAATCGTCGAGTCACCCTGCCCGGGCCGGGTTTTTCCGGGCTGACACAAAGACAAGGAAAGGGACGTTAATCCTCCATGAGCCTCGATCGCGTTGATGGGCTGGACAAGCTCTCCGGAAAGTCCGCTTTTGTCGATGATCTCACCGTTCCCGGTTGCCTCTTCGGCGGAACGATCAGAAGTCCGGTGGCTCGGGGCCGGATCCGGAAGATCCATTTTTCAACCGCCGTTGACTGGAGCGATTTCGTGATTGTCGATCACCGGGATATTCCCGGGTCGAACGAAGTTGCGCTGATCGAGAGCGATCAGCCGGCTCTGGCGTCCACAAACGTTCGCCACCTTCACGAACCCGTTCTTCTTCTGGCCCATTCAAAGTTGCACAGGCTCCGGGAAGGGCTTCGTTCCATTCGGGTCGAGATCGAAGCAGCGCCTCCCCTGTTTGATGTCGAGGCTCAGCCAACGAAAGAAATGCTGCAGCACGGAAGCGACAACGTCTTCAAGCGCATCGATATTCGCAAGGGAGATCCAGCGTCCGTGTTTGCGAAGGCTTCCCGGGTCATCGAGGGAACCTATCGAACAGGATCTCAGGAGCATGTCTACCTCGAGACTCAGGGGATGATTGCCCATCAAGAGGGAGAGACTCTTGTTGTGCGAGGAAGCATGCAGTGCCCCTACTATATCCTCGACGCGTTGACCATTGCCTTTGATCGACCCAAGGAACGGTTTCGCGTGATTCAATGTCCGCTTGGAGGCGGTTTTGGGGGTAAGGAAGAATATCCTTCCGTGGTCGCCATCCATGCTGCCCTTCTTGCCGAAAAGGCCGGTCGCCCGGTCAAGATCATTTACGATCGTCAGGAAGACATGGCGGTGACGACGAAACGTCATCCCTCAAGAGTTCGGCACCGCACCGCGGTTGATGATGACGGAATCATCCTGGCGATGGAGATTGATATTCTCTTCGACGGGGGGGCGTATGTCACACTTTCCCCGGTTGTTTTGAGCCGAGGCACCCTCCATGCAACCGGGCCTTATCGCTGTGATCATGTCCACGTGCATGGAGAGGCCAAGCTTACCAACTCTCCCCCCTACGGAGCCTTTCGAGGCTTTGGCGCACCTCAGACCCTGTTTGCGATCGAACGACACATGGATGTGATTGCCAGGGATCTTGGTCTCGACCCGGGGGAGCTCCGTCGCCGGAATCTGTTGTGCCAGGGCGACACGTTGGCAACGGGACAGAAGGTGCAAGATGGGGTAGACCTCACCGCCCTTCTTGCCCGAGGGGAGGAGCTGGCCGGAGTCTCTTTGGCAACTCAGGAGTACGCGGCTTTCAACCGTAGTCATCCCTATCTTCGTCGGGGTGTTGGGCGGGCAACTTTCTATCACGGAGCCGGATTTACCGGAAGCGGCGAAACTCATCTGGCTTCCGAGGTCTGGGTAGAAGGCCTCGCTGACGGTCGAGTCCGGCTGCTCACCGCTCAGACCGACATGGGCCAGGGAACGATGACGATCCTTGCCCAGATTGCCGGTGAGACCCTCTCGGTGGACCCTCGATCCATCGAGGTAGTAACGCCGGATACTTCCTTGGTTCCCAACAGCGGCCCCACCGTGGCCAGCCGTACCGCCATGGTCGTTGGAAAGCTCATCGAGGATGGGTGCCGCGAGCTGCAGCGGATTCTCGACTCCGGAAGCGGTCCTCCCTCGGGGAAGGACTTTCAAAATGCCCTTGAGTTGCACCACCGGGAAAACCCCGGGGATCTTTTACGAGTGTCCCGGAGCTATCAAACGCCTCCTGGTCAGAACTGGGATGAGGTTTCCTATCAAGGAGATGCTTATGCCTGTTATTCCTGGGCGGCACATCTTGCCCACGTGGAAGTTGACCTGCGAACGTTCCAGGTTCGTGTTACCGATTACGTGGCTCTTCAGGAAGTTGGACGTGTGCTGAACGAGGTACTTGCTCGGGGGCAAATCCAGGGCGGCGTGGCCCAGGGATTGGGCTGGACCCTCCTGGAAGAGGTTATCCTGGAGAATGGAGCGATGAAGAATCATCAGATGATGAACTACATCATTCCGGGTAGTGGTGATCTCTCTCCCATCCGGGTGTTCTTTGAAGAGATCCCTTCTCCTTCGGGACCAGGCGGAGCCAAGGGGATCGGAGAGCTGCCTCTCGATGGGCCGGCTCCGGCCATCATCAACGCGGTCTGTCATGCTCTTTCCGCATCGATCCGGGAGATCCCTCTCACCC
Source organism: Planctomycetota bacterium (assembly GCA_029260825.1). Taxonomy (GTDB): domain Bacteria; phylum Planctomycetota; class JACOTG01; order JACOTG01; family JAJDCM01; genus JAJDCM01. The sequence goes on along the minus strand of JAJDCM010000128.1, from coordinate 9,851 downwards.
CGGAAGTCCTGATGGAGTTTCTTGGAGGAAAGGAATGAGCCACTTTGATCTCACCCTCGAGTTGAACGGAAAGAAGGTGACTCGCAAGATTCCTCTGCGGTCCCGTTTGCTCGATGCTCTTCGTTACGATTTTGGTCTCACGGGAACCAAGGAAGGTTGCGGCGAGGGAGAATGCGGCGCTTGCACCGTGCTCCTTTCCGGGCGACCGGTCAACTCATGTCTGGTGCTGGCTCGCCAAGCCGAGGGGTGCAAGGTCGAGACGGTCGAGTCCACATCGACCGAGACTCTTCGTCGTCTGAATGCGACCGGTACCTCTCAGTGTGGAGCGTGTACTCCAGGGATCGTCATGACGGCTCGTTGGCTTTGTGACAACCCGCAAACTTTGGATCTCATGAGCCTTCGAGAGTTCATGAGTGGCAACCTTTGCCGTTGCACCGGCTATGATGGTGTTCTTTCCGGCATCGAGTGTCTTCTCGATCAGGAGGAGGGAGAATCGTGAGAGTCCTGACTCCCTCGGGCCTTGACCATGCTCTTGCTCTCCTTGCCGAGTTCGAGTCAAGTTTGACTCCGCTGGCAGGAGGGACGGATCTCCTCGTTTCTTGGCCGCACCAGAATTCGGATGAAGTCGGGTTTCTTGATCTTTCCCCCCTTCGAGCGGAGCATTCCGCGCCGCGATTGGAACAAGACGCTCTGGTTCTTTCCATGTTGACAACGTACTGGGACGTGATTGCCTCGGAAGAGGTGCGGACCGAGTTCCCTCTCCTCCTCGCGGCCGCTCTCAAGGTCGGGGCCGTTCAGATTCAGTCGGCGGGAACGTGGGCGGGAAACATTGCTAACGGGTCGCCGGCCGCCGATGGAGTCCCGGTGCTCATGGCCTATGGAGCCGAAGTGGTTCTTCGCTCGACTCGGGGCGAGGTTCGTGTTCCTCTCGATCGCTACTACCTGGGCTACAAACAATCAGTCCGGGCATTGGATCAATTGATCGTGGAGATCCGGGTTCCTCGACGAAAGAGAGAGATCGAGTGGTTTCACAAGGTTGGAGCCAGGTTCGCTCAAGCCATCAGCAAGCTGGGTGTTGCGGTGACTCGAGATGAAACCGGCCACCGGGTCGTGGTGAACAGCGTGGCACCGACCGTTGTTCGATGCCGAGCTCTGGAAGACCATCTCGATCAGGGAGGGAAGATCGAGAGTGTTGAGCAAGTGAGAGCTCTCCTGTCTTTCGACATTGCCCCCATCGACGATATTCGGTCGACGTCTCGCTATCGTGAGTCGGTGTTGTCTCGACTCTTGTACTTCTATTTGAGGAAAGCCAACTTGAGGAAAGCCAACGGCTGAGCGGGGCCCTTTATTCATGGGGCGATGAGACAGATGGCGGTGGGCCGAGCTTTGTGCGCCAGCCCACCGTCTTGATCTGCTGTCGTTTTACTTCATCTTTTCCCAGTAACTTGGGGGCATGTCGTGGGCCACCTGGAGTGCGCCGTTGGCACCGGCGTAAACCGGCTCTTCCACGGCGACCACCGTGCCCTCACCAAGCTTTTCGATCATCTCATTCTGAAGAGCCGTGGCGAGACCTTTGATCTGGCTACCACCTCCGCCGAGTAGGACGTTGTTCTTGAGAACGGTCTGGAACTCGGGATCAAACGTGGAGATCAGCTTTCGGATCGCGTCAACGATCGGCGGAATGATGGATCGACAGGCCTCTCGCACTTCGTCCGTGATTTCAAAAAGTGTCGGCTTTCCCTCGACGGGAAGCTCGACCTTGATTGGATCCTGACTCTGGTTGACGAAGGAATGTCGCTCCTTGATCTCTTTGACCATGTTGATGGTGAACTGAGAGCCCGGGCATTTCTTCTTGATCAGTTCGGTCAGCAGGTTGTCGATCGAGTCACCACCAAGGTTGAGAGTGAGCTGATCTTCCGCATCGGGAAGAGTTCCCTTCATCCGGCAGAGGTCGGTGGTTCCGGCGCCGATGTCGATCACCAGGACATCGTCAAGACGATTGAGACCATAGGCAACGGCGAAGGGCTCGGAGCAGATCATGACTGAATCCACCACTGCCTTTGCGGCATCGATAAGAGCTTTTTGGTTGGTCAGGCTTGCTTGCGCGGGACATCCGATCACGGCATAAATGAGCTCGTCGGAACGAGGATTGGCCATGCGAATCGCCTCCTGGACGAGGTCGGCCGCTGCTCTTCGGTTGTTTTCGGCCTTCTCGGAAGCCTTGTCATCCCCGTCCGAATACTTGATGACACCGTGTTCGAGGGGACGATAAAAATCGAGGGAAAGTCGTTTCTTGAATGCGTCATCCCCGAAAAGGATGTCCCGTCCAAGGAGCTTCTTTGCCACGACGTCTTTGGGATATCCAACGACCGAAGGAACACTCGAGCGCCCACCATTAGAACCGGCGATGGCAGTCCGAGAAGTACCAAGATCAATCCCGAGGTAGAGTACACCTGACTCCGACTCGGTGCTGGGATCGTCTGCTTTCTGCCCGGGCTTGGAAGGCGTCACTCCGCCTGTCGTGGCAAAGCGGGGCTGTTGTTCCGGTGAGCCTCCGGATGACCCGGATGCCTGGGTTTTAGGTGCAGGTTCCGGGGAGTTGTTTCGCGGCGTGCGATTTTCCTCGGGAATGGATGATTCACTCATGGTTTCAGGTGTCACTCGCTCCTCCTTCCTGGATGAGTCCTCGGAGCAGGACGTTTTGATTGAAGACTTCTTCCAGTAGCTTTTTCTTGCTCTCGTATCCCTGTTCGTCCCCCTTCAGGCCCTGTGCGCTCCGATACATGGAGGGAACTCCTGAGTCGTCCAGCGGCTGAGATTGGGCTGCTTCCAATAACCCCTCGGCAGTAACGAGGTTGCCCTTGAGTTTGTCCAGGCGACGCTCGAGATTTTCGATCCGTTTTTTTTGCGCGCTTCGTGCCTGGGACAAAGCGTGGCGCCGCAAATCATTGAGGATACCAACGCTGATGTTCACGATTCCATCCGCAAGTGAATTCATGTCTCCCAGGAACTCCTCGCTCAGCTGGGTGTCTTGTCGATCGGCCCTGGCCTGGATCAGCTCCAGGATTGCCTCCCGTAGCCTCTGGGGAAGGTCGGTGGCCGGGTCGGAAAGATAATCAGCTTCTTCATCGGCAACCGGAGTCGAGTCGGTTGCCTCCGCCAGAGGGCTGGAAGCAGATTGAGCCGTGGCGGCTGCGTTCTCTGCATTGGATTTTGCCAGAAGTTCTACTTGTTGTTCGAGCTCGATCTCCCGCTCCTGGCGGTCGGCTTGAGACGCTCTCTGGGAAACAAGCTCGTCTCGAGTAGACTCAAGGTCTCGCTTCAGCACATCGATCTGGGAAGCCAGCTTGATCCTCTCGTGATCGAGAGCTTCCGTGACCTCGCTGATCTTGGCCTCAAAGACCTGGCGTTCCTTTTGTAGGCTTTCAGTGTGAGACTGGCGCTCGGCCTGAAGAGTCTGGTCACGATGCTCGATTTCGTGCTTCAAGGATTCCTGGGTCTGCTCTTCCTGGGCGAGCCTCTCGGCGAGATTGTGTTTTTCTTCGGTGAGGGATTGAGTGCGCTCCTTGTAGGAGTCACGCTCGTGCATCAGGTCCTTGACTTTTTCTGCTGCCTCGGCAAGAAATGCGTCCCGCTCGCCGTCGCCCAGCTCGATGCCTCGTTTGAGGAGCGTCTGCTGGACGGCCTGTTCCACGAGTTCCTGGAGTTTGGCCGCGTCGAGGACGGTGACCTTCTCGACGCCCTCCTTGCGGAGTGTCTTGAGGGAGGCCCCCTGGGCGCGTTCCCGCACAAGGCGAAGTAAGGTCGATGCTAGTGAGTTCCTCATCATTGACGCGTGGCCTGGAGGTGTCCTGTGTTCAAGTGGATCGAATCAAGCTAGAATCAGGTTGAAAGTGGTTTTCTCATGACTGCACAACAACCCGAAGACAAGAATAAAGACCGCAAGAAGAAGCCCCTCGCGTCGAGGGAGGTCTTTGTCATCATGGATCGAAGCCTCGACCCGAGGCTCGTGGTGTATCACGATCCCCGGGGATCGTTGGCGGAACAGTATCGCTTCTTTCGGACCCGCCTTCTTGCCTCGAATCAGGAAAAAGCGGTCCAGACATTTGCCCTGACCAGTTCCCGTCCTGAAGAAGGAAAATCTGTTTCGGCGGCAAACGTTGCCCTTGTCCTGGCTGATCTTCCCTCGACCAGTGTTTGCCTCGTGGACGCAGATCTTCGGAGCCCCAGCCAGGCCAGCCTGTTCGGCGTTGCCCCGGGAATTGGACTTTCCGATTACCTGACCAATGACAAGATTCCCCTGCAGGATCTGGTTCTTCCAACCCGGTTGGAAAACCTCTCTCTCGTCACCGCAGGATCTCAGACCACGATTCCATCCGCCCATCTGGGCAGCGGTAAGACCGAAGAGCTCATGAGTTATCTTACGGAGCGCTTTCATTACGTTGTTTTCGACACTCCTCCGGTCGGTGCATTTCCCGATGCGGCGATTCTCGGAGCTCGAGTCGACGGGATCGTTCTTGTCATCCGCATGAAAAAGACTCCGCGAAAGGTTGTTGAAACCTCAGTCGAAATGCTCCGTCGGGCCGGATGCACCATCCTGAGCACCCTTTTGACGGGAGCAGATTCGGACAAGTACTGGAACAAGATCTACAAGTCGAAGTAGCTCACAACAAACAGACGTCATCGGTCTGTATCGACCTTTTGTGCCTGTCTGTTGAGCCGTTGGACTCTCCCAATTCTCGATTCGGTCAAGTTTCTTCGGGAAGATACAACCGGTCTCCATCGATTCCTGGGGACATACGTTATCGTACTGGTGCGTGCTTTCCAAGTCCGATTCAGCGGGCTGATGAGAAGATCTTGATGTTTCTCAAGCGCAAGATACCAAGTTGATTACGGTCTATTCTCGAGACTTCTTCCGGTCTTTTGCGCCAATCAAGAGCCAGACCATGGCCACGGTAACGACCGCTTGCCCAAGGACAAGCCCCACGCCCCAGGGGGGAAGCCAGGGAAGAAGGCAGGCGGTGACTCCGCAGCTCAGGGTCAAAAGCCACTGAAAAATCACGGCCTGAGATCGGCTAAGCCCCATCCGGATCAGGCGATGGGACAGGTGATGAGTGTCCCCCTGGAAAATGGGACGTCTATTGACCAGTCGGTGGGTGACGACTGCCGCCGTGTCAAAGAGGGGAACCGCCAGGACAAGAAGCGGGAGAGCGACGGGAAAAAGCCCGGGGCTTTCCGGGGTTACATAAGACTCCAGGACACTCAGGCCCGCAAAGAGAAATCCCAGGAGCTGACTTCCCGCATCCCCCAGGAAGACGCTGGCTCGAGGGAAGTTAAAGATGAGAAAACCCAGAGTTGCGCCGACCATGATGCCCAGGAATCCGGCCATGAGAAACTGTCCGGATACGAAAGCAACGATCAGAAGCAGGGTTCCCCCGATGAGACTGACTCCGGCGGCGAGTCCATCCGTGTTGTCCAGGAGGTTAAACGCGTTTGTGACCCCGAGGATCCAGACAAAGGTGACGACGATATTCAGGGGGTCCGAAACGAAGAATTCGGTCCGGATCCCGGAAGCCAGAAGAATGATTGCGGCGAGTGCTTGGCCCAGGATCTTCCATCGCGGTGACAGAGCGCGGAGGTCATCGATCAGCCCGAAACAGAAGATGACCGTCGAGCCAAGGAGTAACCCGATCAATCGCGAGTAGGTGGAAAAGGTCGGCGCAACTTCACTCAAGACCCAGTGGAGTCCTTTTCGGGCGGAGGCCGGAATGGGGAGTGCCTGGAGGTCGGGTCTCTGGATCAAAAGAGCAATCCCGGGAGCGAGCATCCATCCCAGGGTGAAAAGAATGGAGATGCCACCGAGCTTGGGAATGGATCCTGTGTGTGTGGAAACGGGACCGGGGACGCTCAAACGCCCTCGACGCCTTGCCCAGGCCCGCAAGAAAAGAACGAGGGTTCCCGAGATCGTTGCGGCGGCGAGGATCTCCAGGGAAAGCAACAAGAGCAAACCGACTGGATCCCGATCCATGACGAAGAAAAATCTCTCCCGGCAAAAAGAAATGGGATAATGCGATCCCCGATTCGAATTTACCTGCAGTCGGCCGAATCATACGAACCGAGTGAGCCCCTTGACCAGGTCAGGTTTCAATTCGGGTTGAAGATACCACGTTTGTTGGAATCTCCGCTTCATCCCGACCAAGCCTGATGAAAGGTAAAGCATGATCGATGAGTTGCCCCTGAAGGACTCGGGCGTTAATTACCTCGATATTGGAATTGTACTGGTTATCTTGCTGAATGTTGTCCTCGGGTTGTTCCGAGGCATGGTTTGGCAAGTCACCCGGTTACTGGGCCTCGTTCTCGGCCTCTTCCTCGGAGGCCGACTTGCCAAGCCATTGGGGAAGGTGATCGAAGACAAGGTTCACAGTTTTCCCCACCCCACCCAGGAGATCATCGCCTTTGTCGCCGTGTTCCTCCTGGTGTGGATCCTTTTTGCCATCGTTACGCACTACAGCCGGGGGTTGATCGAAAAACTCCGGCTCAAGGCCTACGATCGTAGTCTGGGCGGTATCCTCGGTGTGGCCAAGGGTTTCATGTATGTGTTCGTGATTCTTCTGGTCCTTCAATCGATGTTCGTTCCCGAACCGAAACAATCGGCTGGCGACTTCTCCATCACCGCGGCAGTTCCGAAGAAGAAGGACGACGGGACCTTCTATGAGCACCTGCAGGTCGGAGTTCGTGAGCAGTTTCGGGAGTCGGCCCTTGTCCCCCGGATCGACACGGTGGCAAGTGTCGTCAAGGGGCTTTTTCCCGAGTCGTGGGTCGAGAAATGGGACGATCTCGTCGAGTTGATCCAGAAGACTACAGATCGGATCAAATCGCCGGAGCTGCTCAAAGAAGTGGAAGGGATCGAGAAGATCGGCACCTGACCCCGCCAGGATTCCGGGTCAGCTGTTCCCGAGCGCTTTGTTGAACACGGCGATCGCTTCCTTGTCACGAAGCATTGCCGTGAGGCGGATCTCCTCTTCGAGGGCTTTCAGTTTCGATAGGGCCTCCGAGTTCTCGGCGATCCAGGTCCGGGCGATACCGGCCACGCTACGTTCAAAATCCGGACTGGGCGGGCGCTTCACTTTGAGGCCCGACTTCTTGTCTTCTTCGATCCGAAGATCGTAGGCATAGCGCGCCTCGCGAAGAGCGCTTTCATACTCCTTGGTGTCTTTTCTGAGCTGGATGAGCATGGTCGAGGCCTTGAGATGCTCGAGTCCCTTGCCTTGGGCTAATGTGCTTTCTTTGAGACTCAGGCAGATGGTCTTGGCTTCGTCTTTTCGACCGAGGTCGTCGAGGTATTCGATCCGGTAGAAATCGGTTCCCTGTGCAAACTCGGGATGATCCTGGATCATCGGGCCGGAAATGAGGTCGAGCATGGCCTCTGCATACTTCTCGGTCGCCTCCTTGTCCCCATTCTGTTTGGCGATCGCGTGAAGGTATCGGGTCGACGCGAAGACCCCAAGACTCTCTGGATGCCGTTTGAGCAGCTTCTTGTGGTACTTCGCCGCTTCTTCCGGTCGGCGGCGGATGTTGTGGTTGTGAGCAAGAGCGGCCAGGACCTCGTCGTCAAAGGACAGGTCCGGGAATTCCTGGTGAAGAAGGGTCAATATGTTGATCCTGTCCTCGATTCCCTTGGTCAGGGCAAACTCGTAGACCCGTCGAAATCGCCGAATTTCCGGCGGATATTCGGCCAGAGGATCGGGTGGAGCGTCCTCTCCCTCCTGCGGGGGCTTCATGATTCGCTCGAGGGTGTCGGCTAGACGCTCGATCTCCGAGGCGTTTGACGGGACCTCAAGAGGCTCTGGAGGGGCCGGATCCGGATTGTTTTCACCTCCACAGCCAAAGGACTGGAGAACTAGGGGGAGGACGACGAAAATGACTACCAGAGGGTTGAGTCCCGACCGATCGAAGAGGCAGGTGCCTTTTTGGCTCATCGAGGGTTCCTTCCTTTCCTGCGGGTGGGGGATGGAGTGTTTGTATTCTATTGTGTGCTGAAGACTTACCTGACGGAAAAGGATGGCGGTCCAGGAGTATATCAAGTTTAGGGCAAGAGAAGGAGAGGAGAACCGGATGAGGATTCTGAGCACCCTGGCTTTTCTTGTGGCGGGCCAGGTCGGTTTTGCCCAGGCCAATGACGGTGTCGATCCTCGGCGGGTGACTCCGGTTGTTCGCGTGGCCCAAAAAGCGGGTCCTTCGGTTGTCAGCATCACAACCGAACGAGTCTCGGAGCGGGTTGTCCCCCCCCTATTCCGGGTTCCGGGGGAAGATCACATCGTCGCCGACGAGAAGATGATTCTTGGATCCGGCCTGATATTCGACCCGGAGGGCTATGTGGTGACGAATTATCACGTCGTCAACCAGGCCTCCCGGATCACCGTCCATCTGATCGACGGTTCCCAGCTTCCAGCAGAGCTTGTCAACTGGGATGAGGAGGTTGACCTGGCCGTCATCCGCATCCAGACGGAGACCGGCCGACCGTTCCCCTGGCTCCCGGTGGGTCGCTCTGACGATCTCCTGGCTGGGGAGCCGGTGGTGGCCCTGGGAAACCCGTTTGGATTGGGAACGAGCGTAACGACCGGAGTCGTGAGTGCGAAGAGCCGCCCTGTTCTTTACGAAGGGAAGGAGATCTACAAGGACCTGATCCAGACCGATGTCCTGATCAATCCCGGTAATAGCGGTGGTCCGCTCCTCAACATCGTCGGGACGGTGATCGGCATCAATACGGGCATCATTGCCGAGGGTCAGGGGATCGGATTCGCGATTCCCGCGGATCGGGTGAGGGAGAGCCTCTCAAGACTGCTCGATTTCCGATCGGAGAAGATGATTCGAATCGGGATTGAATCCCGGAACTTTGCCGCGAGGAAGGAGGGTGGTCTCCTGGTTCTCAGACTCGACTCGAGTGGACCCTGCGGGAAAGCAGGCATGCTGGCCGGTGATGTCATTCATGCCGTCGGTACCCATCCGGTCCGGGATGTTTTCGACTTCAACTTTGCTCTCTTCAAGAAGTCGGTCGGCGAGAAGATCTCACTTGAGGTGAGAAGAAAAGGATTGGACCGGAAGTTCAACATCGATCTTGCCAGGGTCGAGGATCTTCTCTGGGAACGGCTTGGGATTGCCGCTCGTCAGCTAACCGAGGATCTGGCGGCAAGGATTGAGGTGCCGATTCGGCTGCGTTATGGGGTCTATGTAACCGAGGTTGATCCCACGGGCCCGTGCCAGAAACTCGGTGTTCGGCCGGGGGACTTGATCTATGTTCTTGGACAGCATCAGGTCAACGGGGTGGAAAGTCTGCGCTCATTGCTGGAAACCCGGCTTCTTCCCGGTCCGCTCCTGAATGTCTTTCTGTGGCGGGCGGAGACCATGGAAGAACTCCAGGGACAGACCAGGCTCCGGGGGAAATAAGCACTCGGACGTCGCAAAAAAAAATCGACCGTACCCTGAGCCTTGCCAGGTTACGGTCGATTGAATCTGTCTTTTTGGCTTTTTGACTCGGTCTCGCTACTTCACTTCCCAGGTCTGGCTTCCCGCCACCATCTTCTGGACATCGCCGACTCCTCGCTTCTCGATGAGCTCTTCTTCCTGGCGAACCATGAGGTTCTCGAAGACGCCGGCTTCGTTTTCAAGGAACACGCCAACCGGTACCGGGTAGTCCGGATAATCGAGATAAGAGAGCGCGGCTGCATGGGCCGGATCGGTTTCATCGTAGACCCAGTAATCTTCAGTTTTTTCGGGATCGAAAGGAACGACCTCGGGTTTTAGCGACTGGATCTTGATGGCGCTTCTACGATCGATGGGGCCGAAAACCA
>JAJDCM010000127.1 GCA_029260825.1 Planctomycetota bacterium | reverse complement strand
TGGGCGGCATTTGATGGTCTTCATCTTCATGGTTGATGAAGCGAAGAATGCGGCTTCGCTCGGGAAACACTGGATCGAAGATGGCTCCTGACTTTCCTCCCTGAGTGACGTTCGCGCGGGAAGCAAGCCAGAGCTCACCTTGCACCTTTGCATCTCGATCTCCGTGACACTCATAACAATTCCGGGAGAGGATCGGCTTTACCTTCGTCCGGTAGAAATGAATATCTTCCTGGGGATCGATCAGCGTGCTGTTCGAGAGCGAGTTCCCGAAATGTTCAAAGTCTCTGAAGGTCCAGACAACTCGTTTCTCGGGAGTTATTTCGATGATCTGAGGTTGATCTGGCCCGGCGTGACAGTTGCCAATGAGATAATTCCCGCCGGGCAAGACCTCGAGGGTGGTCACCCAGCCCAGTCGAATTCCGGGCAGCTCATCCTGGGTCACCTGCCAAACGATCTCCTTCTGCCGATTCACTTCGAGCACGGAATGACCATTGCCGGTCGAGATCAAGGTGTTTCCATTGGGAAGCCGGATTGCCGAAAAAACCTTGTTCCCCCAGGCTTCCGGCCCGTGGCCACCCCGGGGCTCCCGGCCGAACAGGGGTACGGTGTATTGCCATATCATCTCACCATCCGGGCTGTACTCTCGAACCGCTCCCTCTCCTTCGTGGGCAACAAGATAGTGATGATTGGCGAGTTTCCTCACGAGACGGGTATCACGATGAGGGTGAGGATTCTCGACCAAAAGGGGAATGGAGCGGAGAAGCTTGCCATCCCTGTCAACCTCGATGATGCGACAAGGGCCGCTTTCAGCAATCATGGTCACATCATTCTCGAGTCGACGAAAGGAGTGAACCTCGACGGCTTTTCCCGAATTCCCGTTCTGGGTGGCCGAATTGTAGGACCAGACGATTTCCTTCTCTTGAGTCATCTCAACGAGTTCGGTCCAGCTTTTCTGGAAGAGAATGTTGCCGCTCGCCAGGATCTGAAGATCGTGGAGGTTGCTAGTCTTGGCCTCCCACTCGATCTTTCCATCCGCACCTACAATCGCTACGCGCCCCTTTGATGCGTCCGCGGCGAGCACTGTATGTCGTACGGCTTTCTGCGGCGACGCGGAGATGGGTTTGATTGCCTCGGTTATCTTTTCCGAGGGGGCGTCCGGCAATCGGATGAAGCCATCGACCGACTTCGCCCACTTGATCGGTTCCTTGACAAATCTGGCCCGGCATTCGGCACGGCAAAACGCGATGACCTGATTCTGATAGACGTAGTACATGTCCGGATCAATGGGCTCTCGGGAGACGGGACAGATCGCGTTTATCGGCCCCGGAGCAGGCTCTTCACCAGGCACCAGAGGTACGCCTTTTTCTGTGCCGTCCTCGATGAGGAGGTCGGGCCGGCGTTGCCGTAGTTTTTGAATCCCGATCGAAGTGACCAGAGTATCGGCCAGGCAGACTCTTTTGAGAGAGGATGCCTCCATGAGCGATAACAGGCCAAGGTCGGAAACCTGACTCCCGTAGAGATTCAGGATCTCGAGCGTTTCGAGGGCGGCAAGGTCAGGGAGGATTCGGTCCGTTATCTTTGTTCCGGAGAGGTTGAGTTCCCGGAGGTTGATGAATCTTTTCAGCACGGAAGCATCTTCATCATCAAATGAAAGCCGGGAGAGATCGAGAGAGACAAGCTCGTTCGCGAAAGACTCAAGATCGGCGACCCTGTCTTTTGCTCCTTCAGTGGATGCTCGAAAACTGACCGACAGGAGCTTTGACCCCGCAGCAACGGGAAGGATGACGATCCCGAACCGAGCAAACTCCTCGGGAGGTGGAGGCGCTCTCGATTCCATCGAGGCACCTTCCTCGATCCATCGTCGAATCAGTTCAATCTGGTCGGCGGGGAGCTTTTCTCCGTCAGCCGGCATGAGATCAAAGTCATCTTCTGACAGATTGATGCGGAGAAAAAGAGAACTCTTTTCGGGATGATTTGAACGGACGACATGACCAGAAGCGCCACCGTTTCGGATGAAATCGGGTCCATCAAGACGGAGCCCGGCCTTTATCCTCTTTGCTCCATGACAACGGTAGCAGGAGGTCTCGAGGATGGGCTGGATATCCCGGGAGAACCGGACGGGCTCCAGGCCGCGAGCGGGAGCCAGATAGAAGAGCAGTGTGATTGCAGAGAGTAGCACCTTTGCAGCATGCATGAGCTTTGACGGTCCTCGTTCCTCGAGACGAAACGGCGCATGGCAAGCAACTGCCCACGACGGCCCCACCAGCAGCCGTTGATTCTCGCAAAGGCCCCCGCCTCCCTGCCAACCAAAAGTACTGCCCTGTCAGGAAATCAGATCGTCCTCGAGCTGCGGGGGTACGAGCGAGACCTTTGGGACATGTCGTGTTACCTTCCTCTCTACCCTCGGATCGGGGCAACGAGAAAAAGAACATCATGACGTCGGAGAAACCCCATGGCTCCTCTCACTGGTAAACGCATCCTGGCCTTTGTTGACGACGTGTACGAGGATCTCGAACTCTGGTATCCTCACCTGCGTCTCGTCGAGGCTGGCGCAGAGGTTGTGGTTGCAGGACCTTCCGCGGGGACGATATACGCGGGAAAGCACGGATATCCGGCAAAGGCAGACGTCTCGATCGCGGAGGTTGAATCGGATTCGTTTGACGGGCTCGTGATCCCGGGCGGATTCGCTCCTGACAAACTTCGGAGAGACGCTAAGGTACTATCCCTGACCCGTGAGTTCGACGAATCGGGAAAAATGGTCGCCTACATTTGTCACGCCGGATGGATCCCGATCTCGGCAAAGATCGTCCGGGGAAAGACCGTGACCAGCACACCAGGAATCAAAGATGATCTGGAAAATGCCGGTGCCACATGGATCGATGAGCCGGCAGTGGTCGATGGGAATCACATAACTGCACGTCGACCTCCTGATTTGCCCGCATTCATGAAGGCGATCCTGGCCTTCCTGGTGGCCTGACGTTCTGGGGTTGATTCTTCGATGCCTACGGTTTTTGCCCATGTCTACGTCGGGTCTTCGCTCGGGGTGCTGGTTCCGCCCAAGGTTCTTCCGCGTCGTTACCTCTTCCTTGGATCAGCGCTCGCTGCGTGCCCTGACCTTGACACGATCGGGCTGTTTCTGGGCATTCCTTACGCAAGCTTGTTGGGACACCGGGGCCTAAGTCATTCGCTTCCATTCGCTCTCCTTTTTGCCTGGATGGTGACGATCTTCGTACGTCGTCGCCGGAATGAGCCGCCCGGGTTCAGGATTCTCTTTTCCTATCTATTCCTGTGCATCGCTTCCCATGGAATCCTTGATGCGTTCACGAACGGAGGTCATGGGATCGGATTCTGGTCCCCGTTCTCAAACCACCGATATTTCTTTCCGGTGACACCAATCCAGGTGTCTCCAATTTCACCGAGCAAGTTTTTCAGTCAGTGGGGAGTGCTTGCCCTCTGGAGCGAGTTCAAGTTCATCGTCCTACCCACGACGGTGATTGTCCTCTGCGCCAAGCTTGCCCAGCGGCTGCAGAATCGCTTCCAAACCGGCCATAAGAACCCATAAACAACTACCAATACATGCGTTAGCGGATCAAACCTCCTTCATCCCAAAATGCCCCAGGCTAGTTTTCCGGGCTGACCCAGGCTAGTTTTCCGGGCTGACCCAAGCCCCAAATTCCGGGCCTTCTCCGGCCCCTGGGAATGCCCCAGGCTGATGAATCAAGCAACCTTCGGCCAAATAATACTTAACCAATTAGTTAATTTTTATCTGGCACCGATGGCCCGACCGCGCCATACTTAACCACATGGTTAATCATGAGGCACAACTGACGCTGATCTTCTCGGCTCTTGGTGATCCCACTCGAAGGCGCATTCTTGAAATGCTCGCCGAAGGAGAACGCCGTGTTTCCGAGCTGGCCCGCCCCTTTCGCATGTCACTCCCTGCCATCTCAAAACATCTGCAAGTTCTCGAGAGAGCCGGGCTATTGATCCGGCGGAAATCGGGCCGGGTGCATCGCATGCGAACGAACCCCCAAGCAGTTCGGGTAGCGCGCCAGTGGATCGAGCAGTACGCGCAATACTGGGAGCAGCAGTTCGATGCCTTGGATCAGTTTCTCGAACACCAAGAAAAGAAGGAGTCCGAATCATGAGCTCAAGCGTGACCATCGGCGACAACAAACTGGAGATGACCCGCTACTTCGACTATCCCCGAGAAAAAGTCTTCGACGCATGGACCAAAGCCGAACAAATCGAAAAATGGTGGGGATGCGCCCAAACACGCAACGTGAACTCAACGATCGACCTTCGCACCGGAGGCACGTTCCGACACGACATGGAAGGAGATGGCTACGGCAGCATGTCCTACATCGGAACCTACGAAGAAGTCACGCCCCCCGAACGCCTCGTCTGCAAGATCCAAATCGGAGACGGATCCCCCCAGTCCCTTGAATCAACCGTCACCATTGAATTCATCGAAGAAGGAAAAGGCACACGCCTTCAAATGACTCAGGTCGGCTTCCCGATGAAAGAAATGTGCGGCATGGTTGCCGAAGGAACGAAGGCCTCCCTGGACAAACTCGAAGCCTTTCTTGCCGCCTGATAATCAATGAAAAGCGACTGCTTCAACGAACTCAACAGCTCACGAAGCAGTCGCTTTCACCTGGGCCCAGCGAGGAGCGGAGCAAGCACCACCCGAAACCCATCAAAACCGGACCGAAGAGCTGG
>JAJDCM010000126.1 GCA_029260825.1 Planctomycetota bacterium | reverse complement strand
AAACTTTTGGGACTCATCTCCAATCCCCATCAAGCACAAACGCACCCCACGTCGACGGCAACCCCTCGCCGTCCTCCGCACGGTTTCTCCTGAGCATCTCGAGCGGCGCCGTCCGCAATGCGGAGAGTTTCCCCCGCTCGGGGTCCGCGTTCGCTCCCGAGAAAACAAGACCCGACAGCAGCCCGGGAAGAAGTCCGGTGATCACCCGCTCCTTTTCACGCATCTCGATCTGACCCCGCTCCGATCCGTCCTCTTCCGAGTTCTTCCACATCGACGGTAAACCCTCGGGCTGAAAGTAGCCGTGGGTCGCGAGATGAATGTATTGGTAGTTCGGCATCTCGTTTTTGATCCGTTCCTCGGTCGCCGTCTTCTTTTCAAGGAAAAGGCGAGGGGTCTCTGCACCGTTCGCAATCTCATGGATCTCGGCAACCCCTGAACCCGGGACTCCTCGCCGCTGGCGGAATCGACTAACCCCGCTCTTGATCTCCGCCCTTCCCTCTCCCTCCCCCCGCATCCGCGAAAGGTCGAGCTCGAGCTTGTTCCGCGTCTTTCGAAGACGCTCGAGCGTAGCTTCGCGTGGGGCTCTCTTGCTTTCCACGACCGCCGGCTCGTAGAGCGTGTCCGAAAGTTGCTGCTGGCAGGCTCTGAGCCGGCCGAGAAGTTGTTTCTCTTCAGGAGAGGCGGCTCCGCCCTCGCTCCGGGAGAGAAGGCTTCGGAAGACTTGCCCCTTCCAGCGAACGAGGGCCGCGTGAGCATCTTTTTCGGCCTCGCGTTCTGTAGCGATCCGGGCAAGGCTCAGAAATGTCTCGAGCTTCCCGAGAAAACCTCGCAAGGACCGGATCCTCTCCGACTCGGTTAGTGAACCAAAAACTCGTTCAATATGAGCTTCGCTGGATGCGAGCGCTCTCTTCGATCGAACGAAGGCCCGGGTGTGCTCACCGAGACTTGCGTCGAAAAGCGCCAGGTTGCCTAGACTTGTTGCCGTCAAGGGATGATCCGGGCCAAGCACCTTTTCATAAATCGCAAGGGCTCGCTCATAAAGGGGACGCGCCTCATCATAAAGGCCCTGGCTTCCTAGGCGACATTTGGAAGGTGATCCAACTTCAGAAGGGTGCCAAGAGGCTCTGGCCTTGCATCCCTTCGATGGTCGCCCCAATGGGGAACTGGCTTGTTGACGCCAAGGCGGTCGTTTCCAGGCGCGCATCCCACGCCGAAGCATCGCTCCGCGTTCGACAGGAGGTCTACCTCAAGCAGGTCGTCTCAGGCATCCTCCAAGAAGGACAGGATGAGGAGCCCATCTGGGAGAAGGCCGATCCATCGCTCGCCTGGCGACACTCGGTCCTCATCGACCTTCTGTCCCAGCTTGACGACCTAGAGACAACCGTTACCGATGTCGAAAAACGCCTCACATTCGCCCGCACCGTCCACCAAGAAACCATCGAGAAATATGACGTGGAGTGGGAAGAAGCCATCACGTCTATCCGGGACGAGTGCCCCCAGTACACCGATCTCACCCTCAAACCCCAGCTCGGGCTGGTGCCGATCGGACGCGACCCCGATTCCGGTCTTTGGGAATTCGCGCATCTCCAGACCGGCGAGATTCCCGATCGTGACGAGAACGGCGAACTGGTCCTGACCGAAGAAATGGGAATCGTTTTCGTGCTGATTCCCGGGGGCATGTTCCGGATGGGGGCTCAAAAGACAGACCCCGACGCGCCCAACTACGACAAAGATGCCCAGAGCGACGAAGGACCGGTCCTCGAGGTGACGCTCGACTCTTTCTTCCTCTCGAAGTACGAGATGACGCAAACCCAGTGGGAACGTTTCGTGGGGAAGAACCCGAGCCTTTACGGGGCCCACGATTATCGAGCGAACTGGGACCGGACACCGGCGAGAAAGAGGAAAAGGCTGATGGGTCTTCATCCGGTGGAGCAGGTGAGTTGGGATGAATGCGAGGACGCAATGCGTCGTCTTGATCTCATGCTCCCGACCGAGGCGCAGTGGGAGTTTGCGGCTCGGGCCGGGACGAGCACGTTCTACTTCCCCGGAAACGAGGTGACCTCACTTCAGGGTACGGCGAATATTGCAGATGGATTCGCGGAGAAGAACGGCGGGTCCTCTTCCTGGAAGTACGAGTCCGGGTTCGACGATGGCTACACCGTGCACTCACCCATTGGACGTTTCAAGGCCAACCGGTTTGGTCTTCACGATGTTCACGGGAACGTAAATGAGTGGTGTCGGGATTGGTATGGGCTTTACAATTTGCCGGTGACTCCAGGAAACGGAGAACGAAAGGTGTCAGGCGCTCGCCTCCGCGTCTACCGTGGCGGCGGCTTCGCCAGCACCGCCTCGGTTGCGCGGTCAGCCTACCGCAACCACAGCGCGCCCGATTCCCGGTACAACTACCTCGGCTGTCGGCCCTCCAGGCGTATCACGACGAAATAACTCTTACTACTTTACAAGTTTTCTTTGGGGTCATGCCGTCAGGCGACTCCTCTTTGTTGTTTGTCTTTGAATTCCTTCGGTCATGCCGTCAGGTCGATGCCGTTCTTCGGCGCAAGTAGCGCCAATGTGAACGCCGAGCCCGACTTGTCCGCCGAGGCTCGGAGAGCGAAGGTGGAAGGGCCGAGTGTTCCGGTTTGGCGAAGCGAAGCGAGCCCGATTCTTTTTTTGAGCAAGGTGCAAATCGAGTCTCGCTCTCGCCAGTTAGTTCGGGTGGCGAAGGTGGCCAAATGGGTCTGGTCTCCAAGCAAGGAGGCAAGATTTAGTAGACAAGCCGCAGTCTGGGGATTCTCGGACCCTAGCAGCTCTTCGCACGCCGCCAAGGCGCGTTCATAGAGAGGACGCGCCTTTTCGTAGATGCGGTCAAGGTGATCAGAGAGATCAACAAAGAGAGGCTGATTTTGACGCAAGTTGGCCCTTGAGTATTCATACCCCAATTGTTCACGGGAGGATGTCCTTGGCAAGCCCGGTTGTCCAGGCCTCCCGACGATTCCGGACTGCCCCAAGTCCCGATCCTGACCAATTCGGCCTTATCTTGCGTTTGCCTCAGGCGCCAAGGCCGAATCTGACACAGGGATTGCCCCCGGGTCAATTCAGGACCTGACGATCGTCGGTTGCATCCGTCGGCTCCATCCACCGGACTTACCTGGGCCGAATAGGCTCCGAAGCAGGTACCGGGCGATACCGCTCGTAACCGAATCCTCGCAAGTCCGTCGATATTTTCGATGGATGTTGTCGACTCTTCAACCGCGATTCCGGCTCCCCGGGGACCGTCGTGCCCTCCGAGCGGTTCCTACAGGCGTCGAGCTCCGGAAACATCCGTTCTCTATCGAGTCCTGGCGAAACACCTGGAAACTTTCCTTGCCCAGGTTGATTCCGACCCTTCCCGTTCGGGACTTCCGTTCTTCGTGATCCGCGAGCTCCGCGACTTCCTGGATTGTGGGATTCTGGCTCGTGGCTTTGCTCGAGTACACTGTTCGTCGTGCGGTAAGGATGCGGTGGTCGCGTTTTCCTGCAAGCGGAGAGGATTTTGCCCGTCGTGTGGAGCACGTCGCATGGCCGACCTTGCGGCACACCTCGTCGACAACGTTATTCCCCGCGTTCCCGTCCGCCAGTGGGTTTTGACACTGCCCTTTCGCATCCGCTATCTGGTGGCCTTCGATCGCGAGCTTTGCCGGGCTGTACGAGCGGTCTTTCTTCGAACGGTTCTTTCCTGGTATCGATCCGCTGGACGGAAGCGGGGAATTCCGGACGGTCGTTCGGGCACGGTGACGTTTACACAACGATTCGGCTCATCGGTGAATCTCAATCCACATTTCCACGCCCTCGTCCTCGACGGGCTTTACACCGACACCGGACC
>JAJDCM010000125.1 GCA_029260825.1 Planctomycetota bacterium | reverse complement strand
TTGAAGATCCGCTCGGTTCATCTGGAGGAGGAAAACCGAGTCGTTGTTCTTGTGACATCGCTACTCCTCCCGGGCGAAAATTACCTCATTCCCGCCCATGAAGTGTTCAAGGATCACTTTGGCATCCCGGTCTCTGTCTCGTTCCTGGGGTTTGAAACCGAGACCAGTGATGATCGGGATCCTCCGGTTCTTGCGTCGGCGACTCCGGCTTGCCAGGAAACTGGAGTCGACTTGAACTTGAAAGAGATTCGCCTCACCTTTTCCGAGAAGATGCGTCCGGGGCGAGGTTTCTCCAGGAAGGAAATACCCGATGATGACTGGAAGTTTCCTCCTCTCGGTGGCTCATCCTGGGATGCATCGAGTCGGGTTCTTGTCTATACTCTCGATGAGCAGCTGAAGCCGAATACGACCTACATTCTCCCCCTTCGGAGCGCTTTTCGGGATTGGAACAACAATCCGATTCAAGACTTCGATTATGTGTTTACAACCGGGGAGTAGCTGGGAAGGCGGCTCACAACCATACATCCTTTTACTACCGGAGACTCAGGCCCGATGTTTCGTCAGGAGAAGGTTCGGATGATTTGCCCCCGATTCAGAAATGGGTCCGCCTGTGTCGGTCGATCCTTGTGTTCCGTTTCACGGGCCCAGTCACGAAAATGGATCGGGCTTCTTCTTTTGGTGGTCGCCTTTTCTTCCCCCGGAAACGCTCAACCGGGACCGGAAAGCAAGAAGCGGCCGAACATTCTCTTCATCTTTTCCGACGACCACGCGGTCCAGGCAATCGGAGCCTATGGTTCCCAGATCAACAAGACGCCGAACATGGATCGGCTTGCGGCAGAAGGGGCGGTCTTCTACAACTCTTTTTGCGCCAATTCAATCTGCGGTCCGTCGAGAGCCAGCATCTTGACGGGCAAGCACAGCCACCTCAATGGATTTCGCAGGAACGGGAACCTCTTCGATGGAAGTCAGGTCACCTTCCCCAAGATTCTGCAGCAGGTTGGATACCAGACGGCGATGATTGGCAAGTGGCATCTCTCTTCGGATCCTACCGGGTTCAACTACTGGGAAGTCCTGCCGGGGCAGGGTCATTACTACAACCCGGACCTCCTGCAGATGGACGGATCCAAAAAGAGGTATGAGGGATACTGCACGGACATCGTCACCGACCTTGCCCTTACCTGGTTGAAGGAGGACCGGGACCCGGACAAACCGTTCATGCTCATGTGTCAACACAAGGCTCCCCACCGCAACTGGGCTCCGGCGAAACGGCACCTTGCCCTGTTCGACGGCAAGACGATTCCCGAGCCGGACTCGCTGTTCGATGACTATTCGGGGAGATCGAGTCTTCTGCAAGAAAATGAAATGACCCTCCGGGATCATTTTCACTGGGGGCATGATGCCAAGTTTCACGGGGAAAACGAGTTTCCCGGATACTTCGCAGGTGCCCACAGAAACGGCGAATATAGACGGATGAGCGACGCCCAGAAGGCGGACTGGGATGCTCATTATGAACCGGAGAATCAAGCGTTTCTCGAGAGGATGCGTGCCGGTGAGGTCAGCGACGATGACGTTCTTCGCTGGAAGTATCAGCGCTACATGAAGGACTATCTGGGTTGCATTGCTGCGGTGGACGAAAGCGTTGGCCAGATGCTTGCCTATCTGGACGAGTCGGGTCTTGCCGAGAATACGGTCGTGATCTACTGTTCGGATCAGGGCTTTTATCTGGGGGAGCACGGCTGGTATGACAAGCGTTGGATGTTCGAGGAATCGTTGAAGATGCCTTTTCTCATCCGCTGGCCAGGAGTCCTGAAGCCTGGAACGAAATCAACCGCCCTGATTCAGAACATCGACTATGCTCCGACCTTCCTTTCGATGGCCGGAGCGAAAGTACCGGATGAGATGCAAGGGAGAAGCATCCTGCCGTTGCTGAAAAACGAAGGCATGGCTCCGGGCGACTGGAGAAAGAGTATTTACTATGCCTACTACGAAAACGTCTCGGTGCACATGGTTCCTCTCCATGACGGAGTGAGGACCCTGAATCACAAGCTCATGTATTTTCCACGTTCCCGCGAGTGGCAACTGTTTGATCTTGCCAAGGATCCTCAGGAGATGACCAGCGTCCATGCCGTTCCAGCCTACGCCTCGGTTTTTTCCGCCATTTCGAAGCAATATCGGGATCAGCGTCAGTTTTTCGACGTGAACTCGGCGACAATTCCGGCAACCCGGGGATTTGAAGGATGGTGGAGGAAACGACAGCTCCTCACAAACGAACGGGTGGAGAAGAAGAGGGGCAAGGTTGACCTCGTCTTCATCGGCGACTCCATCACTCAGAGCTGGGAAGGTCCGGGAAAAGCCGTGTGGAAGGAGTTCTATTCCAACCGAAAGGCCGTGAATCTAGGATTCAGCGGTGATCGAACGGAGCATGTCCTCTGGCGACTTCAGTATGGCAATCTCAAGGGAATCCAGCCCAGGGTTGCCGTGGTCATGATCGGGACCAACAACACCGGTCATTCCATGCAGGACCCGAAGGAAGTGGCGGAAGGTGTGCGGGCCGTGCTGGATCTGATCCAGGAGCGGACCCCGAAGACGAAGATTCTTCTTCTTGGCATCTTCCCGCGCGGTCGTACTCAATTTGATTCAGGAAGACTGAACAACATCGCCATCAACCAGATCATCCGGCGTTACCAGGACGAGCGGGTCCGGTATCTGGACATCGGTTCGGTGTTCGAGGAAGTCGACGGATCGGTTTCAAAGGAGGTCATGCCCGACGCCCTTCATCTCAGTGAAGAGGGTTATCGGCGCTGGGCCAACGCGATCGAGTCCGTGCTGGAATCCATGGGCATCTGAGCGAAACCTCCGTGACCGGAGATCGCAAGGAGAGCATTTGAGCTACCGCCTGCGTCGGCGGCGACCTTGCCCGTCGCCGGTAGGAAGGCTTGAAAGATCAGGCTTCAGATGAATCTTCAACCCGGGCAGCTTTGTCTGAAGTTGCTTTGTTCCCTCGTCGGTCACCTGGGTCTCAAAGAGGTAGAGAGACCGTAGGTTCGAAAGGCTGGAGAGTGCGCTCAGCCCCTGATTCGTGACCGAAGTACCGTAGAGGTTCAGGTAACGGAGCTCGGTCAGCGGAGAAAGATGAGCCACGCCCGCATCGGAAATCTCCGTGTTGTTGAGGTCGAGCCGGGTCAGCCTGGACATCTTGCCGATGACTTTTAACGACTCATCGGTGATGCGAGTACGACCGAGACCGAGCTGGGTGATGTTGCCCTTCACCGAGGCAAGTTTCTCGACGTTGACGTCTTGAATCTTGTTTTCCTTCGAAATGAAGTCCACCCGCAAAAGAGGGCTCCCCGGGATTGCCGGTACGATCCGCCCCATACTGTCTCTTGCCCCGATCAGAGCTTTTTGCTCCGGAAAAGGAAGCTTGGCGCCCAGTTTGTCAAGGAGTTGAATCAACTCGCGCGAGTCGTTCTTTGTGCTGTTCTTTCCCGAACTAGCCTTCGGAATCTCCGCGCCCGTGTCCCCTTTCCAGGCTCCAAAGTCCGCACCCTGCTCGATCCATTGACGAAGGAGTCCGGTCTCTTTTGAGCTGAGAGGTTTTCCCTTTGCCGGCATGATGTCGGGATCTTCTCGATCAAGAACGGTTCGGGTGTAGAGTGAGCTTCGTTTTGCGTCTTGCGGAGAGAGAACCTTTCCTCCATCACCTCCCAGAAGGATCCAGCCCTTGCCGTCGAGTCGCAGCCCCCCCTTGACTCTCTTCTTGCGCCCGGCTGATGTCTTCGTGGGCGCTCCATGACACTCAAAGCACCGGGACTTGAGGATCGGGAGAACCTGATTCCTGAAGTCGATTTTCTGAGCCCGACCACGATCGGGAAAAACGAAGAACGCAGATAGCATGAGAGCGAGTGCCACGGAAGTATTCGTTCTTGACGGAGTGAACATGGATCCTGACGTCCTTAGTGATGGGGAGCTCAGACGAGTCGAACGATCTTAACTGAAGAGAGCTTTTACCGGTCTTCCCTTGTGGGCAACCGTAAACGGCCTTCCCGAAGGGGACATCAAGATGTGGTCAAGGGGCAATCCCAGGGCGTAGGCAATGGTCGCATTGAAGTCGGGGACGGAGACCGGCGATTTCGTGATCTCCTCGCCCGTGTTACTTGTGCGACCATACTTCACTCCGCCTTGAATGCCTCCTCCGGCAAGAAGACAGGAAAAGGCCTGAGGAAAGTGATCGCGTCCTACCCGATCCTGTGTGATGCGTGGTGTGCGGCCAAACTCTGTTGCCACGACCACGAGGGTCTCTTCAAGGAGTCCGCGGGACGAAAGGTCAGCGAGCAGGGTTGCCAGGGTTTGATCAAGTGCCGGACCTTTTTGAGCCAGCTCATCGAAGTTCTGGTTATGAGTGTCCCAGCCATCGCTGACCACCTCGACGTAGCGGACGCCGTGTTCGATCAGCCGCCGTGCAAGAAGGCATCCCTGACCGAAACGATCTTTCCCGTAGGCTTCTCGCAGAGCTTCGCTTTCCGGTTTCAAGTCAAAGGCCTTCAAATCGACCGACTTCATCAAGCTCACCGCCTGGTCGTAGATGTCGGAATACGCCCTCACATTCTTCTGGTCGTACTTCTTGACGAATGCGGCGTTGAGCTTCTGGATTCGAGAAAGGCGATCGTGGAAGCGTTCTTCCGTCAGCCCTTTGACGAGGGTGCTGTTCTGGAGTCCCGCCTCCGGATCTCCGATGGGGAGGGGGGAGAAGTTGGACTCGAGGAAGCCGGAAGAGGCGCCGTAGAGCTCATTACCGATCGCCACGTGACCCGGCAGTGTCGGATTCGAAGGGCCGTCAATCCGATTCAGCCAGGCTCCGAGGCTTGGATGACGGATGGTGGCCCGCATCTCGTAGCTCGTATGCATGAAGTACTTCCCCTGGGCATGGGCGCCCTGGGTCGTGCGCATCGAGTTGAGGACGGCTACTTTGTCCATATGGCGCGCCATGTTCGGGAAATGCTCCGAAACTTGCACGCCGGGAACATTGGTGGGGATGGCCTTCACCGGGCCCTGATTTTCTTCTCCGGGCTTGGGGTCAAAGGTATCGAGCTGGGACATCCCGCCACTCATGTAGAGGTAAATGACGTTTCGAGCGGTAGCCGGCATGAGACCGGCTCCCGGCGTCGTTTGCCCCGATGCGAGACGAGCAAAGAGAGGCATGGCGCTCATCCCGAGGAGGCTCTTGGCGGAGGTCGCCAAAAAATTACGTCGAGAGACCTCATCCAGTCCGTTCAGAAGGTTTTTATCCATGAGGTTTTGCCTTTGGGAGGTCTTGCCTTTGCCAGGTCCCGGTCTATTGAATGAAAAGGAATTCGTGTGTGTTGAGAAGAGTCCAGATGACGTCCTGGTAGATATCGGTGCCTTCAAACTTGAGGTCTTCTAGCCAGAGGTTCAGCTCTTCTTCGAGGGGTTCCCGATTGAGGATGGCCAGATACGCGGTGCGAATTTTTGTCGCCGGCTCCTTGGCGTTTCGCATGTCGACAATCAGGGTGGAGAACCGGTTGTTGAGAATCCTTGTTTCGACGAAACCATTCAGCAAATTGAGCGCCTGGGGAATCGAAGCGTCTTGATGGGATCCGTCAATGAGCTCCCGGTCCGACTGGCCAAATTGCCGCAGGAAGTGACCAGGAGGAGCCGGAGAAGGAAGGTCCGAGGCCCGGACCATTCCCCGCATGCTTCGCTCTCGATTCTTGACGAGGTCGTCGTCTCGCATCTCGTCAAGCTCGGCCAGGATCGATTCTTCGTTTTCCTTGTTTTTTTGTCGGCGTGCCAGTTTGAGCTTTCGCTGGAGATTCATGCGGTGTTTTCGCCGCTCCCGGGTGTTCTTGGAATCTTCCTGCCGTCTCTTTTTGGCTTGTGTGCCCATCATCTCCCGAAACGCTTCAGGGTCTTTGTATCGGAGGGAGCGGGCCTCTGCCTGCTGACGGACCTCGGCGAGGGGTAGGTCTCGTAACTCCTCATACTGTTGGTAGACGGAAGCAGCTCGTTGGCCCGGGGGCTTGATTTTTGAATCGATATCTTGAACCGCAAGAGTGAGCATCGAGTCCCAGATCTGTTCCGCGCCCATGCGGCGAAGGAGCGGACCCTCGAAGTGATACTTTTCGCCCAGCCCGGGTGCATAGGAGGAGGCTTCTCTCTGGTACGCCTCGGTTGAGTAGAGAACCCTACGAAATTGACGAAGGTCGTAGGAGAGATCGATCATCAGCTTCTCGAGCTGAACCATGAGCCTTGGATTCGAGGCCTTGGAGTCGCTCTTCAAATCGTCCACCGGTTCGATCTGGCCACGCCCCATACAGAGTTTCCAGAGTCGGTTGGCGATGACGGTGGTAAAGCGCGGATTCTCCGGTGCTGTCAACCACTCAGCTAGCGCAGACCTGGAATCAATAGGGGGAGCTTTTCTTGGGCGCGCAGATTTTCTGGGTTCCCGCGCTCGTCGCTTCCCCCGCTTCCGTCGCTCGTTTGGTTCATCGACAAACTTGAGGTCAGCCCTCTTACCAAAGAGGGTCTTTGCTTTCACGACGTCTTTGGGAGAACCATCGTCGTACTGGTAGTCCTCGGGAAGGCGAACTTTTCCCGTGCCGTTTCCCGAGACTCCATAAGTCATGGGTTGGACGAGTCGAACTGCGGCCCGCAAAGTTGCCTGATCTAGCTTTCCATCTTCATTTGTAGTCGAACCCATTTCCGAGAGTTGTTTTCGGATGGTTCCGAGCGCTTCAACTTCCTGGTTGTTGTACTTGAGGCCCCCGCTGAACGCGGCCATTTCGAAGAACTGTTTCTGGGTAAAGCTCTCGTAAGGATGGTTGTGGCACTGGGCGCATTCAATGCGAGTTCCGAGAAACAGCCGCATCGTGTTTGCCATGTTGTCGAGTGGCATGCCCCGATCTCGAAGGTAATACCCGGTCGCCCCGGAACCTTCCTTGTGGGCCGGGCCCTCGGAGGCGAGGAGTTCGGCGACCATCACGTCATAGGGTTTGTCATCGATGATCGATTCCTTCAGCCAGTGGATGTACGGTTCACCGGAGAGATTATTGCCGAGTCTTGTTTTGGCTCGAAGGAGATCGGCCCACCAGTTCAACGATGTGCTGGTGGCACCGGGCGAATCAAGGAGCTCATCGATCAGGTTTCCTCTCTTCTTGGGATCATCGGATTGGAGGAAGGTTGTGGTTTCTGTTGCGGTGGGAATCCGACCCACGATGTCGAGGTAAAGACGTCGAACGAAGGTGGCGTCGTCGGTTTTTGGGTTGGGCTCGATCTTGTGTCGATTCAAATCAGCCTCGATCAATCGATCAAGGGTCTGGGCCTCCCGGATGATCTTGGTTCGGGAGACGGTTTGAATGCCTGTTGATGGCTTTTGCGCCGATGCCACATCCGTCAGCGAGCTGCTGATGATCCAAAACAGGGCTACGGCAAGCAGCAGGCCAGGAAATTTGGTTCGCACCATTAATCGAGCTCCAGCATGGAAAGAGCAATCCAAGGGCGGGCTTGCAAATGCCCCGCATACATCCCCAAAGTTTAACTCATTTTCGGGTCCGGGAAAGCGGTCAGGCCATTCTCCAGTCCAATTACACCCGGGATCGGGGACAAAGTTGCGGGAAAAGGAGGATTTTTGGGCTGCTCTACCCCATCTTCTCTTCAACCCGTCGAAGATCCCGTGAAATCCGGGGATCGTTTGGCTTGAGCTGCTGCAACTGTTGAAGAATGCTCCTGGCTTGAATGAGGTTCCCGACCTGCTCGAGGCAAAGAGCCAGGTTGTAGACCATCGCGTTGTCCCCCGGGGTTTGGCGTAGAACAGCCTGGAGATGGGGGATGGCCTCTCGGTGCAACCGCTGTGAGATCAGCACCGACGCGCTGTTGCGATGTCCGAGGAGATGGCCAGGTTCGAGTTCGAGCACCTTTTCATATTTTGCCTGAGCCTCCTGATACTTCTTCTTCTTGGCGTAGCAGTTGCCGAGATTGAGATGAGAGAGGACATGGAAGGGTTCCACATGGATTGCTCTCAGGTATTGAATCTGTGCCCGTTCCAGGAGACGCGCCTCGCCCTTCGTGTCTCCAGTCTTCCCGATTTTCTCCGCCTGGCTATAGAGGGCCAGGCCCGTGCCATAGAGCGCGATGGCGTTGTTCGGGTCGAGCTTCAAGAGTTTTCGGTAGGTTTGCTCTGCTTCTCGATGGCGTTGCAAGAGACCGAGGGTCTTCGCCTGGGTCGAGAGGGCGTTTCGATTGTCGGGATCGGTAGTCAGCGCTTTCCTTGTCTTTTCAAGACACTCTCCGAATCGTTTTTGTTCTTGAAGGACCCGTGCCTCATCGAGGAGACCCACCACCGAGATGAAGTCTTTGGGGTCTTTCCCGAGGATAAGAGCTGAATCAAGTGGATCGGAGTGGTCTTGGGGATCCAGGTCCGAGGCGGAACCAGTCACATAGCCCAGGGCTTCAAGGGCGCTGAAAGCCTTTGCATCCACCGAGTGTCGACCAAAACCAGGGGGGGCGGATCGGGTGATTTGTTTTCGAGTCTCATCCAGGAGTTTGGCGAGTTCTGCGGCCATCTCCGTTTCCGTTGCCAGGAGGTTCTTGGACTCGGTCGGATCCGTTTTCAGGTTGTAGAGTTCGGGGTGGGGCGCCCGGATGTATTTCCAATCCCCTTTTCGAATTCCACAGAGGGAACTCCATCCATAGAGATTGTGGGGTTGCAAAGTCTCGAGGTAGACGGCTCGGTCCGAACGGAGGGATTCACCTCGAAGGAGCGAGGGAACCCAGCTTTCTCCCTGGCAATCAGAAGGAGGAAGATCCAGGAGCTCAAGAGTGGTGGGAACAATGTCCACAACGCTCACGACGTCCTGAACGACGCGTCCCGAGGGGATCGATCCTGGGTGGTGGAGCAAGAGGGGGACTCGAAGGGTTTCATCGTAGAGAAAGAGCCCGTGGGTTTTCTCCGGGTGAGGGTTCGCCCGTCCCTCACCGTGGTCTCCGACAACAAGGATGATGGTCTCTTCCAGGGCGTCCTGATCGGCAAGGGCGCCCAGAAATCTCCCGATTTCCGCATCCATGCCGGTCACTTCCGCAAGATACGGGTCGGAGGCCCCCTGGGTCGGGGAAGAGTAGGGGGCATGAGGATCAAAAAAGTGCAGCCACATAAAGAATGGCCCGTCTTTCCTCCCCTTGAACCAGCGAAGGGCTGAATCGACAACTGAAGATGCTCGTCGCTCTCGGTAAGTGTGCTGGCTCTTTTGGTTTCCAGAGGAAAGGTCATCGTCGTAGACCCGAAACCCCTGGTGGGTTCCGAACCGCGAATCGAGGGGGAAGGAAGCGATGAAAGCCGCTGTGTCGTAGCCGTTTGCCCCTAGAACTTCGGCCAGGGTCTGGTTTTCTTCTTCCACTCGGTAAGAACCATTATCTCTGGCGCCGTGGTGGGGAGGATAGGTTCCGGTCAGAATCGACGCGTGAGAGGGAAGGGTAAGCGGTGTGGTTGTGTAGGCCTCCTCGAAACGAACTCCTTCCTTGGCGAGCCGATCCAGATGGGGAGTCTTGGCCCCGGATCCCCCGTAGCAGGAAAGTGCGTCGGTTCGGGTTGTGTCCAGAGTGAGCAGAATAATGTTCGTGGGCGAAGGCGTTGTGGGAGCACAACTTGAAAGAAGAAAGAAGACTCCGGCCAACGAGAACCAAGTGCATTTTTTCATGTTGGCATGGTATCGAGGGGCACGGGGCAGCGCAATGGCATCGGCGAATCTGCTGCCCCGAACAAGAGGTTCTCAACCGACGATCTCCTAGACTTGACTCCATCAGTTATCCGCCGTATGCTCATTTTCTTGAGCACGATGGCCCAGGGAGGGGGTCAAGCTTGGCTGTCAGATTTGGGAGTCTTAGCGCCGACACCGTTGCCTGATGAAAAGAAGGTAGGAGGCCTGTGAAAAGTTCCCCTGATCGGCTCCTTTGTATTGCGTTCCTGTTCTTCCTGTGTCTTTCACTCTCCGCCTGTGACAGCAGCTCAAGTGGCGGAGGATCCGTGGTGGGTCCGCCGGGGCCACCGCCACCGCCCCCGCCGCCTCCACCAACCGAAGAGCCGCTCGATCCATCTCCTCCCGAACTGGATCCGGTAGATCTCATCACGAGCGAGTTGTCGATCGATCTTCTTGGTACGGCTTTGAATGCCAAGGCGGTTGAGGTTCGTGGACCGTCTGGTCTCCGCACGTTTCCAGTCCTTGACGGTCGCTTTCGAGCTACTCTTCCACTTGATCTGAACCGGGTGAATCGGTTTTCTCTCACCTCGACGGCTCCGGATCTTCCCTCAAGTTCCGCCACTCTCATTGCGATCACCAATGATCTTCAAGCACCTGGGTTGTTTGTCGATTTTCCCGGGGAGGGAGCAGGTCTCTTCTCCACGAGCATCGAAGTGCTGGGTCGGGTGGGAGACGTCTTGAGCGGATTCCGCGGGCTCTCGGTTTCAGTGCGAGTGAATGGTGGTCCGCCCCTCGAAGCGGAGGTGAACGTCGGGACGGGCAACAACGGGACGTTCCTGGCGAAACAAGTGCCCCTTCCGAGGGGACAGTCAAGCGTGCTGGAAGTGATCGCCCTCGACCAGCTCGGCAACTTGGCATCCCGGACGGTAACCGTCAACCAGGTGGACGACACAAGGGCGAGGATCGAAGTCGTTTCCGGGAATCTTCAGGGGGGTCTCGTCGATACCGAGCTCCCTGAGCCCATCGTCGTCAGGGTTCTCCAGGAGGGTGGCCTGCCTTTCGCTGACAAAGTTGTGACCTTCAATATTGTTCGAAGCAATGGAACCCTATCGGATGGGGTTGCTTCGCCGACACCTTCTTTGCAGGTACGCTCGGACGCGAACGGCATGGCCCAGGCCCTTTGGACCCTCGGATCGGAAACCGGGCGGGGGAACAACCGGGTTGGAGTGACGAGTTCGGGGATCACGGGAAGCGCGGTGTTCTGCGCGTCCGCCAATCCCGAAGCCCCATCCCAGGTCAGCGTGGGGTCGGGAGATCACCAGATCGGTGAGGTCGGTTCGGTGCTCGCCGAGCCGCTCCGGGTCTGGGTGAGTGACGGAACAAGCGGTGTCCCCGGCATTGGAGTGCAATTCACGGCGACTTCAGGGACATTCGGTGGCGAATCGACTTTGACGGTCCTCACGGATCTTACGGGCCACGCCGAAGCGAACTTGACCCTTTCGGGTGAACCGGGCTCTCACGAAGTTTCGGCCAGCTTTGACGGGAATTCGAACCCTGCAGCCGTGTTTTCCTTGCTGGCCGTGGAACGAGATCCTTCCATTCCCACGAGCTTGATCGGTGTTGTTCTGGACAACGCGGGGCAACCGATTCAAGGCGCCTCCTGTCTGCTCGAGGTGCAAGGTGCGGAACCAATTCTTGTGGAGTCAAGCAGTGAAGGTCAGTTCAACTTCTCCTTCATTCCCTCCGGTTTTGCAAACCTCCGCATCGATGGATCAACTGCATTTCACATCGGTTCCGCGGGCGGTGTTGATGTTTCGCCCGGATCTTATCCCTCTCAGGATTTGAGCCTTCTGATCATCCCCAACACCGAGAATCGGGTCTCGTCTCCGGTCCGGCTCCCTCGGCTTTTTGAAGAAAACGTCCGGCAGTACAGTCTTCTTCGGGACACGATCCTGACGGTCGACGGAGTGGAGGGGTTCAAAATGATCGTTGCGGCCGAGTCGATGACTCTTCCCGACGGAACGCCGGCAAAAGAGGGGACTTCGATTTCCTTGAACCAGGTCCACCGGGATGATCTTCCCCTGCCTCTCCCGGATGGGGCCGACCCCCTTCTTGCCTGGACCATCCAGCCCGCGGGGGCCACGTTTGATCCACCGATTCGTGTTGAAGCTCCGAACACGTCTGCCCTGCCCAAGGGGACGGTCGTGAACTTCCTTTCCTACTTTCCTGAGTTTGGCAGTTTTGAGGTTGTTGCCTCCGGTCAGGTTCGCTCGGATGGAAGCATCTTGTCGTCGGACGCCGGAAGCGGAATCTCGGAAGCCAGGTGGGGCGCGACCTGCCCACCGTATCCTTCGACCAGCAGTCTTGAAAAATGCAGCGTATCGATTATTCGCGGACCGGATGCGGCCTGTTTTGACCAGGTCATTACCTATGTAGCCAGCGCCGGCCCCGCAGGCGGGACCTTCCACTGGGTTGGAGGAGAACCAGCCGGACCGACCGATCAAGCGGTGTATCGAACCCGGTTCGTGAGCCCGTCGGATGCCAACGTGGAAGTGACGTACACCTGTGGCCGGGAAATTGTGGATACAGACTCCATGGGTGTCGATCTCGTCGGACGTTCAAGTGTCACACCCGACGATGAGCGTCGGAATCCGAACAAGCTCGTCCGCATCGTGAAAGGAAAGATCGGCGACGTCGTGACCGTGGACCTATCCCGGACCGACCTCACCCGGTTCCGCGTGACCCTGCGGCCTCCTGCAGTGCGGGGGACGATCGCGGAATTCGCCGGTTCCGGGGACCTCCTGCGAGAGACCGGTGTGTTTCACTTCATTCCGGCAACCACGGGTCGAACTCAGGTCAAGCTGAAGGCGACCTGCAAGAGTTCGGCTCAGACGATTCTGAGCGTCATCATCTTCGATATCGGTTGTGGTTATTCGGTGAGCGGGGATGACCGTTTGTCCTTTGGAGATCCCACGGCTCTCGATGTCTTTCGCCGGGAGCAGCGACTCGGTTTTCTGGGCTATCCCGGGATGACTGGAGCGCCGCTTGAGGTCGGTGGAGAGCTTCCCCTTTCCATCGACACCCGGTGGGCGACGGGTCTCTTCAATCGGGCGGTGGCGGACGAAAATCCCGGATCCTGC
Organism: Planctomycetota bacterium; assembly: GCA_029260825.1. Taxonomy (GTDB): domain Bacteria; phylum Planctomycetota; class JACOTG01; order JACOTG01; family JAJDCM01; genus JAJDCM01. The sequence continues at coordinate 28,041 of JAJDCM010000125.1, read as the reverse complement.
GGCCCCGGTGAGGGGAGTGAACCCGACAATTCGAATCTCCCGAGAGAGGACTTCGCGCCGGAGGCCCAGCAGTATCTCTCATCTGCGAATCCCCCCGAGTGGAAGAGGCTCGGAGAGAAGGGCCCGGGATGGTTGAACCTGAACCGATCTCAGGAGGGTGACGAATTTGAATGGGGAACGAGCTGGGCTCTTGAGCTCATCGACGCTGCAGGACTCCTCGGAGGTTCTCCCGAGGTCTTGAGGATCGATGACCTGAGTCTTCCTCAAGGAGGAGATTCCTGTCGCCACCTCGAACACGAAGCGGGTCGAGATATCGATGTCGATACACCCTCCGAGGATGGAAACCCCGAAGATGGAGTGTCCGCAACCTTCTATCGGACTCACACCTTGGCGGACGGAGAATCCTACGTTGCTGCCGGCACTCCGAGTGATCCCCTGGGTGACAACAGTGTGATCATCGAGTTCGGAGGTGGGTTCGTTGCGGTAGAGATCCCAGCTGACATGGTTCCTCCTGCTGGAGCTCTCCGGCATTCGTTCTCGGGAGTCTACGAGAATGAGCCGGTTCTCTTTGCGATCCGCGATCTCCTTGTTGACAATCCGGAGATCGGCTACGACCTTTCCGTGGTTTTGCGGCACATCGACGCCTTTGCCTCGGCCTCTTCTCCCGGTTCGGGAGCCCCTTTTGCCCAGAGCATCTTCTACAACGATCCACGTACCTGGATGTTTGGAGCCTCTTTTGCTCCTGGGCATGGTGGACGGTTTCATGTGAATGTCGGGGCTCCGTCGGCTCTTCCCGGAGATTTTTCCTGTGATGGATTGGCGGGAAGCGATGTCATCAGGGGAATCGGAAAGCCTGACTTTGGAACGAAGCTGGACGAAAGATGGACGGTAACGGTTGGAGGACGCACTGCACGGGTCAGCGAGAACGGCAGCTACCGGGTGGAGAACATTCCTGCTCCGGATGAGTTCGGGTTCCTGGGGCCGGGAAGCCTCTCCGATACTCTCAGCGATCATTTTGATCGAGTCACCGGAGTTGGGTTGGTCGATGGACAGACTCTCTTCGTGTCGACGGATCCATTTCAGCTCGCAATTGGTGAATCCTTGCCCCTTGGTGAATTGCAGATCGTGGAGTCTCCGCCGGGTTTACTCGAATCTTTGAGCATGGTGGTGGAACAACGGCTCCTGCGAGTCGGTGAAAAGACGCGACTTCACGTGACGGGCTTTCTCTCCGATAGCACCGAGCTTGATCTGACCGAACGAGGGACGAGAGGGACGGTTTACCGTCCGAGCAATCCGAACGTGGTGACCGTCGGCCCTGATGGCTTCGTTGTTGCGCAGGGTGAGGGGGTCAGCTTCATCAGCGCGGTCGCGGATGGAGTGGTGACGGTTGTTCGAGTGGAAGTTCAAACCGAGGTGAGAACGACCTTCTGTGAGGGCCGTGTGCTGGGTCCCAATCGCGAGCCTTTTATCGGTGCGCAAATGACATCGACGTTCGGAGGCAGCGGTCTGAGTCAGGAGCCAGATGGCTTCTTCTCTTTTGAGATCACTCTTCCCGGCGGAGCCGACGACGTCACGATTATTGGTTCGGTCGCTGGTCAAAGACCAGAAGATAAACTGGGTGGATCCTCCGAGCCACTTCCGGTGATTCCCGGGGGAATTACCGACGTGGGAATGTTGGTCCTGCAACCCCTCTTTTCCGGCCTCCTTTTTCCGGATCCGCAATTTGCCGCAAACTCTCCGGAGGCGGCGGTGGTCGGGGAACTCGATGGCCAGCCGGGAGAGGATATTGCCGTGGTCAACCTCCTGGCCAATCAAGTCACGGTCCTGATCAATCGCGGCGACGGAACGTTTTTCCCGAGACAAAGCTACGACGTGGGGAGGGGGCCAAGATCTCTTGCTCTTGGCGATTTCGACGGTGACGGCTTCAATGACATTTGTGCGGCGAACTTCAGTGGAAACGATGTCTCTGTTCTCATGAATAACGGAAATGGGACTTTCGCTCCTCAGATGGTTTTCCCGGTAGGAATCGGCCCTATTTCGGTCGCAATCGCCGATCTCAACGAGGATCAAACTCTCGACATCGCGGTGGCCAATCTCTTCAGTGATGATGTGGCGATTCTCTTCAACTTCAGGCAGGGGTCTTTTTCTGAGCCGATCTTCTTCCCTGCCCGGAACTCGCCGATTTCCATCGCTGCCGCCGAGCTGGATCCCTTCCAGGAGGGAGAACAAAAGGGTTTTGGTGGAGTTGATCTGATCGTCACCAACACGGGAGGACTTCGGGTCACCGTGTTGCGGAATACGGGGAAGGGTTTCGAGATCGACCCGAACCTCTATCGAACCGGAAACGCTCCGGTCGGTGTGGCAGCGGATGATCTGGACGGGGACGGTCAAGTCGACGTGGCGGTTGCGAATTTCTTCTCCGATAGCATTTCCGTTTTCCTGAATGCTGGGGACGGGACCCTCACCGACCATGTCACCTACGATGTTGGAGTGGAGCCCCGCTCTCTTGCTCTTGGAGATCTTAACTCGGACGGTTTTCCCGATATTGCCGCAGGAAACCTTGCCAGTGACAATGTCTCTGTTCTCCTGAACAATGGTGATGGAACCTTTGCTCCTCAACTTCGCTACGGTTCCGGAGACCTTCCAAACACGGTCGCTATCGGCGAACTCGATGGAGACGGAGATCTGGATCTTGTCCTTGCCGATGCAGGAAGTCGGACGGTTTCAATTGTCTTGAATCGAGGGGATGGCACGTTTCTGAGTCAGGAGCGCCATGCTGTCGGCCAAACACCGGAAGACGTGGTCTTTGCCGATTTCGACGAAGACGGCGACTTTGACCTGGCAACAGTCAACTTCGACGATGATTCGGTGTCGGTTGTGTTCAACCAGGGAAACGGAAGCTTTGAGAGTCGGATTGATCTGGGCGTCGGGATTTCTCCCAAGTCAATCTCTTCCGGAGATCTGACCGGAGATGGACTTCTTGATCTTGCGATTGCCAATCGCGGAGGTAGCGACATTGCCATCCTCCAGAACATGGGAGGTGGAGTCTTTGCGCCTGCCGAATTCTTTGACGTGGGTGGGTCTCCTCAGGGGCTTGTTCTCCGTGATTTTGATGATGATGGTTGCTTGGATGTGGCGGTGAGCATTTTCCAGGGCGGAAATGGAGTTGTTGTCGTTCTTCGCAATCTGGGGAATGCAAGCTTCGAACCGCCCATCGAGTTCGGGGTCGGGAGTGTCGCCGATAGCATCGATGCCGCTGATCTTGACAACGACGGTTCGACAGATCTTGCCCTGGCAAGTACGTCGGGAGGAGATATCACCATCCTCCTGAACGAGGGGGATGGCAACTTTTCGCCGTTTGTAAATCTTAGCGTCGGGGTTGCTCCTCGAGGGCTATCTCTTGGCGATCTCACTGCGGATGGCCTGGCAGATCTGGTTGTCGTCCATGATGAAGAAAGCGTTTCCGTGTTTCCCAATCCTGGAGATGGCTTTTTTGAGTGCCGTGAGTTCCTGTTTGCCGGACTTGGACCGTCGGCGGTGGAGATTGCTGATCTTGACGGAGACGGAAGAAGAGACCTGGCGGTTTCCAATTCGCGAAGCAATAGCATCTCGGTCTTTCTCAACTCCGGAGAAGGCAGCTTCTGCGGGAAACAAAGCGGCAAGGGCAAGGGTCTCTTCTTTGAATCCCTGACCTATCGAGCGGGGTTTGGACCACGCGCGGTCGTGGCGATTGATCTGGATGGAGATGGGGATCGCGAGCTCGCCGCGGCCAATGCACTCGGGGATACAGTTTCCGTATTGTTCAATCGAAGTATTCGATGAGGGAAGAGGGCGGACAAGTGAAGCATGCATCAGGAGGGAACCTTGGCTTCAAGCTAAGGGAATTGACCCTGCTCGCCATCGCCCTTTGCGTGATGGGTACGAGTGCTCGGGCGCAGGAAGATCCGGATCTCCTCCGGCGGCTGGAGCGTCTCTCCGAGCGGACGGATGAATCTCTGCGACTCACGATCCCGGAAGGCCAGCAGGTTTCCGAGCGAATCTTTTTGGATTTTGGAGGCTCGGTCCGGTTCGGGGCCTACGCAATCGATGATCGATTCAGCAAGACCCGGGTTCTTCGACAGACCGACGCCATCACTTATGTTCAGGCGGAGATCGATGGTGGGCACCGGTTCTTCGGTCAACTGCGATTCGTCTATGACGACTTCAATGCGGGGGACAGTTTTGATGGACAGGGAGACGATCTTCGGGAGCCGATTGGCGATCGCTACTGGTACTCGTTTGATCTTCGACAAGACAATCTCCGGGAAACCGGAAAGAGGATCGATCACAACTTTGCCCTGAAAGTGGGGCGCCAGTTCGTGCATTGGGGTTCAGGTCTTGTCCTGAGTCGAGTGATGTATGCGTTTCTTCTCGATCTGGAACTGAATGGTCTCGCGCTCACCGCTCTCTACGCTCAGACTCCAAGGTCGGGAACCGTTGACTTTGATGGATCTCGGCCAAGCTTCGACACGAACACACGGCGGCTTTACTACGGTGGGAGCCTTGAGTATCGCGGCTTTGCCAATCATCGTCCCGCCGTCTCCTACCTCGTTCAACGAGATCGAAACGATCGGGATTTTCAGGTCATCTCAACTCCAGGAAACGATTTTCCCACCGGTTTTGATTACGATTCCTCCTATTTGACTGCCGGCTCTCAGGGAAGCCTCGCGTCTCGACTCACCTACCGGGTTGAGTTGGTTCGGGAGATGGGACGAGGGCTTTCCGGCTCGGTGGGAAGTGACGGTTCGCCGGTCGGGCAAACTCGAGAAGACATCCAAGCCTGGGCCGGAGTTGCGACTCTCTCCTATCCGATGGGGGATGTTCACAACACTCGATTCGACCTGGAGGTGGCGAGTGGATCCGGAGATGATGATCGCCTCGATTCTTCCGATACGTTTGGCGGAAATCGGAGCGGCACCACGGACCGATCGTTCAATAGTCTTGGTTATGTCAATACCGGTCTTGCCCTTTCGCCGGATCTTGCCAATCTGTTTTCGTTGCAGCTAGGAGCCAGTACATCTCCAACGTTCTGGGGAACACGTTCGGATGGACTCCGGGTCGGATTTGCCGGGTTCCTCTTCACCAAGCTCGACGAGAAGTCCGCAATCAATGTCCCGACCATCGATCACACATTTGTCGGAGGGGAAGTTGATTTCAGCATCGACTGGAGGATTACCTCCGACTTCAGCACCACTTTTCGCTACGGGCTTTTTCTACCCGGTGACGCAATGCCTAGCCAGCAGGACGACTATCGTCACTTCGGGTACCTGGGGGTGACCTATGCGTTTTGAGCGGTGTTTTTTCGCGCTTGCCATGATGTGCCTCCTCGGCTCACTCACCTCGTGCGGTTTGATGTCAAGAACCGTCGCCGACGACTCGGTGGTGGACACTCTTCCCGGGGCGGATCTCGAATTCGAATTCTGGGACGAGCTTGCGACCCGTTCCGTGGTCACGAACAACGATGCGTTCTACGGTCTCCTCCTGGTTGCAGCCGATTCCGAGGATGGTCCCGGAGCAACCTACGAGGAACGACTGGCCGAGGCGTATCAGCTTGGCTGGATCTCTCGGAGTACGGATCTTCCTCCCAATGAGTCGGCCAACGTGGGGACGATCTCCAGGATCATTTGCCAGCTTCTGGATATTCGTGGAGGCGTTACGACCCGTGTCTTTGGACTCTCAGAACGGTATTGCACCCGTGAGCTTGTGTATCTGGAAATACTCCCTCCTCGAACGGACAATCAGTCGCTCACCGGTCTTGAATTCATCGATTTGACGGGAACGGTCGAAGATCGCCTGGCCAGGGCGACCGTTGGTAAAGAGGTCAGCGAGTTGATCAGGAAGGACGAATCATGACCCGAGCCATGGGCGCCAGAGATCGAACCCGGTCTGGCCTTTTTGTTGTTGTTGGAGCGCTGTGTAGCCTTTGGCTTCTTCTCCTGGATGTGCATCCAGCTTGGGCACAAACAGAGGAGGAGAATCAGGCTGCGGCGACCGAAGAAAAATCTCAAGAAGAGCTGAAAAAAGAGCTCGATGAGGCTGCTAGCCAGAAGATTCAAGAGCTTCCGGGGGGAGAGATTAAAGTCCTGGAAGCAGTTGTGATGAGCTCGAAGGGGCGATCTCAGTGGAAGGGACCCAAGCCCGATGACAAGTGGGGGACGGCAAAACAGGATGATGTTCTCCCGTCAGGCGCTCTCATCCGGACGGGACGGAAGTCATCCATGGTTCTTCGGGTCGGCTTCAACGCTACCATTGTTGTGGACCGGAACACTCGCATGGTGATTCCCCAGATCATTCAATCGGGGCAGACCTTGAAAACGGCGGTTCAGTTGAGCCGGGGCCGAGCAGATTTCAAGATCGATCGAGTGGGACTCAGCAATGACTTCTCCGTGGTCACTCCGTCAACCACGATGGCTGTTCGGGGAACAGGATATGGCGTCACCTACGGAGGGCTTCGGGGAACCGAAGTGTTCATGGCCAGACGTCAGTCACTGGCAGCTCTTGAGCTCCAGTATTTTCTGACCCGGTTCTCCTATTACCTGAAGTCGGCGTCCACGAGCAGCGACACCCGACAGAACCCGGCGGTCGACGCGTTGTTCAAGACCTTTGGTCCTCCTGTCATTTCGAATCGAATCATCGCAGATGCGGCAACCCTGAGCCTGATGGCGGATAGTTTTCTCAAGAATCCGGTTTTGCTTGACCCCATGGTTCGAAGCACACTGACCGATTTGCGCCTGGTCGATCTCAACAATCAAGGGATCGTCGACAACATGATGCGCCTTCCTCCACCGCTGCCTCCGCCTCCAGCCCCACCTGGGCCGCGAAGGCGTGAGTCCAACGTCCTGATCGACGAGTAATGAGAGCCGGCGAAGCATGGCACGAAGAGACGAAGCAACCCGATCCAATTTCAGAATCGTTCTCCTTCCCGGAGTGCTCTTCACCATCTTGGTTGTGGTCGTTGATCTTCTCGGTGGACTCAGTGCCTGGGAGCGACTGACGATCGATTGGCGCTTTCGCATGGTGCCAAGACCGAGCCGCCCCATGAGCGACAGCATCGTTCATGTCGATATCGATGACGGTGCTCTTGAGATTGTCGGGCGGTGGCCGTGGGATCGAGGTCTCGTTGCCGATGCGATTCAGGAGCTAGCTACGGCGGGAGCTCGGACTCTGGCCATCGATCTCATTTTTACCGAACCGTCGAAACCGCGGGATGAGAAAGAAGACACCGCTCTTGCGACTTCGATCGAGAAGATTGCCACCCTCGTTCCAGTTGAGATTCACGAAGGAAAACTCTTTGATCCTGTCTGGCTCGAACCCGGAGCTGCGGATGAAATGGTCCGGCTTCTTCGGGCACTGGCCGGAAACATCCAGATCGAGATGGACGAAGCGATCAAGGAGGCGGGAGTAACCGGGCCGAGGCGAGCCAGGTTCATGAACCACCATCGGCTCTTTCTGAAGGCGGCCGCGTGGGCGACAGCATTTCGGCAGGGGGATGCCCTCGCGTCTTTTGAAGACTTCGAAAATCTCCTCGCCCCCAACCGAAGTCGGTTCGTGGACCACTATGCGGAACAGAAAATCCTCGAGGCCGTATGGCGTCAACATGAGGCCTGGAAGGCGGCAAAGCCTTTTCTGATTCCCGACAAGACGTCCGGGACCTTCCTCGATGATGCAACCATTCCGGTCTTCATGAGGTCGGCGAGCGGTGTTGGCTTTGTCAATGTCGATCAGCAAAAGCATTCGGATGGTGTGGTAAGAGAGATCACCGCCTCCCTTCCCGCTCCGGGGGGAAGTGCCGTTCAGTTCGGTCTTGCGGCGGCGGCTCTTCACCGTGGGCACAAGCCCCAGGATATCAAGTTCCTCGAGAATAGGATTCTGATCGGGGGGATTGAGCTTCCTCTCACGAGCACCGGAAAATTGTGGATCCATTGGCCGACCAGTGAAACAGATCCACCCTGGGAAGGCCTTTTGCGCCAGGGACCGAACGACCCCGAGGCTCACGGACATCTCTCGATTCGCGAGCTGGTCGACCTTGCCCAGGGCCGAAGGGATCAGGTGATCAATCGCGGAAAGCTTGCCAAGGTCACCGGATTGATCCTCGAGTTTGCGGATGTCGAGTTTGAACCGGGAGAAGAGCTGGTTCCCTCGAATCTCGAGGCTGCGGTGGAAGAGGCGGAGTTCGTGCTTTCCGATCTGGAGGATCTTGAGGGGGAAGAAGACAGGGCTTTCCTCGATCACGTACACAACTGTCAGCTCTTCACCGAACAGAAGGAAGCCGTGGCGGAAGGCGTCAGATTGATCAAGCTCGTCGAGTCGACCCTTGCTGAAAAGGTCGAAGACAAGCTGGTTTTCCTCGGTTGGACGGCGACCGGGGCTCTTGCGGATTTTGTGCCAACCACACTGGACTCTCGAACTCCCGGAGTTGTGGTTCATGCGGCTGTCGCGAACATGGCATTGACCGGGAATGCGTTGCGGTTTGCCCCGACATGGACCCGCCCGCTTCTTGCCCTGCTCATGGGGATTCTCTGCACGGTCACAGCATCCAGATCCTCGGCCATTCGCTCGGCGATCGTTGCCGGCGCGACCCTCACGATTTATACATGCATCATGGGGATGTGGCTGTTCAATCAAGATTCCATTTTTCCCATGACCGCGCCTCTTCTTGCCGGTTTCCTCTCCTGGGTTGGCTGTACGGCCCTTCAATCGGCTCTTTCCCAGCGAGACCGGATTGCGATCATGCGGCAGTTCAAGGCCCGGGTCTCTCAGCAGCTGGTCAACCACCTGGTTCACGATCCAAAGGCGGTCACCGTGCTCGGGGAGGAGCGAGAGGTTGCGGTGATGTTCACGGATTTACAGGGCTTTACCACGGTGAGCGAGACGCTCGGTGGCCGGGCAACCGTCTCGACCCTCAATCGCTACCTGAGTGCTCTCAGTCATGAGCTCACCGCGGAAGACGCCTACGTGAACAAGTTCCTTGGCGACGGGGTCATGGCTTTCTGGTCCGCCTTTTCTATTGATGTGGATCAGGGCGAGAAGGCATGTCGGGCTGCCGTCCGATGTCAGGAAGTGGTCAACCAGCTCAACTCTGACCCGGCAACCGAAGGCATCCCTCCGTTGCAGCTGCGAGTCGGTGTTGCTACCGGAAAAGTCATCGTCGGGGATTGCGGAGCTCCTCCGGAACTTCACGATTACACGGTGATCGGAGATGCGGTGAACCTGGCGTCTCGTCTGGAATCAGCAAACAAGCAATTCGGGACTCAAACCCTCATTGACGGTCGTACCCGGGAGAGCATTGCTGACCAGGATGTGTTGGTACGAGGCCTGGGGCAAATCGTGGTGGTGGGGCAAACCAAACCGGTTGAGGTGTTCCAGGTCTTGCCGGACGACGCTTCTCGAGACTGGATCAAGGTGACCGAAGAAATGGTGGCGAGCTTTGCCGCCGGTCGCCTTGTTGAAGCCCTGAAGGCCCTGGATGTACTCGAAAAGAGTTTTGGTGCGACTTGTCTGCAGGAGACCTTCCGTCAGGCAATCGAGCTGGCAGAGGATGATTTTGATGGGGTGCTCTGGCTGCGAGCAAAGTGACCTTCGAGCCCGGGCTAGGCCACTCGACTCGCCGCAGTGATCCATCGGTCCATGAGCGCTCCCAAATCGCATGAGCTCTCTTTTCCCTCCCCCGCAGGCGCGAAGAATCGTCTTTCCAGATCGAAGATTGCCGTTGCGAGTTCCCTTCGCTCTGCATCCGAGAGTTGAACCGAGTCGTCGCTGGAGATCCGTTTCAAGAGGCCGATGCAGCTGAACGGGGTGGGAGTGTTCAGTCGCTGATATCGAGGCTTATCGGGAGTCAGGGCTCTTTTCTTCTTCCTTTGATAGAGGAATAAACCCATTGCAATGAGCCCGGAAAAGATTCCCGCCATGATCCAGGATCGAGAGGCCGTCGATTGGAGACGAAGCCCAGCGAGGGCTACGTCTCCCTCAACATCGATGATGTCCGCGTCGGCATACTGTTGAAACTTCATGGCGGCACTTTCATCCGAAGAGGATGGAAAAGCGAACGAGTTGCTCTGGCTCTGATCGTTCGAGTGAAGAGCCACCAGCCAGCTTCGGTCGGTTTGAGCCTGGATTGTGTCGCCGTCGGTGTCGAGACTGTTGACGTTGAGGCCCTGATCTTGAATTTCGCCGGGAGTGAACCCGTTTGCAACAAGACCCCCCAGATCGATGAGCTGATCCAGATCGGGAAGGATCCCGTTCCCTTTTGCCGTCACCTCAAGGCGCAAGATTCCATCCGACGCGAGCTCCCGATCATCCAGAACCTGACAGATTTCAACTTCGGAGGTGGGGCGGGGAATCGGCTCGGAAGAGCGAGCGGATATCAAGACTACCGAGGAAATGATGGGCAGCAGAACCGTACCTTTTCCATCATTGAATTCCAGGCTCAGCTTGAGAGAGGGAATTCGATCGACCGAGGGGTCTCTGGCCTTCATGACCAGATAGGCCATCGGAGTTTCTCGCCAGTCAAGGCGCCCGAATCCGCGGGGTTCTACATTCGATTCATGAAAGGTCAGGCTCAGGAGCTCGAATCCTTCGGACATGACTTCGCGAATGTGTTCTTCCAGGTCGTCTCGATAATCCACCTGGGTTCGAGCTTGATAATTGTAGACCTTGTTCCGGAAATACTTCCCAAAACCTCCAGACTCCCGTCCCGTTGCGCGAGTGTGACGCAGAACAAAATGAGCCCCGAAGGGAAGGCTTCCGACATCGGCTGATCCCTCGACGATCACGGCAAGTTCGAGTTCGGAAAGAAGCTCGTCATAGAACGTCAGAAGCTCCAGAGCGTCTTTTCCTGACGGATGATCTCCGAGAACCTTGAGGCCCTGGCGAAAGAAATGGGGCCGGAGTTGAGCGGGGAGGTTGTTGATCCCGGAGGTCAGCGAGGTTCCGAAGTGGTTCAAATGATGATCAATGACGTCTTCCGGAAGAGCTCGCAAAGCAAGGCCGATTTGCTCTACCTCGTCCATGTCGGGCTGGTCTTGTCGGGTCAAGTAGGTGAGATCACTCGCTCCGAGGGCGGACTGAAACCACTGACGATAGACCTGCGAGTTTTGCTCGGACTTTCCGATCTCGGAGATGGTCTCCCGATAAAGGTCTGCCGCGAGTCGGTAGTTTGAAAAAGACTTGTTCCGAATGCTGGTGTAGGTCGCAAGATCTTCCTTTTGCCCGTAGAGAAACTCGGCCTGATCAAAGTACACCGGGGCGAGTGCCAGTGGTACTCGGTAATCGCCAGGGTCTTCTTCGCAGGCGTTTTCGAGGACCTGGCAGCAAACCTCATATCCTCGCCGGACCTCAGCGATGAGCTCTTTATCGGTGCGCTTCGTATCGGCATTCTTCTGCGTGTCCATCTTTCGCCACTGGCCGGAGAGTTTCAGACGCATGGCTGCAATGAGGCCCAAAGTCGTATCGATAGGAATTTCCGCAAGGGGCCCGAAAACGGCAAGGATATCCTCTTCGCGATAGATTTCGGCGGGACTATGACAGGAAGAAAAGGCGGTAACAATCGTTCCGGGGTCGGTAACCGGCGCGCCGATCTCTGAAAGCCTCGTCAGTAGTTCTGCCAGCTTGTGGAGCTGGCGAACCTGCTTTGATCGGGTAAGAGGGATGGCTTGAGTGCGGGACGGATAGAATGTGCTCGAGCCGGAGTAGTAAATGCGATTATTGTTCTGCCCGTAATTCGGGCGCTTACCAAGACTCCTGGTAAAAGAAACGATCATCCTCTGGGCGAGCTCTTTGGCCAGCTCGGGATCCCGATTCAGTTCCTGTTGGATGTGAGAAAAAACCTCGTCACCTTCCTGAAGCTCGGCGAGGAGCAAGCCGTGCATGCGGCGAACTTTTCGGGAGAGATCGGGTTGCAGGGCCGCAAACCAATCTTCGTCAGGAGAGCAAGGCAGAAGCTTTTTTGCCTCGATGGCGATGATCTTCTTTTTCTTCCGATCCAGGATCAGCTTCTGGAAGGCTTGATAGGCGTGCCACTGGGGCGATTGGATGGTGGGGGCGAGACTCGGCCCTGTGTTCAGAGTGTGCTGGACTTCTTCGATCCAGGAGAGGGTCAAAAGATCAAGGAAGCTGCCCCATTGTTCTCCGGGATTCGTCTCGAGTAATCGGGCAACCGCCCGTCGCATGAGCTCGATGTTCCCGAGTCGTGCCTCGGCCATCGGGGTCTTGAGGCTGTTGCCCAGTCGGCTCGCAAGGTCGGCAAGGATTTCCCGGGCTCGAACACTCTTCTTCTTGAAGAGATTCGTTAGCCAGACATCGCCAGTTATCCGGTCTATCTGAGAAAGGAGATCCACGGTTCGTTGGATCGCCAGGGCTCGTTCTGCTTTCAGGGCTAGCGCTCGAGCAAGCTCTTGCTTTTGGACCTGCGGGTCGATCTCTTCTTCCGGGAACTCCTGGTCTTCATCGACGACCTCGTCTTGCTTCTCCTCCTTCTCTTTTTCGGGAAGTTCGCTGAGGTCGAGGACTCTTTGAGTCAACTCCCATGCCTGGTGAGCCTCACTCGAACTATTGGGTCCTCCCGATGCCAGGTGATGGTAAATGGCGTGAAGGTTCAAGATGTCCGCCGCTTCCGCCGGATCAACATCTTCACCCTCCGGAAGTGGAGGTAAATAGGGGTACGCCTCGGCCACCATGTTGGCGGCCAGCAGGAGGCGTGCTGCAGAAAGACGATTTTCGGGATCCGGGCCGCCCAGGTTTTCGGTGCCTTCCTCAAGCTCGGCAAGGACGGTTCGAGGGATGCCAGTCGTCTGACCGGATTGAGCAAGGAGCTTTCCAAGAATTGCCAGCTGGGTTTTTTTCAGGGGGCCCGGGGCGGCGTGGGCGAGCGGAAGGATATCTCCGGCAAGCAGAAGAACCTTCGGGTTGGCAAGAAGAGTAAGGAGGTGATCGTAAGCTCGGGATGCTTCCGCGGAGGAGAGAAGTTCGAGTTCTCGCCCGATCCCCCGCCAGTCTCCCATGACCATTCGCGTGTGAAACTCTTCATTCTCGGTGGCCCTTGTGGAACGGTCCGGGTTTTGACTGAGTGTCGTAAGGACATCGGGACCGGTGCGTTCAAACTTCTTGATCTTGAGGAATCGTTGGACGAGGCTCTTCGCCCGGGCCTTTTCATCCGGAGTTGGTGGCTTCTTCTTTCCGGTGACGTAGGCATCGAGTTCCTCGTAAACTTCGGGGGGAAAGATTCGCTTTGCTTCTTTTTCCTGTCCAAAGGCCCTGGAGGTAGCGAAAGATCCGGCTCCAAGGAGCACCAGCACAGAGGCCAGGATTCGGGAGGTAAGATCAGAACTCTTGCTGCTCATGTGACGCACCATTTCACGTGCCATTTGTTTTCCCATGTCTCCCCGTGTCTCCCCATGATTGAACTTGTTCAGGAACCACTTCCCTCACGTTTGTTGATTCCGGCGCCCTGGGCTTCGTTGACCTTTTCCCGGGAGTCTTTTTCGCCTTCCCCTTTTCCCTTGCCCTTCGAACGACTCTTGGACTGTTTCCTTTTTCGCTGGCTCAGGTTTTGACAGTCCGGACAGTTCTTGGGGAGAGGCCTGGCAAGAAGTTCGGTCAAGTCCATCTGTTCGAGACGAACGGTGGCTTCGAGGTTCTTCTTGTGGAGAAGAGATTGTTCTTTCGCCCCGGATTTTTCGGTTCGCTCCGCCAGGAGACGAAATTGCTGCCGAGCCCTTTCTGATTCCGGTTTCCACTCCTCGGGAGTTGCCCCCTCAAGGCGCATGATCCAGGCGGAAAAATAGCTCGATGCCGCAAGGTCGGAGCGAATGCTCCGGGCAAGATCCGAATCGTTTTGCTCGGTTGTCTCGCTTTCGAGAAGGGTTTCCTGGAGAAGCTCCTGACCCTCGATCATCTGTCCACCCTGAATGAGCGCTCTTGCCTGGGAGAGAGATAGCCTCCATTGTTCAAGACGTGTCGAGTCTTCGGGAAGCTCGGATATTGCCTGTTCAAAACTTGAAGCGGCAACGTTCCAGTCGAGGTCGTTTCGGGCCGTGAGCCCCCGATCCATCTCGCTTTTGGCCCGGTCTCGAGCGAGGAGTCCCTGACCCGGGCCAAAGTGATACGCGAGCAGTCCGATGGGAATCAGTAGCCAGACGATCTTGAGCGCAGTCTTCATGAGCGTCTCCGTGAGGGACTACCCACCCCGAAAAGAAGGGGCGAGAGCAATGCCAGAATCGACCCGCCGACCGCGGATAGAACCAGAGCAAGGTCCCGTTTCGAAAGACCTGGCTCATCGAGCGCCGGGATCGAGTGGGATAGATTTGCCAGGACCGTGGTCGGCACGTGTTTTTCATTACCATTATGATACATCCCCCCGAGCCGTAGCGCCAAGCGGTTCAACGCGTCTCGGTTCTGTCTGGAGGAATGACCGTCGATGAAAAGCCCTTTTTGCACGGCTCCGACTCCCAGAACCAGGACGTTTCCGATGGACGACGGGCGTGCGGGTAGACCCGAGCCCGGAAGTGTGTCTCCATCACTCACAACGAGCAACGTCGCGGTCCCGGGCGGCCAGGCCTTTGCGAGCTTGTACGCCTCTTCAACTCCGGCATAGAGGTTCGTCTTTCCTGGCTTGAAGGCGTGCTCCATGGGGAGATCGTTGACGATGTTCTTGACGACCTCAGGGTCATGGGTGTCAACGACAACCGGTTTGGCTTCGGTGTAGAACGCCACCACACTCACCCGGGTTTCGTTCATGTCCAGCCGATCAAGAAGGGAGCGAAGAAGTTCTCCGGCTCGCACTTTTCGGGTGACGGAGCGGTCCTTTCCTCCGTCGGTCAAGTACATGCTGGGAGAGACATCAATGGCAAGGATCAGGTGGTGCCGGATGGGGACGTCGATCGGATCGTTCGAGACGGGAGCCGTTTGTTGTCCGCTCAGATAGAGGAGCCCCCAGGTCAACGCCGCCATGCTTCCCGCGCGAAGAGGGCCGGCACATCTGGCAAAAAACCGAGGTCGGCCTTTCGGACCGAAGGCCAGACGTCCAAGATGGCGAATGCGGCTGGAGTGAATCCACTCGGCGATCCCGGTCAAGACGAATACACCGGTGGCGGCGCCCAGAATCGAGAGGGGCTCGATTACCATGGTGTGTACCTCAGCCCGAACAAAGCCATCTGGTAGAGGGCAACCAGGACGAGGCCGATCTTCGTCATCAGGGAAAAATCGTCGACGTTTTGACTCTGCTTTGGTTTCAGCTTGGCGGGTTGCATCGAGTCGATGTGAGTGAAAACCCGTTTCAGTCCATCCATGTTGTCGACGGCGAAGACTTCCCCTCCGGTTGGCCAGGTGACATCGGAGAGCTGCTGGGGTGCGGCTCCGCTTCCGATGAAGATTGAGTAGAGAACAATACCGTCTTCTTTCAAGCTGGATCCGATCTGATGAGGCCGGTTTCCTCCGAGATCTGCGCTCCTACCATCGGACAGGAGGATGATCAGCCGGTCTCCCTCTTCCTGTTTGATCAAAGTGCTTTGACAGAATTTCAGCCCTTTTCCGATTTCGGTGCCACCGAAGTGACGCGGAAGAAGCTCAGGCCTCAAGAACGGGGTTGCGTTTTGAATGGACGATAGGTCTTTGGTCAGGGGAACCCACCGAAGAACTTCGTTGCCAAAGATGGTGAGCCCAAAAGCATCTCCCTTTCTTTGATTCGTAAATCCGGAGATGGCCTCCATGGCCGCATCGTAGCGAGATCCCTCGCCAAAGCCGGCGGTCATGCTTCCCGAAACATCGAGACAGAGTTCGATGTTCGTCAGCTCACGAACATTCTTGGGAAGCCCTGGCTTCAACGGACCCGCGATCAGGATCACCACGACGGCGAGGATCATGGCGGGTATCAGACTGAAGGGAAGGATCAGGCGAAAAATCAGGCGTCCGGATTTTTGTGTTCCATGATCATGGGGCACCGGGATGGGGACTCCTGCCTTCCTCATCTCGAAAATCATGAGGAGAACTGGAATGACGAGAAGCAAAAGCACCCAGGGAGTCGTGAAGCTCACGGTACATTTTCTCCCGGTGCGGATGGGTTTGCCTCGGAGGTCCGAGAAAGGTAAGGGGAGAGAAGGCCGGCCACATCCACATCACGTTGATCGGGTCGCTGATGAAGCCAACGTTCAAGTGCAAGAAGGAGCTTTGAAGCCTCCGGATGTGCTTTCAACGCTCTCATGGCTTCCGAAGGAGTGAGATCTGGTTTCGCTAGTTCGGTCTTCCAGTGATCAATCAGCAGAAGCTCGAGGCGAGCCTGGTCTTCTGTATCGAGGGGGCCCTCGGACAGGGCTTTTTCTACCAGAGAGCGCAGGTGATCAGCCGTCGTTATCTCGGCGACAACTTCTTCCCTGGTGATCTTTGGCCGTCTCTTGCGGGAGCGGAAAAGAAAAACGAAGAGTCCCAGGATCCAGAGGCTCCCGGCTCCGAACAAGAACAGGGTATACCCTCCGATACGGGGAAGCGGGGGGCTTTCGATGGTCTCAAGATCACCATTGTGATCCTCAGGAAGGATGGATTCGATGGTGACGGGAAGGGGGGTTAGCTGATGAGGTTTTCCATCGAGTCGTTCGAGAAAGTCGGCGAGGTTGTAGGTTCCCGGTAAAGTGCCAACGTAGCGAATCTCGTAGATGGTGGACCCTCCCTCGTCTGCTTGATCTGAAATGAAGATGACGAGTGGGGAGTTATCCCGGGTGGGAATTGCGCGAAGTGCTTCACCGGAATGGCGAAGGAAATAGGTCATTTCCATGCCCACCGAAGATGTCATGTTTGTGCCCCGAGTCGCGGGCTGCTGGGAAGACGCCGGAACCATCCCGGAAAGGAAAACGATGGCCAGAACAACGAGGATTGGAACCCTCATCGGGTTCCCCTCGAGAATGCCCCTCGCTCCTTCAGAAAGCGTCGCAAAGGCAGGATGAACGGTTCGTCGGTCCGCAGGAGGATGTGGTCGATTCCACTTTGAATGAGTTCCGGGCCCCTGGACGGGCCTTTCTTCCCGAAGAAACGTGAGAGTCCGTGTGCGGTGAAAGTTTTTCGGGTCTCGGCTTCTCGGCCCCGGAAGAATCCTCCTCGCAGTCGGCCCTCTTCGGCTGGATCCATCAGTTGGATGACAATGCAATCGTGGCGATGGGAGAGGCGCTTGATGGCGGGGACTCCGTCTGGATCATGAAGGTCGCTCAGGATGACCACGACACTTCGACTTTTCAGGAGAGCGCCGGTCTGATCGAGCCGGATGCCAAGGTTTGTTGACTCGGTGGGACCTTCGTTTTCGAGCTCGGTGAGCCACTGGAAAATCCGACCGCGAGAGAGGCTCGGGGCGAATCGGACGATCCGCTCCCCGGCTCCAAGAACACCTACCGGGCTCAGGCGTCTCAGGGCGGCAAGACCCAGGGCGCCGGCCAGTATTGCACCTAATCTGTGCTTGGTTTGGAGGGTCGAGCTCACGGACATCGACCCGGATGTATCCACCAGGAGGAGCATGGGCATGCGCCGTATTGCTTCATACTCTTTCAGGTGTAGCTTTCCCGAGCGTGCCGTGACCCGCCAGTCAATGTCCCGGACCGAATCCCCGGTCAGGAAAACGCGAGACTGAGCATAGTCAACTCCGCTCCCCGTATAGCAGGATGGGTCCTCGCCGTATGTGAGATCATCGGCCAGTCGACGGACGGTGACCTGGAGCTCTCGATCCGAGAGTTCCGCGGGGATTTCGATGCCGGGGATGGAGTCGTCAGGCTTCATGTAAGTCCCATGGACTCGACGATTTCCTGGAGTACGTTTTCCCCGGTGATGCCTTCAGCCATGGCCTGGTAGGTGAGCCGCATCCGGTGCAAAAGAACATCTTCGCAAAGAGCAAAGAGATCTTCCGGGGTTGCGTAGTCACGTCCGTCAATGAACGCCATGGCCCGCGCTGCGGTGACAAGGGCAATGCCGGCTCTTGGACTGGCGCCGAGTTCTACATGGGAGTGATTTCGAGTACGCCGGGTCAGCTCAACCGCATGATGAACAAAGACCTCGCTGACATACACCTTCTGGACGAGTTCCATTGCTTCAACGAGCAAGTCCACCGAGACACTTGGCTTTCCCTTGAGCGTGTCAAAAGCGGACATGGGAACCGCACCTCGGCGCTGCCTGGAAAGACCAAGAGCCAGGGATCTTCGGAGGACCTCGCCTTCCTCGGTCGCCGTCGGGTAATCGAGACGGTGACACAACATGAATCGATCAAGCTGGGCCTCCGGAAGCTCGAAGGTTCCTGACTGTTCGATCGGATTCTGGGTCGCAATCACCAGGAAAGGAGCGGGGAGGATGAAGCTCTTCTGCCCGATTGTGACTTTTCTCTCCTGCATGGCTTCAAGGAGAGCGCTCTGGACCTTGGGGGCGGCCCGATTGACCTCGTCGGCGAGAAGAAGGTTGGCAAAGATCGGCCCCTTGTGGACGCGAAACTTTCCGGTCGTCTGATCGAGGACCTCTCCACCCAGAATGTCGGCGGGAAGGAGGTCGATGGTGAATTGAACTCTTCCAAACTTCAGATCGACCGCGTTCGCCACCGCATTGACGAGGAGCGTCTTGGCGATTCCGGGAACCCCTTGAAGAAGGAGATGCCCCCCGGTAAGAAGGGCGACCAGGATGCGGTCGACGACTTTCTCCTGACCGACCACGACTCGAGCCACGCTTTCTTTCACCGCCCCGATCAGGGGATGGGTCGTGGGCTTCCCGCTGGACTCGGCACGATCTTTGGTTGGAGCTTGGGTGTCCTTGGCCATGGGGTTCTGGCTTCTTCTTCCTGGTTGTCCTATTTTGTCCGGTTCCCGAGCTCTTGCTCGTCCCGAGCAAAGTTCTTCCATTCCTCGTCAATGGTAGCGAGAATCCCCTCGTCCGTCGTGCTAAAGATTTCTTCTGATTTCGTCGTCCATTTGTTGATGTCACCTCCGGCCTTGCAGGCGGCCCGCAGCCAGAGCTGTCCGGCTTTTCCCTTCGTGCGGATGATGAAATCAAGGAGGCTCCATGCCTTGGCGAGATCCGGATCTTCCATCTCGTAGAGCTTTTTTCTCGCCAGCGCATCGATCCTGGGGCCTTTCTCGAGAGCAAGACCGTTCAGGTACCCACGGAGGCTGACTTTTGCTTCTCGCTCGGTTTTCTTCTGTGCGGTGGATCCGTACCGGGCAATCTTCCTCTGAAAGCAGTTGACGGAATTTCGGCCGAGGTAACCGAAGGAAAGGTCGTATCCCGTCGCTTCGGCAAGCCAGGGTTGAGTGATGCGTCCTCCCTCGTTGAAGTGATAGGTTGCGAGGGAATGGCCGATGCCATGAGTAACGACCGCCTCATGATCGACCTCGTCGACGTTCCAGTAGTCGAGCCAGGTGAGCTTCCTTCCCACTTGCCCTCGGCGCCCTTTTCTGGGCTGGTCGTGTCGTTTTCCCCACTTCTGGTTGTAATACTGTTCGTACAGTTTCTCTCGATGGGGTTGATAGCTGGGTCCGAACCAGAATTCATGGAAGATTCGATCTGGAATGAAGTCCCGAAAACCTTCACCGATGTAGGGGTAGACGTATTTTGCTCGAAAGCCGGAGATGACGGTTTCCGCCAGACGTAGCAGTCCACGAGCCTTTTCTTCACTGATCTCCGACGACAGATAAGTGATGCGAATGTGTGCGCTTTCTTGAACCTTGAATTCAGCTTTTCCCCCGGTGATCTCCTCTGCGGCTTCAAGAAGCGCTTCCGGAGTGGGTACGGAATGGATGGATGCAAGCGCTGCTTTCTCCCCGTCCTTAGCCGCCGATTCCCGAACGCTCTTTTTTTGGCGCGCAATATCTTTCTTGATCCGGGTCGCCGCCCTCGGGAAAAGCGTGTTGGCGAGCCAGAGCTCGAGGCGTTCGAGAGTTCCCACGAATTTGACGTGATCTTCGAACCACTCCTTGCTTCCGCGCTTTTGTTTGTCTCTCTTCTTCCGGATCGAGTCGATTTCCGTCTGACGGATCTCGTATTCGTTTGCGAGTCCGCTCAAGGTGAAGTCGCGCATGAAGAAGATCGTCTTTCCGACGTGGGCGCCGGGAATCTTGACCACTTGCTTTGGTTTGATCGAAACACGCTCTCCGTTCTTGAAGCGATAGGGGACGGACTTGGGGTCGGAGAGATTGGGGATGTAGAGCTCGTTTTGTTTCTGAGGACTGATGTTGTTGCCGTTGAGAATCAAGCCGGATTTGATCTCACCGATGATCGCCGGCCGGCCCCTCACATCTCGCAGATACCTCTTGTATTTGCTCGCGTAGGCTTCCTTGGGGTAGACCGCCATGATCTGGCCGAGCGCTTCGGAACCACCAACGAGGAGGAGAAGGGACAGGAAGAGAAGACAGATGACGGGAGCACGCATGTTTGATCCTCGAAAATCGTCTCGATTTGAAAAATTGCCAGGCAGCATAGGGTTGACGCTGTTCCTTCTCGACTAATCGTCGGGTTCGATCGTCACCACCAAAGGATAGGTCGGCCGAGCGGCCGAGATCGCCTGCTCTTGCTTGAATTCCGCGATTTCCCGGGGATAGACCCCCGCCAACCCGATCCCTTTCTGGTGAACAGAAAGCATGATCTGGATCGCCTCAGCGGCTGTGTGCCCAAAAAAACGCATCAGGAGCCCGACCACAAAGTCCATCGTTGTGACCTCATCGTTGTGAAAGAGGACCTTCCACATCGGATAGCGTCGGGTTCTTGTGTCCGTTTCAACGTCCATAACGGGCACGGAGTCAGTCTTGGGCATACGCGAATCATACCACGACAGGAACGTCGTGGGTGAGCCGGACTTGGTGAGTTTCCCGCTGTTCTTTTGACCGGTGCGAGCTTGGAACCGGGGTGGTGATCCGGGCCAAAACTCGATAAAATGGGTTCCAGATCAGAAGGGATTCTTCGCGAACGTTCACGCCTTTAAGGAGTTACCATGGATAAGACCGGCCAAACCGGTTGGCCCCGGATCGGATTCATCCGGGTACTGTTCCTATTACTTACCATCGTCATCGGACACCCGGCGAAGGCGCAGTCGCGAGTTTCCTTACCCCGGAAGGCCCCGATCGTTCCCGCGGACATCCCGGTGTCGCCGGATGGCTGCGCCACATCCTCGGAGCTCGATTCTTACCTCTTGCGCCGTCACGATGGTGCCGAAGACCGGACCAACCGGCGCTCGAGTTTGGGCGGTCCAGGCGTTACGGCGATGGGAGGCCTCATCGTTCTCGAAGACGACGGCACCTTCACCGACACGAATGGGGGGAGCGTCTGGGATCTAGACGGATCGAACCTCGAGTTCATCCCGACGGCGGGGATGGATGGTTTTTTTGATGCCACCCGGGGAACGGCGGCTCCCGTCCCGAGCCTTGGAACCTTGGTTGCGACATGGAGTGGGACCTGGGGGGAGCACATCATCAACCTCCCGTTCACTTTTCCGTTCGGAACGACGAATCAAACGACTCTCTATGCCACCTCGGATATCGGTGTCTTCTTTTCCTCCCAGCCGACCAACTCCAGTGGGTTTCAGTACGGCCAGGCTGACATCCAGGACAACACCGTGCCTCGCATTGCTCCGCTTCTTCGGGATAGCCCGTGGATCTGGGCCGACATCATCGATTTCTACGTGCGAATCGATACCAGTGGCTCGACGGATAAGGTCATCATGACCTGGCACGAGCAATCGAGTCGGCCTGAGAGCATGCCCCATCTCGACCGGATGTTTCAGTTGACCCTGGACGACTCCGGTGTGATCCGGATGGACTACCCGGACGCCAGGTCGTATTGCACTTTCGGGGCGGTCCAGGTCGTGGCACCCGGTCCCTTTGGAACCTCGCTCGAAGACATCTCGACGTTGAGCGCAACGCCGACGTTTGTGCGTCATGTGCGAGAAGCTTTCACGTTCCCGACTTTACTTCCGTTCGAGATCGAATCCTTCGTCAACAGCCAGTACAGCCTTGGGGACACCAATCTCGATGCGTTAGCGATCTTCCAGAATCACTTCACCGAGATCACGTCCTATGCAGGTGCTTATCACACGAACGGAAGGCCGGGAGCAACAGGAATCGGTAATACTGGCGACAAGAGGACCTCGCTTCTCCATATGAACCAGATCGATGTCAGCTGGAATCTGAGGGATGATGGTTCCAAGGTCTCCGTGCTCTCTCACGAGCTCGGGCATCGCTGGCTGTTCTTCATCGATGGAGTGGGGACGTCTCGGGCAGGTGGGCATCCGGCCCAGAACGCTCATCTTCCCGCCCCGTTTAGCTGGTTCACCAGCATTGACAGCTCTTGCATGGGAGGGGCGACCTGGACCGATAATCTGGACGGAACGTTCACGTCTCCCGATACTCGCACCTACTATGCCTACTCCTGGCTGGAACTCTATCTCATGGGCCTTGCGGATCCCACCGAAGTGCCACCCTGGTACTACATCGACTCGCAACCGGCCCTGACTGGTCCCTACTATCCTCCGGTTTCCAGCACCTTCTCAGGGGTCAAGGCGGATCTCACGATCACCGATGTTGTCAACGCGAATGGTGTTCGAGACCCTGCCTATCCCGCAACTCAAAACGAGTTCCGGGTTGGCTTTGTCTTGCTCAGTCGACCGGAGAACCCGGCCGTATCCTCCGATCTTGCCAACGTTCGGGAAAAGATGGAGCTCTGGACCCGTCGCTGGGCGGACTCGGTGAATGATCGGGCTTCTCTTGATACGGAACTGACCGAGATCGTGGGCACCGGCGATCTGGATTGCAACTTCAACGGGATTGCCGATACTTCGGACATCACTTCTGGCGCGGGTTTTGACTGCAACGGAAACATGGTTCTTGATGAATGTGAGAAGCTCTTCACCATCACTTTGACGCCCCAATCGACGTCGATCCCGGCGGGTCAAGATCTCGTTTTTGACGTGATGGTGGTCAACAACACCAACCAAGCCCAGAGTTTTGATGGATGGCTCGAGGCATTTCTGCCGAACGGGAATCCGTCAAACCTGAATCCAGTGGCCGGTCCAAGGAATGTGACCCTCGGTCCGAATCAGCAGGTGACACGGACGGTGAGCCTTCGGGTTCCCGGTCGGGTGAATCCCTCCGGACCCTACACGATGCAAGGGGTGCTGGGAGGCTTTCCGGATTGCTTCAGTTCCAGTTCAAGCTTCGAGTTCAACGTGGAATAGTTCGACCTTCTTTCCCGGGCCCACGATCTGGGCCCGGGTTCATTTCTCCTCATATCGTCTGAGCGGTAGGATCTTGGGTCATGGCGGAACCTCTCCAACCCGGAATCGGGGAAAAGCCGGTGAATTCGGAAGTGATGCGGAGACACTGGCGAACGAACGTCTGCATCATGACCGTTCTTCTCCTTGTCTGGGCATTTGTGGGTCTTGGGTGCGGCATCCTCTTTGCCGATACACTGAACAAGTTCCGCTTGTTTGGCTTTCCCCTCGGATTCTGGTTTGCCCAGCAGGGGAGCATCGTCGTCTTTGTTCTTCTGATTCTGGTCTACGCGATTCTCCTGAATCGCCTCGATCGAAAGTTCCTGGGGAGCCAGGACTCCTCCCAAGATGCGGACACCGGTGAGACCTCCAAGGATGACCGGGCATGAGCATCAAGGCCTGGACCTTCCTCTTTGTTGGAGCTTCGTTCACCCTCTACCTTTTGATCGCGTGGATGAGTCGGGTTCGAGACACCAAGGGATTCTATGTCGCCGGACAAGGTGTCCCGGCCGCAGCCAACGGCATGGCAACTGCCGCCGATTGGATGAGCGCCGCCTCGTTCATTGGAATGGCGGGTCTGATCTCGACCATGGGTTACGCGGGTGGCGCGTATCTCATGGGATGGACGGGAGGGTTCGTCTTGCTCGCCCTCCTGATTGCTCCCTACCTGCGAAAATTTGGTCACTATACGGTTCCTGATTTCGTCGGGGATCGATTCGAATCCAACTCCGCCCGGATCATCGCCGTTGTTTGCGCGATTTTCATCAGTTTTACCTATGTTGCTGGCCAGATGCGGGGGGTGGGGATCGTGTTCTCCCGTTTCCTCGAAGTGGATGTGAAGGTCGGTGTCCTGATCGGCATGACGATTGTCTTCATCTACGCAACTCTGGGGGGGATGAAGGGGATCACCTGGACCCAGGTTGCCCAGTACTGGGTTCTGATCAGCGCTTTCTTGATTCCTGCGATTGCCATCAGTTTCAAGCTTACCGGAATCCCGGTGCCCCAGGTCGGAATGGGAGGCGAGCTGGTCGAGACCGGTGTGACCTTACTCGATCGGCTTGATCAGATTCACGATGACCTTGGATTTGACCGATACACCGAGGCGTTTACCGGTAAGTGGGACAAGCTCAATGTCTTTTGCGTCGCTCTTTCTCTCATGGTGGGAACGGCGGGTTTACCCCACGTGATCGTTCGATTCTATACGGTGAAGAACGTGAGGGCCGCAAGGAAGAGCGCTTTCTGGGCTCTCTTCTTCATCTCGATTCTCTATCTCACCGCGCCTGCGACGGCGGCTTTCGCTCGCTACTACATGATTCAAAGTCTTCATGAAAAAAGTGAAGAGGAGCTTCCCTCCTGGTTTCGAAGCTGGGAACCAACCGGCCTGATCGTCTGGCTGGACGACGGAGATGGTCGCCTGGAATACTACGGAGCAATCGACGCGACCAAATCCGCCGAGAACGAGGTCTTTCGCACGGGAAAGCTTACGGGAGAGGAGCTGGAAGGGATTCGACGGGACCATCGGGACTGGGTGAGCACCGGCGGGGCTTCCGGGAAAGATGGCCGAAGAGTCATGACCGAGCGGAACCTCTCCGGCCCGGACAAAGACATCATTGTTCTCGCCACTCCGGAAATGGCGGAGCTCGCCAGCTGGATCATTGCTCTTGTGGCGGCGGGAGGACTCGCCGCCGCTCTCTCAACGGCGAGTGGACTCTTACTGGTGATCTCCTCCAGTGTTGCTCACGATGTTGTCTATCGAGTGATCGATCCAAAAGCAAGCGAAAGAAAACGGCTTTTTGTCGGGCGCCTTGTCATTGGATTCGCGGTGGTGATCGCGGGGATTTTCGGAATCTACCCGCCGGGCTTTGTCTCCCAGGTCGTGGCGTTCGCGTTTGGTCTTGCCGCATCGAGCTTCTTCCCCGCGATCGTCATGGGAATCTTCTCCCGTCGGGTGGGAACCCTTCCGGTCATGCTTGGGATGTTGGCCGGAATCGGGTTCACCGCGGCCTATATCATCGGCAGCGTGTACGGGGGCATGCCTTCCTGGTGCTTTGGCATCGGTCCCCAGGGGATCGGAGTCGTGGGGATGGTCCTCAACTTTACCGTGACCTTGAGTCTGACCCCATTCTTTCCTGCACCTTCCAGTCGGGTTCAGAGCTTGATCGAGCGAATTCGGCAACCGGGGTAGAAGCCATTAGCCGGCGCCAGCCGCCACCAGGTCTCCAAAGGTGTCTCTACGCTGGACCGGAGGCCATTCGGTCTCCGGGTCGTACCACCGATCGAGGAGGGCGTTGAAATCATCCGGATCTTTGACGGAGATGAAAGCGTCTCGCACCTTCAAATTGTGGGGGTGATGTTCCGCGTACTTGATGCCGAACTTGCGCATGATCCGGGAAGCGAGTCCGGCTCCGTGGACGAGGATTGAATCGTCGAAATGGGCCTGGATGGTCTCTCGTTGCCTGGCAATCGACGGGGGAGGGGGGAGAGGCTTTCCGGAGAGGAGGGCTCGACACTCCTCGAAGATCCAGGGGTTTCCGATACAGCCCCGGGCGATGGTCGCTCCATCGATTCCGGTCTCTTCCAGCATCCGGAGGCAAAGCTGGGCGCTGAAGAGGTCGCCGCTGCCGAGGATGGTGCGGTCGCCGACGAACTTCTTCACCTTGGTGAGGAATGACCACTGGCTCGGTCCCACATATCTTTGTTTGACCGTACGCCCGTGGACGGTGACCGCCGCCACCCCGAGGTCGAAGGCTCCTTCCAGGATGCGAAAGAACTTGCGCTCACTTTCCGGCTCGTCGTCCATTCCTCGGCGCATTTTGACCGTGACCGGCCGCTTGTGCCCCACCGCATGAAAGACCTCGCGAATCACGGTAAGAGCCGTTTCGGGTTGAGACAGCAGAAATCCCCCCCGGCAACGACCCAGAACCTTCTTCACCGGGCACCCGAAGTTGATGTCGATGATGTCGTAACCCGCATCCGAAAGCGCCAGGGCGGCCGGGCCGAACTCTTCAGGATTGGATCCCATGAGCTGGCCGCCGACCGGGTGGTCATCCGGGGTCAGCTGGAGGAAAGGCTTCTTCTTTCGGCTTGGCTGGAGGACGATCTTGTCGAGAACGACCTCATTCAGAGCGTAGGGTGCGGAATGGCGTCTAGCCGTCCGTCGCATGGCAAGATCGCTGTAACCGCTGAGGGCGGCCTGGACGAAAGGAAGATCAAACTGGAAGGGCCCGATCGAAAGCACCGATAAATCCTTAATAGATGAAGTGAAGATACGGGATTACTTTGATATACCTACTGGCTCGTTTTTGGGCATTCTAGATTGCCGGACGCGTTCACGTCGAGTTGCTGTTGTAAGTTCTTTTTTGGTAACTAATTACAGCCATATTTGATGGGCCTGTCCGGTCTCTTCTCTCTCGTATTAGGAGCATGACGTGTCCCGATATCACGGTCCACGTGTCAAAAAGATGAGGGCTTTGTCCCTTGATCTTCCTGGATTGTCTCGCAAGTCGATGGAGCGGCGGCCTTATCCGCCCGGCGAACACGGACCTCGGTCCAGACGCCGTCCATCCGAGTATAAGCGCCAACTTCAGGAGAAGCAAAAGCTCCGAATCAACTACGGGTTGGGCGAGCGACAATTCATGCGGCTAGTCCGCGAGGCGGGCCGAAGCAAGATGCCCACCGGTCACAAGATCATCGAACTTCTCGAGCGCCGGTTGGACAATGTCCTCTTCCGCGCCGGCTTTGCCCCGACCATTCCGGCGGCAAGGCAGCTCGTAAACCATGGCCATTTCATGGTGAACGACAAGAAGGTCGACATTCCGTCCTTCCGGGTCAAGGCAGGCGACAAGATCGCCCCTCGGTCAAAGAGTGAAGGCCTTGCAGCCATTCTCGAGACCTGGGAAGGCGAGTGGCAATTCCGACCGGATTGGATGGTGGTTGACGTGAAGGGGAAGGTCGCCGAGATCATCGCTCTTCCGCCAGCTGATACCATTCCGTTTGCCGTCGAGTTGCAGCCGGTCGTCGAGTATTACTCAAAGCGCCTGTAGGACTTGGCCGCGATAGCGGTTTGAAGAACACTTCAAAAAGGCCCGAGTTGATCACTCGGGCCTTTTTCTCGTTCAAGCGTTTCCCTTATGAGATCTATTGAATCTCCAGTTCCTCCCAAAGCCTCCCGCCGTTTCCGTTCGCCGGTTCAAAGTAGAAGAAGGTCGGCTCCTCTCCTGCCCCTCCCACATAGTAAGGATCGGACGGAGTATTTGACCCCAGATACAGGGGCCCGAATACGACGGGAGTCGGGCGCGTCTGAGGAGTGTAGGCCGGGAGGATGAGGGTGCCCCAGCCAGTTGCATCGGTGCGGAACTCCAGGATGGGTCCAGCCCCTCCGACATCCCCGATGAAACCTCCCTGGATCGGGACGTTGTTGACCGGGTCACCGTTTTGGTCGAGAACTCTTACTCTGGCCGTGACCTGGACCTGGGTCCCCTGAACGAGATCGACGTATTCGAGATCAATCTCCTCGATATGTATGTGGGGAGGTTCGGTGTCGAAGGATCCGCTTGAGGTCGTCAAGTTTCCCCCCGAATCGGTGGCGTGGAAGGAGTAGAACACTTCGGCGCCAGCGGGTAGGCCGACAAGAACAATGTCATGGTGAGCTCTCAACCCATTTTCGGTGAAGGTGGCAAAGGGGTTCGGATCTCCCGGAGCATCGCGAAGTTCTACCGAGCCCGACACCGGCTCGTCAAACACGAAGCTGGCGGTGGCGGAGATCGCGAATATGTCCGTCACCATCCCTG
>JAJDCM010000124.1 GCA_029260825.1 Planctomycetota bacterium | reverse complement strand
GGGAGGTAGTCGCCCGCGGGCTTCTTTTCGCCGCCCTCATCCTCGCCGTTCTTTCCGGTCGGGCTGGAGATCTCCTCCTCCACCAGGCTCGGGGCGCTTCCGACAAAGAGTAGAGAGGAGCGTCTTCTGGCGAGGGTTTCGGTGATGACCCGGAGTGATTCCGAATCAACCCAGCGGATATCATCGATCAGGATGGTCAGGCCTTTGTTGCGGCATCGGTTGTTGATCAGCCGCTCGAAAGCCTCAAGAAGGAACTCGGGCCCCCAACCGCCGTCGGGTAGCTCTCCGCTTGCCTGTTCGTCCCCGTGAACGTCGACCACAGGTTTGTGTCCGGAGTTTCCCATCAGGTCGGGTAGAAGCCAGCGAACCTGCTTCAGGTGGTGGCTTTCCAGGCCTTCTGTATCGGGCTTTCCATCGTCATCGCAAAGGAGGGGACGCATGATCCGGGCGATCATGTGGAAAGGTTGCTGATAATCCCTTTCCTCACCCACCAGCATGACGACCGGACGATTCTTACGTCGTGCTTCCTTGAAGTAGGCAGAAAGGAGTCGGCTTTTTCCGGTTCCCGGAAGTCCTCGAACAAGGAGAAGTCGATTCTGTGATCCTGGCTTGTTTGGCGAGGCGCTCCGAAAGACCTTGAGCTCCTCATTTCTTCCAACAAGAGCCGGGCAAGGAAATCCGCGGGTGATTTTGAATCCAGCAAGATCATCTTTGATCATCTTACCGGCGGTGGAAACTGCGGATCGTCCCTTCTTCTTTGCTACATAGAGGGCCGAATCTGCTTCTTCGAGGAGTTTTTCCGGATTTGAAGCGTCCTCTGGAATCGTCGCCACGCCGATGGACAGAGAGACGTTCAGATACCCGGAGTCGGACTTTCGAGGAAGGTCTTGTTCGGTGACGGTTCCGAGAATCTTCTCGGCAAGAGTGGAGGCTTCGCCTTTTCCCATGCCGGGAAGCAGGATGGCAAACTCATCTCCGGCGTAGCGAACGACCTTTCCTAAATCGCCCACGCAGTCCATGAAGAGGGCGGCCGTCTGCGTGAGGAGGTAGTCACCTTCGGTGTGTCCATGGGTGTCGTTGATCTCCTTGAAGTGATCAAGATCGATCATCAGGAGAGACAGAAGTGGGGGAGATTTTTTCGTCGCGGAACGGGCGTAGTCTCTCAGGTACTTGTTGAAGTAACGTCGGTTATAGACGTTCGTGAGCTCATCTTGATAGACAAGTCGGGCCAGATCTTCCGCGGAGGAAGAGACGTCATTGACGTCATCCTGGCTGAGTCTCGTAGTTGTGCCGTGCTGATCGCTTGTCATCGGTTGTTGCACAGGGGTTACGAACAATTTTCCATGGACAGATGAGACGGACTCTCCGACAGGTCTCTATCGATTCCGGGCCCGCATCGAGTTGAGCGCGGAGAAGAGGCGGATCAAAAAACAACGATCGGCCTGATGACATATCGGCATTCTTTGGCGATGCCCCAAGGAGTTAGAAGAACTAATCCGGGGATTGTTCGTGGCGGGATTTCAGGGAAAATTTGCGCAAAGGCGACACCGGATCCACCCAAGAATGGGGGGCCCGGCTCAAGATCCAGGTGGGGAGCTTAGGCCGGCTTTCAGGGTCTGACACGACTGGTGTCTGCTCGATGGATGGCGAAGGAAACGGTTCCGCTGACCGCATTTGCGGTTGCCAGATCTCTTTGACCGTCTTCATTGAAGTCACCAAAGGCGACATCACTCGGGCCTTCCCCGACGTCGACTCCTTCGACCAGGCTCAAGCCGCCAATGCCGTCACCGGTAGCTATCGCGAGGGACGATCGACCAAACAGACAGATAGCGAGATCCAGACGCCCGTCCGTGTTGAGATCCGAGGCGAGCATGGACCGAGGTTGACCGAAGATTTCGATGGTCGAGCCAAGAACCTGCGTCGGATCATTTACGTCTCGGAGGAAGTCGCCGGCTCCGTCTCCGTTCAAGATCTGAACCTGGCCGGTACCCGAGTGGGAAACCACAAGATCCAGGAACACGTCGCCGTTGAAGTCACCGGTGGTCAATCCGGTGGGAGCGGATCCGACCTCAAACGTCAGAGTGGGGCCCGGGTCAAACGTGCCGGTTACGTTGCCGAGAAAGGTCATGATCGAATCGTCGGCCGTATTGGCCACGAAAAGATCCTGGATGAGGTCCCGGTTGAAGTCCCCCGAGGTTACTGTTTGAGCTCCTAGCCGGACCGAGAATCCGGCGAGAGGATCGAGAACCAGGGTTCCGTTGGACTGGGTGATAAAGATGTTCACCGTTCGTGACACCCGATTCACCACCACGGCGTCCGGAGAGAAATCACGGTTCAGGTCGACGAGAAGTACGTCCCGAGGATCGTTGTCGGTATCGAGATCTTGCCGTCGATCAAATTGAAAATCGACGGAGCCGAATAGGACCACCAGTCGATTGTCGCCGGAAACGGTGATTGCGATATCGTCGATTCCGTCCCGATCAATGTCGGCAGCATCGATCGCTGTTGGTGCACCGCCGACGTCAAGATTCTTGAGCAGGACGAAGCCTCCGTCCCCATTCCCCGCGAACACGGATACGGTTCCGTCAACAGTATTTGCCGTGGCTGCGTCGAGGTGTCCGTCGAGGTTAAAGTTGCCGATCGCGATGGAGGATGTTCCGGCAGCGGCAGGAACGGGTGCCTTCCTCGGATTGTTTTCATTGAGTCGACTCTGGAGGATGGAAATCGACGACGCCTCCTTGGCAACAACGAGGATGTCCGAGTCTTGGTCCCGGTCGAGATCTCCGATGGCCAGGGCGGTTGGCGCGTCTCCCACCGGTACGGAAGTCGCGTCTTCATAGGTCAAGAGAGAGCCGAGCTCCTTCCCGTTGAGGATCGAGATGGTGTCGTCTCCCCGGTTCGCAACGATGAGGTCAGGAAGGCCGTCTCCAGGAAGAAGGGCGGTGCCGATAGCGACCGGAGCCTGACCCACCGGGAAGGTGCTCATCAAGGTTGCTGATCCCATGACATCGTTAGCGAGAATGGAAACCGTGTTGGTGGCAAGGTCGGCGATGGCGAGATCATCCGTACCGTCTCCATTGAGTTCCGTGAGCAAGACCGCACTCGGGGTCGCTACGATCCCGTCAAAGACAACCTCGTTTGGAAAGCGGCCGGTGCCATCTCCAAGAAGAACGGTCACGACCCCGGCAGCCGGACTTGCGACTGCGATATCGAGGAGGTCGTCCAGGTTCAGGTCGCCGATGGAAAGAGCAACCGGGAACCCGATGACCGAGATCAAGGAGGATGCGAAGAAGGTACCCGCACCCCGGCCAAGCGCAATGGAAAGGGTCCCGCCGCCCTGGTTTGCGGCAACGAGGTCCGGTAGGCCGTCCAGATTGAAATCACCGACTTCGACGTCGTTGGGAGAGATGCCGACCGCCACGATCAAAGGTGTGGCAAAGGTTCCGGTACCGGTATTGAGGAGCACGGCGACCGAGGAGACATTGAAGAGGGCAACCAGAAGATCGGGGGCCCGGTCTCCGTTGAGGTCGGTGGCGAATACGGAACGGGCTTCTCCGCCCACATTGATATCGGTTCGGGCGAGAAACGTACCGTCCCCCACACCGATGAAGATGGATAGGGTTTCATCCACGGCATTTGCGGTCACGAGGTCCGGGATGCCATCGTCGTCGAGATCTACCAGAACCGCGTCCCTGGGTAATTCACCCGTCAGCACGGAAGGTCCGGTGGTAAACAGGTAGGGAAAGATCGGGTCGGTGGGCGTGCTTCTGCTTCCGGCATGACAAGCGGAAAGAAGAACCAACAGAAGCAAGGCCAGGCCCGGCTTTCCCTTCTTCAGGGTCAAAAGCAAGTCCAACACGAACTGGGATTCGAGGTTATGGGTCAATCTCACTGGCTTCTTACTCCCGATGTCGGGGGGTTGAACTTGAATTTGAGGGCCCGGTTGACAATCGCCGGTCTCGGTTTCATTTCGGGAATCGATCCATGAAAGCTTGAGCGATCCGGGTTACCATGTCACGGTTTACGTTTGTCAGACAGGCACTTCAAGTTACGGAAGGGTGGTTCATGAAGGGCTCTTCGACAGATGGTTTTTCATCGCGATGGGGCTTGATCCTCGCATCCCTCGGAATGGCGATCGGTACCGGAAACATCTGGCGCTTTCCGCGGATTGTCGCGCAAAACGGGGGCGGCTCGTTTTTGATCACCTGGATCATCTTCCTTTTCACCTGGTCCATCCCTCTCATCGTTCTTGAGTTCACCATGGGGAAGTCGGCCCGCAAGGGAACGGTCGGTGCTCTGGGGCGGTTGAACGGTCGGAACTGGCTCTGGATGGGAGTCTTTGTCGGTTCATGCGCCATTTTCATCTTCTTTTATTACTCGGTCGTGACCGGTTGGTGTTTCCGTTTCGCCCTTCACTCCATCGGGGATCTGTTTTCCGCCGAGCCCCCACCCCTGGCGAGTTCGGCCCAAAATGGGCCACAAGAGGCGCAAGAAGCATTCCTCGCCTTCACCAGCGGGTGGAGTCCCGTGTGTTATCTCCTTGTGGCTGTTGGGCTTGGTGGACTGGTCGTCGCTCGGGGGGTCGCAAAAGGGGTCGAGCTGGTCAGCAAGATCCTGGTTCCGATGCTGTTTGTCATCCTTTTGATTGCTGCGATCCGCTCGTTGACCTTACCTGGTGCAAGCAAAGGGCTTGAGTATCTCTTTCATGTTGATCTTGCAGCTTTGACCAATCATGAGATCTGGATTCAGGGGCTGACCCAGTCAGCTTGGTCCACCGGAGCCGGGTGGGGGCTTGTCCTTACCTACGCGAGCTACATGCGAAAGCGCGAGGATGTGGTGCTGAATTCGGTGCTCACCGGTCTCGGAAATAACTCGGCATCACTTCTTGTCGCATTTGCCATTTTCCCCGCGGTCTTTGCCCTGGCTCCCGCGGATGTTGATCCGGTCAACGACATCTTGATGAACTCGGGGCCGGCGGCAACGGGTATCTCGTTCATCTGGATTCCGGTTCTCTTCAAGAGCATGCCGTTTGGTGGTGTGTTCTCCGTCTTGTTCTTCCTTGCTCTTTCCGTCGCCGCGTTGTCGTCTCTGATTGCGATGATCCAGCTCGGGGTGAGGGTCCTTGAGGATGCGGGGATGACGCGGATCCGGGCTACTTTGATCATCGTGGGTGCCGGGTTTGCTCTTGGTCTTCCCTCTGCTCTGAGTGCCGATGTTTTGTCGAACCAGGATTGGGTCTGGAGCGTGGGTCTTCTGTTCAGCGGCCTTTTCATGGCGGTGGCCGTGATTCGTTTTGGAGCCAGGCGGTTTCGAGAGAAGTTCATCAATTCGGATGGCAACGATTTTTCTCTCGGGTCCTGGTTTGAGCTCTTCACCGTGTTCTTGATTCCCATCCAGGGAATCGTGCTGATCCTCTGGTGGACGATCGGGAGCATTCGGGATGATGCGGGGGGAGAGGAATCCTGGTGGAACCCGATCCGGAACTACGGGCTTTCGACCTGTCTGCTCCAGCTGGGTCTGGTGGTAGCGGTTGCCTGGATTTTTCAGGGCGCTCTTGAGCGGATCTTCTTGCGAGGGGAAAAGAGCATTCGAGAATCACTGGATGAGGGTGAGAGGGAGAGAGTTGCATGAGTACAGGTGCGGTCTTTGTCATGCTTTTCTTCGTCACTGTCTTGTGGGGCGGATTTGCATTTGTGCTCTCGGTGGCCATGCGCCGTGAGAGGCAAAAATCGAGTGAGCTGGACGGGGGAGGGGAACCTTAGATCGGTATGCCTGACTTCTTCTATGGTTTTTGTCTTGGCCTTGCGGTGACCCTATCCTGGGCGGTGTATCCCAGCGCCTCGACATCGATTGCCATGCGGGAAAGTGCTCGCCTTGGTGTGTTCGCCATTTTTCGTGGCGCCGGTTTGCGATTGATTCTCGATTTTCTTGCGCTGTTTGGCCTGACGCTCGGGTTGCGTCCGATGCTGGGGAACCCTCGCGTAGAGACGGCAATCTATTGTGTTTCCGGAGCGTGTCTTTGTGTTCTGGGGCTTTGTTTCATTTCCCGTGGCTACACGAGTCAACTCTGGCGTTTTCCGTCGGATCCGAATGCAGCCGGGGCGGCGAAGTGGCTCGAGGATTTGATCGTGATCGCCCGGTCGCCTCTTTTCTTCTTCTGGTGGCTCTTGGTTGGTCCTGGAATCGTGTGGATGGTGTTGACCCGGGATCGACCCTCCTATGCCTTCTTCGGCATTGCTCTTGGGCATGGCCTGATGTGGCTGGGTTGGAGTGCTTTCCTGGTGAACGCAACCCGTCATCACAAGGGGCTCCGGATTCTTGATGGTCGAGTTTTTCGAGCCCTCATCGCCACCGGCGGATTGTGTCTTGCCCTTCTCGGGATTTACTTGTTCTACTTCGATGTGATCCTGGGGACCCTTCTTCCCACCTATGTTGCCGAGCGGCCGTTGTCGTTCTAGCCGGCATGATTCAAGTCATGGAGTTCGTTTCCCCAGGACTCTCATCGTGCCGATAAGAGTTATTGTCGATATCGGCAAGAAGATCCACGCCGGGAAACCGAGGGCTGCGGGGAGGTATCCGATCCCGGCTGCAACAATCATGGCGAGAATCGCGTAGGGAGCTTGAGTGCGTACGTGATCGATGTGATCCGAGCAACATGCGGTCGAACTCAGGATGGTTGTATCGGAAAGCGGTGAGCAATGATCCCCGAAGATCGAGCCGTCGAGCACCGCCGCGGAGGCGATGAGGGTGAGGCCGAATGCGCCCGCGGGAGTTGAGGCGCCGACTTCGCAGGCGATGGGAATGGAGACGGGAAGGATTAACCCCATCGTGCTCCAGGATGACCCGGTGGCAAAGGAAACGGCGGCGGAAACGAGAAACACCAGGATCGGGAAGAATACACCTCCGGTACCCGATGAAATGCACGCCACACAGTAGTCGGCGGTACCGATGTCAGAGAGAGCATTTCCGACGGCCCAGGCAAGAAAAAGAATCGAAAGGGCGTAGACCATCGCTCGGGCGCCCACGGACCAGGTGACCACACATTCAATCCAGGTCAAGATGCGTTGAGAGCGGGCAAGGGTCGCCGCGATGAGTGATGCGAGGATTGCGGCTCCGGCAACCACCAGGTCTCGGTTCTGGGGAAAGAAAGAGCAGCCCACCAGAATGACCAGGAGCAGGCTAAAGAGGGGAAGGACTCCGTTCAGCACCCTGGGGGGAACATGTTCACTGTCCCGGATTTCCATGAGACTCGAATGAACCATCGGACGCGCCGTCGGGCCTACGAGTTGCCCTGTTGAAGTGGCCCTGGCCTCTGCTGATGCCATTGGTTCAAGATCCCGACCCATCCAGATGGAGGTGAAGAGGAGCACGAGTGTGGCCAGGCAGTAAAACCGGTACGGGACCATCTTCCAGAAGGTGACAAAGATCTCATCCGCTTCCTGGATCAACCCGAGTTCGAGGAAGGGCTCTTGCATGAGGAGCACCTCGAACCACGCCCAGGTGGACAGGAGAGTGAGGCTGGCGAGAGGGGCTGCGGTCGAATCGACAAGGTAGGCGAGCTTTTCCCGGCTGATCCGCATTTTGTCGCTGAGGGGGCGCATCGATGTTCCGACCACCACGCAGTTACTGTAGTCGTCAAAGAAAACGGCAAGTCCGGCGAGAGAAGTTGCAAATTGCACTCCCCGCCGGGTTTTCGCCATTCGTCCGATGAGGTTCACCAGGCCGCGGATGCCCCCGGAGGCGTTCATGATGGATATGGTGCCGATCAGACCCATGACAAACACGATGATGGAGAGGGAGGATGATCCCTTGACGGCGCCCAGGAGGTAGCCACCGGTGGAGGACATGGCGGAAGGGAAGCTTCCGTGATTGGCGACAAAACTTGCGGCGATCAGCCCGAGGAAAAGCGCGGGAAGGCTGCGGCGGAAGAGGAGAGCCAGGGAAAGAGCAATGAGCGGCGGGAGGAGAGAAAGTCGAGTGATACTTGCTTCCACCGAAGTTGTGTTGACGATGCTCCCCATCCGGGAATGTGTCAGATGGAGGCGGACCCCGAACTCCAGTTGCTCGGAGCGTACTTCGATGGCCTCGCGTTGATCTTCCGGTATTTCGCTCGTTTCGGTGTGTTTGCCGGGAGGGGCGAGGGTTGACCTGATCTCTTCGGTGAAGGGTCGATCAGCGGGGGCAAAAGCGATGAGAGACGGTGCATCGAGGAGGCCAAGGTTCTGGATCCAGGCGACGGCAGACGGGAGGACCTTTTCTCCTGCCCGTTTTTGCAAAGCTTCCTTGTCCGGAGTAATCAAGAGGCTCATGAGCAGGAGGCCACCCACAATGAGCCAGCTTTTTCGCACGAGTGTCGTCTTTTTCATGGGTTCATCATCGGACCTGCACCGCTGTCTATCACCTGGTTTGAGGTTAGCAAAACTTGACCTCAATATCGGATGTGTTAATCTCTTCCCTGCAAAAGACTTGACTCTGGAGGGGCGGGTCGGCTGGGCGTTGCCGAACCTGTCCGAGTCAATGGCTTGGATTCAGACGGCGGTGGGTTTCAAGGGGCGGAGTAACCCATGGATCAGATCCTTCTTCTTGCGTGCGTAGCGGCGGCGTTCATCCTTTGCTTCATCCTCTCGTTTCTGCGGGGAACTCGCATGGAACGAAAGCTTGAGGAACTTGATCGCCTTGTTCGGCTTTCCCTCAACCAGCGAGAGAAGGCAAAGGACCAATCCGGCCAGCTCGCCGAGCTTCGATTGAAGATGGAAGCCATTGGCGAGAGGGTGGAACGTTCCACCGAGACTCTCGAGAACATTCAGACCACCAGCTCTGAATCGAAGGTCGAGAAGGTTCACGACATGGTGGAGCGAAAGCTCTACAACATGGGCTATGAGACGGTTCGTCTCACCGGGGAAGATGTGGACGAATCTCCCTACCGGATCAACCTTGAGGTATCCAGGCGAGGGGCGTCTTACAAGGGGTACGCGCTCATCGAGGATGGGGTGATCGTGGATAGCCGGATCAGTCCGACCTACGCCATGTTCCCCTGAGACAGCGCCGGGCTTACTTTCCCCCGTATTGCGTCTCTTTTGTGAGTGGACCGAACTGGTTCCTGAGGTTCTCGAATTCCGGGTCCAGATTCGGATCCTTGCCCTTGTATCCTTCCGCCATCGATTGCTGAAGATGAGCCTTGGCGTTGTTGAGGTTCTGGTTCTGGAGGGAGTAGGTTGCGGCCAGGCGGTACTTGACCTCGGAGCGATTGTAGATCCGACTACTCTTCAGAGCCTTTCGATACCAGTTGATCGCCTCGGTGTGTTTCTCCAGCCTCTTGTAGACGTTCCCCAGCTCGACCATTGCGTCGCCGTTATTCCGATCTCTTTGGAGGAGCTGGCGACTCGGAGCGGTGACTTTGTCCATACCCGAGTAGTCGCCGATTTTGGCAAGGGCGTAGGCCGCCTCCACCACGACGCTCTGAGGTGTTCCGGGGCGGAGCATGACCCGAAGCTTTGAGCGAGAAGATGGATCCGCGATCGCGGCGATGGTTTGCACCGACAGCTTCATCAGACCCTGATCACCGCTCTCAAGGATCGGGTAGATGTCCGGGAGGGCGCCTCCGTCTTTCAGGTCTCGAGCTACTCTCAGGGCCTCTTTCTTGAGCCGGCTTTTGTTCGATTTCAGGATGGGGCGAATGGCGGCGAGCATGGAACGATCGCCAGTCTTCCGCACCCGCCCCATGATGGCCAGAAGGGCATTCTCCGTTGCCTGCTCCACTCGCAGGTGAGTCGTCTTTCTAAGGAGATCCCGAAGATCATTGATGACTTCGCCATCTCCGATCGCGCCCAAGGTGGTCAGAGTTCTTTCGATTTCCTTCAGTTGAATTGGGTCTGGAGTGATCTCGTCCAGTCCTCCGGCGAGTCGGTCAAGGCGAGCTTGGAGGCTTCGACGGATATCACTATCGGCGACATCGACGAGGGCATCGTAGGTCGCAAATTTGACCTCGGTGCTCGGGTCGTCGAGATGCTTCAGGAGGTCTTGCCCGATCCCAGGGGGGTTAATTTTTCCCAGGGTGGTGACGGCGAGCTTTCGCAACTGATAGTTCTCGTCGTTCAGCAGTTTTTTGAGGGGAGCGACAGCCTCCATCGAATCCAATCGGGTCAGCATCTTTGCGGCCCGGCTTTTCCCCTCAAAGCCTCCGGTATCGAGCATGGATAGAAGATCAGGCACGAGAGCAGGGTCGTCGTCGTTTTCGAGGCAGACGAGAGCGAGGACCCTCGTTGCCGCGTTGTCACCTTGTAAGAGGGCGTGCATTTGTTTTCGAATCCCGGTCTTCCAGGAACCTTCTTGCGAGTCGGAGAGGTGATGGGAGATGACCCGGGAGCAGGCTCTTGAAACGTTCGGGTTGTTGCCGTTCTTCGAGATCTCTTCGACGAGGCGATCCACGGCGACTCTCCCGAGGTTGCGGAGGGATCCTTCCGCCCGGCGAGTTACCTCGGAGCCGCTGGGATTGTTTCGAATGATGTTGAGCTCATTCTCGATCTGGGCCTGGACCCGAGCTACCTCTTCCTGGATCTTCGTGTCGCAAACCCGACGCATTTCCTCGATGGAAAGGGGGCCTGTTTCCGGGGGATTTTCAGGCGCATCCTGGGTGAGAGGAGCGGTCGCCATCACGGGGGTAACGAGGCCGAGGCTCAGGAGAGCGGCCAGGATGAAGATGTGGTTAATGATTCTTGAGTCCATGGAAAACCAATGGGGATGGGTAGTCTGGGGCTTCTTTTCCGTCACGAGACCTTCTTTATTCGATTGTATGTCGGTTCCCGGATGAGTCAAGGTCACCCTATTATAAGGGGTCTTGCTTCTGATTCCCGGGCTTTGCTAGAATCCCGGGCTAGACGTTGCAAAAGCGCACGTCGGAAGAGAAGAAAGAACGCACGGCCTCACGATCACGATCGATGGTTCCCCTTGCTCGGACCGGATCCACATGAATATGTTGGATCTGGCGGGGTTGTTGGCATGGCAATTGCTAGTAGATTGCTTCTAGTGTAGAGTGACTGGTTTGTCATCTATTGTCATCTACATGATGCCAGCGATGGGTGAGTTGATTATGCTCTCACCTCTCTCATGAAATCCATACATTGGACGAGAGGGCGACACGGGGTAAGATTCGTCCGTTCGATTTCTCGATGCCAAGGTTCTGTTCCGTTTGAAGGAGGTTGCGATGCGTTCTCTTGCATGGGTCCGTCTCTTAGTTGCCGTGATTGTGATGGGTGGGTCGGTCATCACCCTGACTTCTTGCGGTAGCGGTGGTGGTGGCGGCGGAACGTCGACAGCCCGTTTGACGCTCCAGTCTATTACCGCCGAATCCGGTCCCGAGTTGCCCTGGGATCAGTTCTTTCTCAATGAAAGAGTGTTGATCAAGTTTGCGGGAGATGTTGACCCACGGACGGTCAACAAGGACACGATTCAAATCCGTCTGGCGAGTTCGAACTTTACGATCGCTGCTCAAGGGGATTTTGTCGTCGTTGGAAATGTAGTTTCCTTCGTTCCTCTCCTGCCGAGCGAAAGCGATCTCTCGGATGCAGGGCTCTCGATCAACATGGATTACCGGGTCTTCATGCCAGGTTTCCCGAAAACCAACACCGTACGTTCCACGCGAGGCGATCAGCTTCCTTCGGATGTTTCGGTGACCTTCAAGACCCGAAACGGTCCTCCATTCCTTCTTGATCCGGTTGCTGGCGCGCCGCGAGTTATTGCCGTGGCTCTCGATCTTAACGGCAACGGAATCATCGAAGCGGATGGGGATGCGAGCACTCCTGAAGACGAAGAGTTCATTGATTTCGATCAGATTCCCATCGCGATCGACTCGCCGGTGGGGCTGGCTCGGGCTCCTTTCAAGACAGCAATCTTTGTGAACGAACCCCTGCTTCCGTCGACGGTGTTTGAAGATTTCGACATGGACGGAAAGCTGGATCACCTTGCCCTGATTGATGTGGCGAGCAACACCGATATCCCGATGACGGTTGACCTCGAGCAAGTATTCCTTCCGAGCGTAAATGGGTTTCGGGTGGCGATCATTCTGACGCCGATCACCACGTTGCCTCCGGGTACTACGATCCAGGCCCAGATCTTCGAAGGAATCACCGACACCGCGAATCCTCCTTTTGAGCTGGATCGTTTTGTCACCGGATTTACGACCAGGACCGGACCTCTGACCTTGCAAGACGCGTTGGTTGAAGATTTTGACGATCGCGATCAGTTTGATCCGGCGACTTCAGCCGAGTGGGATGCGGGGAATTCTGATGTTCTCGTGGCCGGAAAAGGGCTCGGAGGCAGTGGAATTGACGGTCCCCTGATTATCGGTGATGGTGAAGAAGTGGTTCTCAACACGCTTGAGAATGGCGGCTTCTTTAACTTCACGACGGTTAGCATTGCTCCTGACGGAATCCTGACTGCCGAGGGGCCGAACCCACTCCGGATCTTTGCTACCGATAGCATTGATATTCAGGGCACGATTCTCATCGCGGGCGGAGACGGCAACGCGGGCACTCGTCGTGGCGGAGGTGTGGCGACAAAGGGTGGCGTGGGTGGTCCCGGTGGCGGTGACGGGGGAACGGGCAACGACCCTCCCAACATCTCTTTTACTGACGATCCCATGCAGCGTGGTGGTGCCGGAGGCGATGGCTTCCCGGGCGGCGGAGGTGAAGGAGGCTTGATTGGTCGACTTCAGGCCGGCGGCGGGGGTGGCGGTGCTCA
>JAJDCM010000123.1 GCA_029260825.1 Planctomycetota bacterium | reverse complement strand
GCCGCCGCCCCCCGGCGGGCGCGCCCGACATCACCGGGCTCGGAAAGGAGAGACATCTCCTCTCCGCTCAGGCCGGCCGGGGTGGTGCCTTCCCGGGGTAGCCCCGCTCCGTTTCGTTGTGTGGTGCTTTTTCGGTCCCGTTTTTTTCGGGCCGGAGGCCGTCGGCTCCGGACAGCGGGTGCTGGGGAAGGATCTGCGGATTCTTTGTCTTCCGCGGGAAACGGACTTCGGTGGCGATCCTTTTCGCTCGCCTGACGCTCGATCTCTTCGCTCCAGTAGAATGCCCGACCCGAGACGGTTCTTGTTGCCACGACTTTGCGGGCGACAAGCGGGGAGAGCTTGCGATGTGATTTGAGATCGAGTATCTCAAGTGCCCGGTGCAACGGCACCCAACATTTCAGCCTTTCGTGGTCCATCGTCATGGTCCATCGTCATGGTCCATCAAGGGTAAGCGGGAGATCTCTCTTACCGCCTCCAAATGTCGACACACAGCCAAATGCTGTTACTATATCTGGCATCGAGAATCTTGTCAACGAAGGTGAATGAGACCAAAAGGGATGCAAGACACATTTGATGCCAGCTGCCAGGAAGTCTTCGAGGAAGTCCTTTCCGTGGCGCCCCCGGAACTTCGTCATTGTGTCCGTCAAAGTGGTCTGGTCGTCCGCGGGATGGACCGGCCCCCTCAGGCTCTTCAATCGGCGCTGGGGATCTCTCGTTCCGACGAGATGGTGGCGGTCAGTGTGGATTCACGTCTGGGAGATCTCTTCTCTCTCGGGATCCCCGTAACGTCCGAACAGGATGTCGTCATTCTCTTTCGGGAGGGAATCGAAGCGGCATCCCCGTCCCGGGAAGGGGAGATTCGAAGTACGCTCATCCATGAATTGAGCTCCCACTTCGGTTTTGGAGACGAGGTGGTTGAAGCCTGGGAGTCCGCGAGCCTGTTTACGTTCGATTCCTGTGAGCTCCCGTCCTGAATGAACGTCCAGGGCCTCGACTCGGATGAAGCGGCACGGGGAGTTGGGGTTGCTTGGGGGGGGAGGGGCGAGCGGGACGGCCACGGTTGCTGCGTGGCCGTCTTCACCCCGATCCGGTTGACAACGGGTTGCTTGGTTGGAGGTGGGTTGTTGCCAATCCCCCCCTTTGAACCTGGTTGACCCGGTTGGTTCCTTCTTTGTGAAATTTTTTTGAGTGGGCGATCTCCTCGGTGAAAAAAGGAGCCTCACGGTTGGGCTTTTTCGACATGCCGCCGGTCCAGCCCGCGCCTCCTTCGATTTTCCCCTTACTTCGCTTAGGAATAAGCGGTCCCGGCTCCTCGGCTTATTCCGGGCCCTCCGTCCGCTTCTGAATCCATCCGGGTTAGGAACGATGGTTGCAATCTTCTGATCTCGAGAGTGGCTCCTTCCGGGCTCTAGTCCCTCGGGAAGCCACCAGAATCGTAATGATCGTTCCAGGGCTCGACCCAATCCTTTGAAGTGCCTCACGGAGACTGTGTCATGGACCAAGGCAAGATGATTAACCTGAAAGATGTCAAAGCGGCTATTGAGCAAAGCTCCTACACCACTACGCTGAAGGAGCTTGAGAAGAAAGGCCGCTCCAAGGTGAAAGTCGTCAAAGGACGCCTCATCTACGAGATGATCGCCCAGGCGGTGAATCGTGTCATCGAGCAGACCTCCTCGAATGTCGCCTCCGAAGAGCGATTGGCGATGGTCGAGCGCTCTCGTGAAGAGTTCGATCGTCTGCTTCAGGTTCACTATTCCGAGACCAAACGGCTCCGGGAATCTGAAGATGATCTGAGCCGGGCCAGGGCTCGTATCGAAGAGCTTGAGGCACGAAATGCCAGGCTTACCGAGGAGAACCTGGGTCTTCGCGGACGACCCGAACAGCCGAAGTCGGAAGATGCTCAAAAGGGGCTTCTCGACCGACTCGTTCAGGACATGGGTTGTCTCAAGAGCAGCCTGGATGACCTGAAGACCGCCGGTCCTGCCCAGGGTGGGGAGATGAACATTGCCATCTCCGACAACCTCAATGAGCAGTTCTCCAGCATGCTCGATCAGACCATGGGGCAGATCTCCGATCGCTTCAATAGCAAGCTCGACAAGATGGACGAGGAGAAGGCCTACAAGCAGGTCGAAGCCGCCGAGGTGGTTCTTGATCAGCTCTTCTCGGCTCCCGAGGAGATCGAGTCCAATCTCGACAACGTCACCCTCCGCCAGGAAAAGGGAGGCGGCATCGGAGATCAGCTGGATCTTCTGCGAAGGGCCATGGGTTCTTCAGGATCGGATGACAGTGAGCCTTCTTCGGAGTCGACGAACTAACGGACCAGCCAGAACTTGAAACAAGAACGTTTCCCTCCGCCTGGAGGGTGCGATGTGAAGGATCGAGACAGTTCTTGATCCGACGGCACCTGAGAGCTCCGATCGACTTCGTGGGTCGGACTTCTCCCCCCTCCAGGCGGCCAAAAAGGGCGACGACACCATGTCGGACTTTCCATTGCGGAGGTTCGCCACCGAGGAGCGCGGGAATGGATGCGGAAAACCCCAAGGACTCGATCCGATCAGCGGCGAACGAGAGCGCGGCCCGAGCGGGCTCCAGTCGCAACGCATTGAGCGTGTTGTTTTCTCTCCACAAGGAGAGAAAGACGGGAATTCTGACCGTTACGAATGGATCCAGCCGCCGGGCTTTTTCCATCAAAGACGGAATCCTCAACATGATCTGGGTGCCGGATAATCCGGGCTATTTCCGAACCCTTGTTCTGGGAGTCGAGAAGCTCAAGGAGAAGAAGCTGACTCGCCTCCTCCGGGATGAGCATGCCAGGGCGAGCTTTCTCCCGGAGGCTGTATCCGCCGCCGGGCTGGTTCCCGCGACGGTCCTGAAAAGGCTGCTGCGAGAGACGGCGTCCCGGGAGATCATTTCTCGCAGCCAGCAAAAGAACGCCTCTCTTCTTTTCGAGCCAGGTTCTTCCGATCTCCGCTTCCTCGGATCGAGAGTCGAGAAATGGGAGCTCGGGATCGACCTGATCGAGCTCGTCGTTGAGGCCAGTCGGAAGAAGGGCCTCGTCGAGGAGTCTCTGGCTGATGTCCTGGTGAATCGGGAATTGATTCTGACCCGGGCCGCCAAGAAGACAGGACAAGGTCTTTCCGAGGAGACCGAAAAGGTCCTTGCACAAGTAACGGGTCGCTTGTCCGTGGGGGAATTGATCCAGTCGGAGATCATGCCCTCGTTCGACCTCTGGGTCTTGCTCACTCGTATGGAGGCTGAAGGCCTTGTGAGGCGGCTCACCGCCTCGGAGACGGTTTCGGTTGCAGAGTGTTATCGCAAGGAGGGGAGAACGGACAAGGCTCTTCACCTCTATCTGGCGGCAGAAGAGATGGGGGCCAGCAACAGCGACCTCACCCTGACCATCGGTCGGACCTTTGATCTCATGGGAGATGGAATCCAGGCGATTGAACGATATCTTGACTATGCGTGTCCTCAAACCATGGAAACGAGCCCGGATGCGGCTCTGGAGGTCCTGAGGCAGGTCCTGGTTCTTGATCGCGAGAACGTTGAAGCTCGGCAACGGCTCATCGTCTTGCTGGAAAGAAAGGGAGCCAAGGATGATCTCGTGGTCGAGTATCGCGGATTGGCCCAGGTTTGTCGGGAGTCCGGACGGCTTCCCGAGGCCTTGAATGCACTGGAGCGGGTCGTTGCGCTTGGCAAGGGGGATGGGGCCTTGTTCGCCGAAATGGCGGCCCTTGCATCGGCCGGTGGAGGATCCCGAGATGCGATCCCGATCTTCCGCAAGATGGCTTCCGAGTACGCGGGGAGCCTCCCCGCGACTGCTGCTCGTCAGCTTCACGAGTACCTCTCTCAGCTGGAACCCGATGCGGTCGACGTCAAAGTTGAACTGGGGCGGGCCCTGGAAAAGGAAGGTCGGTCCGATGCCGCTCATCGAGTCTATCTGGAGATTCTCGAGCATCACACGACCCCGGGTGCTTCCACGCCTCAGTCCATGATGGCTCGATTGCAGTTTGCGGCCGAGAGGGTTCTTGCGAGCGACCCGGTTCATGAGGGAGCTCTTTCCTTCCTGGCTGAGCTTTCTGCCCGAGAGAATGATCAAGCCGGAGCAAGAGCGCTTTTTGGACGATTGGCGAAGCTTCACGGTGATGCCGGAGACGCCCAGGCGAGG
Source organism: Planctomycetota bacterium (assembly GCA_029260825.1). Classification (GTDB taxonomy): domain Bacteria; phylum Planctomycetota; class JACOTG01; order JACOTG01; family JAJDCM01; genus JAJDCM01. The sequence continues at coordinate 19,232 of JAJDCM010000123.1, read as the reverse complement.
GCAGAAGCTCTCAGCCGACTCGTTGAGCTCGGCGAAGAAGACACGGCCGTGCTTCGAGATCTAGCTCGGGCGCAGGTCACCTGTGGCCGGGAAGATCTGGCCGTGAAGACTCTTGTCAGTCTGGCGGATTCTCTTCTCTCCAGCAACGAGCTGGTCGAAGCCCAGGGTATCTACGAAGAGGTCCTTCAGGTCAGTCCTTTCGAGATGCAGGCGCACCGGATGCTTGTTTCATGTCTCTCCCGGTCCGGAGACAGGAGGAGACTGGTCCCCTGCTTGGAGGATCTGGCTCGACTCGCCTGTCTCACTCAAGATCATGAGGCTCAGGTGGAGGCACTGACCCGGTTGATCGAGCTGGAGCCACGAAAGCTCTCCTGGAGATCAGAACTGGCTCGAGTCTTCGAGGTGACCGGGCGGGAAGATGAGCTCGTCCATCTTCTCCTGGACCTTGGAAGAGCCGAGGACCTGGCCGGAAACCGAGGGTATGCCATGGCTGCCTGTGAGTGGATTCTCCGGGTGATTCCGGGCCATACGCAAGCATCGACTTTGCTCTCATCCCTGCAAAAGTCCTCCTCGGGCAGCACCGGATATCTTCTTCCCGATGGTGGCCAGGACGAGGCCCTCACCGCCCGGATCAGTGAGCTGGAAGATTCCCTCAAGAGCCGGCTGGAGGAGATTTCGAACAGGATTCCTGACGAGAGAGCATCCGGACTGAGTTCTCCGCCGGTGACTCTTCCGTCCGATGAGCAGGGATTTTCGTCGCGTGAGGAGAAACCCATTCCTTCAAAGCCGAGTCCTCAGGTGCCCGTAGACGACGAAGTGGGTAAAAGGGAGATTCCGGAGACGAAGGGGCCCGACATCGGTTCGATCGTCGAGCAACTGAAACAAATGAGGGGCTGAGAGAGGCTGATGCTTTTCATTCAATGGTGATGAAAATGCGGCCCACGGCGTCGTGCCCAGATTGGCGCGCCTTCGAAAAAAGCCATCCATACTTCACCTCCCTGTGCCGAATTCGGGGAGATGAGCAGATCTCCCGGGTTACACCTTGACGCCCAGCCGTTTAAAGTGTGAAATCGAGTGAAGAAAAAGGAGACAAAGAAGGGTGCGCACTGTGCCCTTGCACCATTTGGGCCTATTCAGGGAATCTGCCCCTTGGCGTTTTTCATCGGTTTCGTTAGATACACTCTTGTCCCAATTCCTTTCGTGACCAGCTTTTTTGATCATGAACGGGGCCAGATTGCGTCCTTACGGAATACGTGGTCCATCGAGGCATACCCCTGTTTGCAGATTTTTGGTTTTTTGTATTGCAAGCTGATCACAACTCGGGATAAATTTATGCGTTTCAGCTGTTGTATGGGGTCCTTCCAGGAAATGGGGATTTCCTCGGGAGGCGAAGGCAGCCCCTCTTGAAGTGGGGAGTCGCACCAAGCGGCTCATACTCTGGTCGAACAAGACGATCTAGACGGAACAACGCAAAATGACTCATTCGCTCGTTTTTACGAGCAATCAGATAGCTACCAGAACAGCCTCTAAGTACAGGGAGGTGCTGATGGCAATAAAGTGATCACCTGACTACGAGAAGGAGCGGATTCGGGTTGCTTTTCGCTCTTTTTTGCAGTCGTTGATTAAGAAGCTCATTGCTTCAAGTTGTGTGTTTTTTCTACGTTTTTTATTGGAGGTGGAAGGAAGATGTCGAAGAATCTTCGTGCAGGATTAGTAGCTGCTGCTCTTATCGCAGTCACTGGTAGTGCAGCATTTGCAAGTGGTGGTTCGATCAAGCGTAAGACTGATGGTGGTGCCGATGGTTACTACTACAACGCTCTAGGCAGTGCTGCTGGTCGATACGGCGGTCTCTATGGAGCTTTGGAGTTTGACATCAACGCAATTATTTGCGGTATGGCTCACCAAGAACTTGATCAAAGTGTCATCACCGGCGGTGTCGATGATTACACGATGGCCAAAGACTTGCGAACGACCGATGTCAACGCTGCAGGTTATGCTGACCTGACCCTTGGCGGCCTGATCGCCAACGCTGACGCTAACTCCGTTGTCAGTTGCTCCACGACCGGCGCTTCCCAGACCGCTACCTTTGGTGGTGGCGCTGGTGTCGCTGATCCGTTGGTTGCATTCGTTCTGACTTCGAGCCAACCGGCAAACAACGATGTCAATGAGGGAATCGACTTCTGCGGTATCCAACTTGACACGTCTTCGTTGTTCGTGAACTCCGCTCGTACCCAGGGACCTGCCCCGGGTGGCGCACAGACCACCATCGGCTTCAATCACTTCATCGAAGCTGTCGTCTTTGAGCCCAAAGAGTTTGACCTCAACCTCAGAATGACGGGTTCTTCCCGTTTTGCTGGCGACCGAGGCCTTCCTGTCATGTTCTCTCGTCGTAAGTGCGACACCAGCCTTTCGGTTTGCTCGGCGGACGGTGGCGATCCTGGCCAAGGATCGACCGATGACTACATCACCGCTCGTATTACCATCGACAACAACACGGCTGCCGCTCCTCGCGCTCTCAACCTGATTATTGAAGCCGATCGCGCAGCTCTCAATCCTAAGCTGACCCCGAAGGACATCACCCTGTTCTTCCGACCCATTGGTGGCGGACCGCCGATCATGAATCCGGTCACCTTCCCCAATGGTCGAACCAACTTTAACCTCGAAATCAAGATCGCCATCAAGGCCAAATTCTTGCCTCTCTTCCCGGCTGATCTTCCTTTCCTCGTAAGAGTTCAGGATCCCAATGTCACGAGCGACATTCCTGACAGCGAAGCGCAGAACTTGGGCCTTCGCCCGAACACTGGCTACTATGACAATGATAGCCACGCTGGTGGTTTCTTCTTCACCCAGTCTCCTGTCTTGACCGGCGACGCCCTCAACGTTCGTTTCGACGCTGTTGATGGCCCGAAGCAAGATGGCTCGGTTGCTGACGAAGTCATCATGAGTGGCGCACAGGTTGTTGCTGGTGAGTTTGGTGCTTCCGGTCTTGCCGGTTTGGACGCTTTCCAAATCCGTCGTGAAGATCCGGTCGTTCAAGGTAGCCCGGACCTCTCGCCGCAGGGTCTCTTCCGAACTGTCGGATCCATTGGCGATCCTGGCAATGCAGACGGTATTGCTACCGGTCCTGCTGCAACGACTGTCACCCTCGACTTCACCGACATCACCCTCGATGTTCTGGATCCGGCCCTCTACCCGAACCTGTTCGGAATGGCCTTCCTGAATCCTGGCGACACCCTTGCTAGCTTGACTGCAATCGGTTCCGCAGGTCCTGGCGACACCTTCGTTGGTAACTCTTCCAACACCGGTGCATTCGCTAATCCTGTTGGAAACTTCAACCAGGACGACATCGAAATTCGAGCTGACTACGATAGTGGCTTCGGCACGATCGGGCAAGCAGTCAAGACCAACCAACTCGACGGCGCATCTGTCCGAGAGAATGGTAAGTTCAAGATTGCTACCAAGAGGACCAACTAAGTATTGATTCTGATCGGTCGGGGACCCACCTGGGTTTCCAGCCGCATCAATTTTGATGCTGGTCTTTAAGGCTGTGCTCTTAAGGCTGGTGGGATTTCGGTCCCGCCAGCCTTTTTTTCATGGAGTTTTTCGGCCGCTAACTATTTCCTACCCTTGGTTCTCCCGGGCTCGGTGCTGCCGGGCCCCAAATCCGCAGGTCCTCCCTCTTCCGTCTCTTCCGTCCATCGGCTACAATGAGCTGCTCGAATCACGGAGCCATGGAAAAATGGGATACTCAGACAAAGCCAAGAACAAAGTAGAGAAGCCTGTTACAAAAGCAGGTCTTCAGGCTCTATTGTCGCTTCTTGCAGACGAAGACAGTGACACGGCAAAAGTTGCCCGCGATCATCTGATCGAAGCTGGCGAGCTTGCCCTCTCGACACTCCTTGAGGCAGAGGGATCAGACGACGCGCGTTTGCGAGTCCGTGTGCGCCCGATCCTTGACGCAATCCGGCAGAAGGGCCTGGAGGCATGTTTCGAGCAGCTTCCTCTTGGCTATGATGGTGAGCCCGACCTGGAGCGAGGTGCCATCGCCGTCGCTCAGTTTGCTCATCCTGGCCTCGATCCTGCCGAGTGCACCGATGAGCTTGATCGCATCGCCGGGCTTGTTCGCCGGGTGGTGGGCGGAGCCTTTCGCAGGCTTGACGCGATTGAAGCCTTGAACCAGGTTCTTTTCCAGGACCTGCGCTTTGAGGGCAATACTATTGATTATTATGATCCGGATAATTCTTATTTGAATCGGGTCCTTGAAAAGCGAGTTGGCCTTCCGATTTCTCTCTCAGTTGTCTATCTTCTGGTTGCGCGGCGCCTGAACTTGCCGGTTCATGGGGTCGGGATGCCGGCCCATTTTCTGGTGAAGTACGAGACTCCACGAGACGAGATCTTCATCGACCCTTTTAATCGAGGAATGTTCCTCACCCGGGAGGATTGTCTGGAGAGGATCGGTAACGTCAACGAAGGGTTTGCCGAGCTCTTTCTCATGCGAACACCCACTCGTAGAATTCTGGTTCGCATGCTGGCTAACCTCAGGTACTCCTACCAGAGAAACTCCATGGATCCTCGACCTGCTCAGCTTGAACGATTTATTCGTATCTTGCTGAGTCACAAAAAAGGTGCATGACGGAATCCCTGCCTTCCGTGGGCCCTGATCTTCTTGTTCGGGGTGGAACACTCCTGTCGATGACCGAGAAGTCGGTTCCTGTTCAGCAGGATCTGCTCATTCGCGATGGACGAATCGTGGGTGTGGGAGAATTTCCGGATACCGGCGTTGAGGTCCTGAATGCTTCGTCTTGTGTGGTCCTTCCCGGGTTGATTCAGAGTCACGTTCATCTCTGTCAAACTCTGTGTCGCGGGTCAGCAGAAGATCTTCAGCTTCTTCCCTGGCTGCAGCGCCATATTCTCCCTTTTGAGGCGGCTCACGATGAGGCTTCGATGAGAGCCTCGGCACAGCTGTCAGCCGCAGAGCTTCTGCTCTCCGGAACAACCGGAGTCTTGACCATGGAATCGGTGCGCCACAGTGACGTGGCGTTTGAGGTGCTCGGAGAATCCGGCCTTCACGGTGCGACCGGGCGTTGCCTTGTCGACCGAAGCGACGGTTGTCCGCCGGGGTTTTCCGGATCGACCGAAAAGGAGCTGAAAGCAACCATTGACCAGTGCGGGCGCCAGCGAGGGAAATATGATGGGCGCATCGGTTTCGTGTTCAATCCCCGATTTGCTCTTTCTTGCACCGAGTCGCTTTTGCGAGATTGCGTGATCGAAGCCCGGCGCCTTCGGGCCCGTCTCCATACCCACTCTTCCGAGAATCTCGCCGAGGTTGCTCAGGTGCGGGAGGAAACCGGGCTTGATAATGTTGAATATCTTCATCAGGTGGGTTTTACGGGAGAGGATGTCATCCTTGCCCATTGCATCCACCTGAGTGACCGGGGCAAAGAAATCCTCGCGGACACAAAGACCAACGTGGCCCATTGTCCTTCTGCCAACCTGAAGCTTGGGTCGGGAATTGCCCGGATTGCCGAGCTTCGGAGTCGAGGGGTTCCAATCTGTTTGGGGGCCGACGGAGCACCCTGCAACAACAACCTTGATGTGTTCGTAGAAATGAGGCTTATGGGCCTGCTCTCGAAGGTTGTTGGCGACGTTGACGCTCTCTCTCCTCGGGGTGTTCTTGAGGCGGCGACGGTCGGGGGGGCGGCGGCTCTTGGGCGAAGCGCCGACCTTGGAACCTTGGAGCCAGGGAAGAGGGGGAACCTGACCCTCGTAGATCTTTCGGGTCTTCATTGCCAGCCTCTTCCTCCGGATGCCATCGAGTCGACTCTGGTATACGGAGCTCGATCTTCAGATGTTCGGGCAACGGTGATTGACGGAAAGGTTCTCTGCGACCGGGGGCGATTGCTGGAAATGGACGAAGATTCGATCCGAGATGAAGCCCAGAGGCAGAGAGCTCTTACAGTTGAGCGGGCAAGAGGACTGGGGTTTCAATCATGAAGGCAAGGTTCCTCGTTTGCCTCTTCTTTTTCCTTTCGGGTGCTGCCGGTCTCATTTACCAGGTCGTCTGGACCAAGCTTCTCGGGTTGGTGCTCGGGAACACGGTTTACTCCATTACGATTGTCCTGGCCGCCTTCATGGGGGGGCTTGGACTTGGTAGCTATGTGGGCGGGAGGATCGCCGACCGGTTGAAGAATCCTCTTCTTACCTACGGCTTGCTTGAGGGAATCATCGGGATCTACTGTGCTCTTGTTCCCTTTTTGGTCTCTCTTGCGCAGGTCGTCTTTCGCAGTTTGGGAAGTAGTCTCTCCGGAAGCCCGAATCTGTTGCTCGTGATTCGGCTTCTTGTTGCTGCGGGATTGCTTCTCTTGCCCGCGACTTTGATGGGTGCCACCCTTCCGATCTTGTCTCGGTTTTTTGTGGTGAGCCGGGAACGTTTTGGATCATCTCTGGCGAAGCTCTACGCCATCAATACATTCGGGGCAGTTGCCGGGTCCTTTCTGGCCGGTTTTGCGTTGATTCCCTACCTTGGACTCCTCCTGACGAGCTGGGTGGGAGCAGCGGCAAACCTCCTGGTGCTTGCTTTAACCCTCTGGGTTTGCCGGGGACTTGGTTCCCCCTCGAGTCGTCACGGGCTTTTGGTGGACGAGCCTGAGCCGGAACAGACGGGAGGCCCGGAGCTCTCAAGCAAAGACCAGCGGACGAGGAGGGTCGCACTTCTGGTGATCGCGTTGGCAGGGATGGCATCTCTCATCGATCAGATCGCCTGGACCCGGGTTCTGGCCCTGTGCCTTGGATCTTCCGTCTACGCTTTTTCGACCATGGTAGGAACATTTATCTTCGGTCTCGCCGTGGGTAGTGCTCTTGTGGGAAAGATCGTCGATCGCTTCAAGGACCCCATGCTCCTTCTTGCCGCTATCGAGCTTTTGGTGGGGGCGGCTGTATTGAGTACGATCTGGATCCTTGGGACTTTTCCCGTCGTGGTTGCCGACCTGGTGGCGGAGCATGGCGGCTCTTTCTCACGCCTTTTGTTTGAAGAGTCCTGGCGAGTTGGTTTGATTCTTCTTGTTCCGACAGCCGTCATGGGAGCTGCCTTTCCGGTCGCCGCCCGGGCTTACGCGACGGGACGTGTGTCGGTGGCAAAGGCGGTGGGGACCGTCTATTCTGCGAACACAGGAGGAGCGATTCTGGGTTCCATCCTGGGAGGATTCTTGCTGCTCCCTGTTTTTGGAACCCGTGGTCTCTTGATTCTTGCTTGTGTTGTCAACGGAGTCGCCGGCCTATTGGCTCTTGCCGGCCGGTTTCGCCAGGTTCGTTCAAAAGAAGGGCTTGCCGTCGTCTTTTCCGGGTTTCTGTTCGTTGGGCTCTTCCTCGGGCTGCCGGATTGGGACCCCAAGATCATGACCTGTGGCCCGTTTCTCTACGGACATATCTATCGGGAGAATGAAAAAGCCGGCCAGGGGGATCTACGAGCTCAGCTAGCCGAGCTGAGGCTTCCTTTCTTCAAGGACGGAATCTCGGCGACAGTGACGGTTTTTGAGGATCCTCAAGACGGATCGTACGCACTTGCTGTCAATGGCAAGATCGATGCGTCGACATCCGGCGATATGCCGACCCAGCTTTTGCTGGGTCACCTTCCGATTGGCCTCCATCCGGGGCCGGCGAAGGATGTTCTGGTGGTTGGCCTGGGAAGTGGGGCGACCGTTGCCGCCACTCTCCGGCATCAAGAAGTAGAGAGAGCAGACTGCGTTGAAATCTCCGGAGGGATCATCGAGGCGGCACGTCTCTTCTTTGGGCGGGTGAACGATGATGTCCTGAAGCCTGGAGTCGACTCCCGGGTGAATGTCATTGAAGACGATGCTCGCAACTTTATTTCTCTATCGACCCGGCAGTACGATGTGATCACCTCCGAGCCTTCCAATCCGTGGATGGCGGGGATCGGAAGTCTTTTCAGCGTGGAGTTTTTCGAGCTCTGCCGAGATCGGTTGAAGCCCGACGGAGTCATGTGTCAATGGGTGCACTCAGAAGGGATTTCTCGAAAAGACTTCAAAGTCATTCTTCGGACGTTCTTGAATGGTTTTGACGACGTTCTTTTGTTCGAAGCCATTCCGCTGGGGGACTACCTCCTCATCGGTGCGAAATCCCGGATCTCGATCTCGGTGGCTGAGCTTTCAGGGAGGCTAGCAGAGTCCGGACCGAAGAGAAGTTTGGATCGTGTTGGCATCGAAGGGGCCGCATCATTTCTTTCCACCTTTGTTGCGGGGCGCGATGTTCTTGATGCGTTCTGTGGGGACGGCCCGCTTCATACGGATGATAATAGCTATCTTGAGTTTTCCACCCCTCGGAGCCTCTATGATCGGGCGGAGATCATTCAGCAGGAGCTCGAGCTACTGACTCTCGAGGACGGAGTTCAGCCTCGCTTGGTTTTTGACGGAATGAGTGATCGGAATCGAGAAGAGCTTCTCTCCGATCTGGATCGAAAATCTCGGGGGCGCAAACTCGTTCGGGTCGGGGCAAACGAACTGCAAAAAGGCGATGCTGCCGGGGCGGCGGCGAAGTTCACGGAAGCCTTGGCGGCTCTTCCCGGCGATCCTTACCTGATTGAGAAGCTGATGGACCTCAAGCTTCGAGAGGCGAACGCTCTCTTCAAGGAAGGTCGTGGTCTCCCGCGCATCGAGCGCCTGGCTCGGGAGGCTCTTGCTCTGGATCCATCCGACGGACGGCCGGACGAGTTGCTTGGTTACCTTGCTCTCGCCACCAACAAGCTCAACGAGGCGATCAGCTATCTCACCCAGTCGGTTTCCAAGAGGCCGCGGGTTCATCTTGCCTGGATGAATCTCGGAGTGGCGAAGCTCCGATCCCAGGATCTTGCTGGTGCGGAGAGTAGTCTCAAGAAGGCTCTGGACCTGGCCCCAGATTCGATGGATGTCCTGCTCAATCTCGCCAATGTCTACTTGCGCCAGGGGCGAAACGGGGAGGCGGAGAAGATGTATGGGGATATCGTCGAGCGAGAGCCCGATGATCTCGAGGCTCTCCAGGGGTTGTATATGGCACTTCAGGCCCAGAATCGGGCAGCGGACGGAGTCTCCAGGCTGCGTGAGGCAAGAGAGCGAGCCTCCGCCGAGGCCCGGAACCAGATCGATGCCCTTCTTCGCTCTCTTGGCCAGTAGAGGTGATTTTAGCCTCCTGGAAAAAACGTTGAACCCCAAAAGCTTCCGGTAGCATCTCTTTCCCGGTGCCAAGAAGGCGTTGGTCTCCCGTTTGGAAAGGAGGTGTTGATTGAGAGCTTCTTCCAGGAATCCGTTGCTTCACTTTGCCTTGATTTTCCTTCGTGGTCTTGAAGGTGAAAGCAGGTTGCAGAGTTGGTTTCGAGTGGTTCTATTCGCTGCCATCGTTGTTGCCCACAGTGGAAGCGGGGCATGGGCAAGCGGTGGGGTGGTCAAAAGAAAGACAGATGGTGGTTCCGATGGCTACTACTATAACGTGCTTGGTCCCGCCGCTGGACGTTATTGTAGCCTCTATCTTGCGGGTGAGCTTGACGTTGGGGCGGTGATCTGCGGCATGAGACGGCGCGATCTAGATAGCAGTGTTATCACCAGCGGTGTTGACGACTACACGCTCATCCCTGATCTACGGACCACCGATGTGAATTGTAAGGGCTACGCTGACCTGACCGCCGGGGGGTTGCTTGCCAGCGCTGACAGCAACTCTCTTGCCAGTTGTTCGACGTCGGCTGTGCGGACAACTTCGACGTTTGGCGGTGGAGCAGGAGTTCTTGATCCGCTGGTTGACTTCCTGCTAACCTTGAGTCAGCCGGCTAACAATGATGCGAATAATGGAACCGACTTCTGCGGTATCCAGCTGGATACGTCCTCTCTTTTTGTCAACTCGGCTCGGAGCCAGAGCCTTTGCCCGGGTGGCTCCAAAACAACGATTGGCTTCAATCATTTCGTGGAGGCCATTGTCTTCGAGCCCAAGCGGTTCGATCTCAACGTGCGGATGACCGGTTCTTCTCGCTTTGCTGGAGACCGGGGCCTTCCAATCATGTTTTCTCGACGTGGGTGTGACGCGAATCTCTCGGTTTGTTCGGTTGATGCGGGTGATGCAGGCAACAGAACGACGGATGACTACATCACCGCTCGGCTGACCATCGATAACAACACAGCGGCCGCTCCTCGTCCCCTCAACCTGATCATCGAGGCTGATCGTGCGGCGCTCAATCCCAAGCTGACTCCAAAGGATATCACTCCGCTCTTTCGGCCCATTGGCGGCGGACCACCGCTCATGAATCCGATCACGTTTCCCGACGGTCGCACTCGATTTGATCTTGAGATCAAGATCGCCATCAAGAGAAAGTTCTTGTCTCTCTTTCCCATCGACCTCCCATTCAACGTCCGACTTCAAGATCCGAACCTCACGGGTGACATTCCCGATACGGAGTCTCAGAGCCTGGGACTTCGTCCGAACACCGGCTTCTATGACAACGATCGTTATCGTGGAGGGTTCTTCTTTACCCAGTCCCCGGTGTTGACGGGTGACTCCCTGAATGTTCGTTTTGACGCCATCGACGGTCCAAAGATCGATGACAACAACTCGGGCGAGGTCAACATTGCCGGTGCGCAAGTAGTCGCTGGTGAGTTTGGTGCATCGGGTCTTTCCGGCCTGGATGCTTTTCAGGTTCGCCTTGAAGATTCAGTCCTCCAGGGCAGCCCGGATCTTTCGCCCCAAGGACTCTTGAGATCTGTTGGAACCCTGGGCGATCCGGGGAACGCCGATGGCATTCCTGCGGGGCTGGTAGTTACGACAGTTACTATCGATTTTACCGATATCTCGCTTGATCCTCTCGATCCGTCGTTGTATCCGAATCTGTTCTTCATGGCCTTTCTGAATCCAGGCGATACACTTGCCAGCTTGACTGCCATTGCTTCTGCTGGTCCGGGAGACACCTTTGTTGGGAACTCGTCCAGTACGAGCGCATTTGCGAATCCCGCGGGTGGCTTCAATCAGGACGATTTCGAGATTCGAGCCGACTACGACGGCGAGCTGGGAACGATCGGGCAACGAAAAAAGACGAACCGGGTTCCCGGTGCTACCGTCCGAAGGCCTGGTGAATTCAAAGTTGTTACGAAGAGGAACCACTGATTTCATGGTGGACCCGGAAATCCTAGTCGATCACGTGCGGTTTGTTCGAGGGATTGCGTTGCACTTGATCCGGGATGAACAGGTTGCGGATGACATCGCCCAGGAAACCCTTCTTGTTGCCCTGGAAAAGGCCCCCCGGAATGTGGTGTCTCTCCGATCCTGGCTGCGCAAGGTCGCTCTGAATGTGACGAGAATGAGGCTCCGGAAGGACGGCCGGAGACAGGCTCTTGAACAACGAGTGGCTCTTGGCGAGAACCCGTTCGTCGACATCTCTCCGGTTGAAACCAACGAAAAAGAAAAGGTGATTCGTAGCGTTGTCGATGCGGTGTTTTCACTCGATGAACCCTACCGAACGACCGTTGTCCTGCGGTACTACGAGAGCCTGACTCCAGCTGAAATCTCGGCTCGTCTAGGGGTCCCGCTTGAAACCGTGAGAACGAGGCTAAGGCGTGCGCTCAAGCGACTCCGAGCCGACCTCGATCACTCCTATGAGGGGGAGCGACAGGGTTGGGTGATCTCTCTTCTTCCTCTGGCGAGCGGAAACCCCTCCGGCTTGTCGGGGATTACTGCTGCCGAGGAGGTGAGTTTTCGGTCAGCGTTCCCCTGGATTGTTTCAGCGAGCGCCCTCGTCCTGACCACTGTTCTTACGGCTAGCTTTTTCTTCTTTCAAGGGGGAGGAGAAGAAGAGAACCTTCGCCAACCGATGGCTCCGCAAGAAGAACTTCATCAGAAGACGACGGTTGCTGATCTCGACCCTCAGGTGTTTCCTGCCGAGGAGGAAGAACGTGAAGTTCAGTCCCATCTTTCTCCCGGCTCGATCCGAGCCCATCTGACCTTCAGCGACGGATCACCGGCGGTTTCCGTGCGGGGATTGTTCCTCCAACCCATGCCGGGTGAAGAACCCACCCGGCCTCCGGGTCAGGACCTGGTGCTGGTCACCGATGAGAGTGGAGTGATGACCTGGGCCGAGGCCGATCCGGGAGACTGGTTTCTTTATCTCGATCGGTGTTCCGAAAAGTTCTCGGTGCAAGTGGATTCAGGGAAGACTTCAACGGTCGAGATCTCGCTACCTCCCGGGGTTCGGGTAGAAGGTCTCGTGGTGGATTGGAAGAGACGGGTCGTGTCCGGGGCGGATGTTCTTCTTGCGACTCACTCCAGACTTGTAGATTCGGGCGTCGTCGTGGCAAGTAGTGCTGCCGACGGAAGATTCGTCATTCAAGATCTTTCTCTTTCTCGCTATGTGGGGGCGAGGGCGAAAGATCATGAACCAAGCTGGATGATTGCCGTTTCCGGCAAGCAGACGATTTCGACCCGTTCTCTGGTGCTGGTTCTGCCCGGGCCGGGGGCCTCCATTCAAGGAAGGGTTTTCGATCCCGATTTGAATCCTGTTCCGTGGGCGGAAGTTCTGCTCGAGGACACCAGGAGCCTCAAGCGTGGGTCTCTCAAGGACGGATCCTATGTGATGGTTCCTGCGGTATTGCGAACAAGAACAGATGATCTTGGTCGATTTCATTTCCCAGCTGTTCAGAGGAAAGAATTCGAACTCTACGTGTCCCAGGCGAGGTTTGCGAGCGTTCCCCTCCTTGTGGATGTCACGGGTTGCGAGAGCTTTTCTCAGGATGTGATCTTGCAGTATTTTTCCACTCTTGAGGGTCGGGTTCTCTCCCGGCAAGGCGTTCCTGTACCCGATGCCCGTCTGGTGATTCAGGATCCAGGGACGGGAACGTTTCGCAAGGCACCGGAGGCGATGACGAGTTCTTCGGGGAGCTTCAGAGTCGGTGGGCTTGTGCCCGGAACTTCCTCCATCTTTGTTCATGGCCCATCAGATTCTGGCCAGGCTGAAGACCAGCTGGATCTGCTTCCCGGAGAAGTCGGGAATCTCGAAGTGCATCTGTCCTCCGGGCTTGATATTCAAGGACAGGTAGTTTCGGAGGAGGGCCGTCTTCTCTCGGGGTTTCGGGTCAAGGCGGTGGCAGCGTTCGGTGCGGTAGCGAAATGGTCCCCTGAACTTCGGGCATCTCGCGAAGAAGTAGAGGTCATTACCGGTTCTGACGGGCGCTTTCTTCTGTCCAATCGGGCAGATTGTCTCCATCGGCTTGAAGTGTGGGAACCAGCTCAACCGGGTGGACCGCCGGTGATGAGAGTTGAAGGTGCCCGCCCTGGGCAAGGGGAACAGCAGCTTCGGATTCCAGCTTCGAGTCGGCTTCGATCTTCAATTCGTGGTGGTCTTCTTCTCCCGACCGGGGAACCTGCTTTTGGTTTTCGGGTGGGCGTGGTTCGGGAAAGGAGCCTGCTGGATCCGTGGTGGGTCGAGCCAGATCTTGATGGTATGTTCGAGATCTCTCCTCTGGGAATGGGGCAACATCTCGTGTTGATTGAACCCGTGGCCCCGACCGGCCTCCCGTCATTAACTCCATGGACTCTCGCATCGGTGGATCTCTTGGCCGGAGAGAATCTTGATCTGGGAAGGATTCGGGTTTCACGACCTGGGGCTTTAGCTGCTCGAGTGACCCTTCGGGGAGAAAATCTTCTTGAGAGGCCATCGCTTCGGGTGTTCGATCGTTGGCGACAAACGTCTGTCGACTGTCAGTTCGATGGGGAGTACGCGACCCTGGCGGGACTTCCCCCCGGCTCTTATCAATTGTGTGTGTTCGGTTTTGGGGCCGCGGCTCGAGTAGGCCCTTCCAGCACCGCGTTTGAAATCTTCGAGGATGAGACCACCGAACTGGTTGTCCCGGTTGAACGGGCCCTCTTGTGTCGGGTTCGTTTCCTGGAACCCGGGGAGCTCAGAGTGGCGCGCCGTCTGCGGGTGACGCTTTCCGATGAACAGGGGAGTTTTCTTTGGACTTTCCTCGAAGGCCGCACTCGCTCCGGGAAGCTGCAGTATCGACTGGATTTGCAGCCGGGGCGCTACAAGATCGAAGCCGAGAGCGACACGGGTCTTTTTGCCAGGGGAGAGATTGTCATTCCCGAAGATTTCTCGGATGAAATGCCTTTTTTCTTCGATCTCAAAAAGCCCTAGCTGCATTTTTCATGAAGGTCGACCGAAGTTGGCTCAACCCACGAGCTTGATCGGGCAAAAGTCGAGGGAATCCGCCGAGACGAGGTGGTAGATCGTTCCTCTCCCATCCCCTTGGAAACTCTGCTCATGTTCTTCGGGTGTGTGGAGATGCCCATACACGCAATGCTTCGCACCGACGGCCTCGATCGCGTCCGTATAGATGCTTTCATCTTTCCCGAGCTCAAAGGGGGGATAGTGAAAGAGGGCGACCGGCGTCAGTTCTGGTTCGTCCCTCAGAATGGGTTTCAATTCTTCGATCGAGGCGGCAAGGTCGGCCAGCTCTTTTTCCGTCTTTTTTCTCACCTCTTCCTCGGTCGCCTGGCGCAGAGGCACGAGATCCCCACCGCGGGTACCGAAGAAGACATATGGCCCCACTTTACAGGCGTTGCGACGGATGGCTTGCATCGAGGGAGGAAGGAGCTCGGTCAGTTTTCGCTGGCTCTTTGGCCACCAGTAGTCGTGGTTTCCTTTCAGGATGATCTTCGTTCCCGGAAGTGCGTGAATCCATTCCAGGTCTTGCAATGCGTGAGACGGCTTCGTGGCCCAGGATATGTCTCCGGGAACGAGCACGATGTCGTCCGGATGGATCGCAGAGCGCCAGGCCTTCTCGATTTTTTCGGGGTGGTTTTTCCAGTGATCCCCAAAAATGTCCATGGGCTTTTCCCCGGAGAGGGAGAGGTGAAGGTCGGCGATTGCATAGAGGTTCATCGAGCGATGATGCCATGTCTTTCCAAGTAGTGTCAAGCGAAGGGGTCGCCTTTGATACACTCGGGCCTGTTCGTCTTCACGAGGCTTCAGTCCATGGCAGAGATCAATGGCAGAGAAGAGTGGGAAAACCCGGCAACGCGGCGGCTCGAGGCTGCGGCGATGGTTCGTGCGAAGCCTGTTGGGTGGTGTGGTGCTTCTGTGTACCCTCTACCTGGGGCGATCCGTTTTTCTCGAGCCCTTGATCAAGAGTCAGCTCGAAGATGTTTTTGACCAGCACCTCGGGATGACCGTCACCATCGAGGATCTCGGGGGGACGTATGGCACGGGCCTTGAACTCACCCGGTTTCGGACGACGGTCCCGGCATCCCAGGGCACTCTCCGGTCTCTCGACGTGGAGAAACTCGAGCTTCGTTACGACGTCACTCATCTTTTTTCCGGGCTCGATTCTTTTCTCGCGAATGCCCGCATCTCGGCGCGGGGAGTGACCGCCCGCATTCAGCTTGAAGCCGACGATTCTCCCGATCAGACATCTTCTGGCCTTGAACTTCCCCTGACCCTTCCAGAGTTTCTTCTTGAAAACGTGTCGGTGCAGATCCTTGGAGAGGGGTATGGGATCGATATTCTGGGTCTTGCGATCGAGGGGAAGGGCGGGGTTGAAGGCACAAAAACCGTGGCTCGCCTGACTTCCAGGGAAGTTTCCGTAACCCACCCGGTATTCGGCATGGACCCTGCTCCTCTCGATCTGGACCTCGAATATGAGGCGGGGACGGTCACCGCAAAGAATGTCCGATTGCAGGATGAGCTGATATCCCCCCGCCTTTTTGTTGATCTCTCCGCAATGGCGCTAGGCGAGGTCGGTTTTGAATCCGAGCTTCGTTTTCGGGAGAGCTCGCTCTCGCTCACGGGAGCCATTCTGGAAGACG
This sequence comes from Planctomycetota bacterium, assembly GCA_029260825.1. Lineage (GTDB taxonomy): Bacteria > Planctomycetota > JACOTG01 > JACOTG01 > JAJDCM01 > JAJDCM01. The sequence goes on along the minus strand of JAJDCM010000123.1, from coordinate 3,404 downwards.
AACTCACCGGGCGCTTCGAATTGAATTCCCCTGCACTTGAGAGTCTCCCCGAGGTTTTGGGAATGAAGGATCTCGATCTTCAGGGACGGGTCGCTTCATCGGGAAACCTGGTGCTCAACTTGACGGATCCGCTGGCTTCTACTGGCTCGATCTCCTTGTCGCTTGCGAACGCCTCACTCCTTGGGCGGAGAGTCACTCGGGTTGAGGCGACGGCTCATCTTCTTGCCGAAGTTCTGGAAATTCCTGGATGCGACATTGTTGTTCCGGGTGCGAGCATCCAGGTCGAAAGCTTACGTCTTCCCCGGAAATCCCTCGCCGATCCGACCGGACAACTTGCAGCGGAGTCATGCAACGGTGACTTTGTTGCCACGGTGTCAGATCTCCCCTTGATGCTGGAGGAACTCGACACCTGGATCCCGGGTATTCACCCTTCTGCCGAAGCGACTCTTGACGTTGCGGGAGTGATCTCGGACGGGCAAGTGGTGCTTCAAAGCGGAGATATTTCTCTTCCGACGGGACGGATTCATATTGATCAAGCGCGAGCCGTACTGCCCTTGAGGGATCGGGGCTGGGGCGATTGCACCTGCGAAGCGAAGATTCGATGGGAGTTCGAAGATCTTTCGTCCCTTTCCGACCTGATGGAGATGCCGTTTCCCGTGCGGGGTCGTGTCGGGGGAAGAGTGGCTGTCGAGGGAACTCTGGGATCGCCCGTCTTTGTTTCCTCGTTCACGGGTTCGGAACTGGCATTATCTGAAACTCCGATCGGAGGAATCGAGGCCTCGATTCGAGGAGGGCTCGAGGAGATCTTGATCGAGAGCCTTGAGTTCAGGAATGGAGACGACGAGCTTTCTTTTGAAGGATTGCTCGATCTTGCAGGAGGTCCAGAGCTTCGGGATGCACGATTACGAGTCGAGGCTGCGGATGTTTCTGTTTACCTTGGCGATGTGCTGAAGCATCCCCTTGGCACTCAGCTCTTGCTGGAAGACCTGTTCTTCCGTTATTCGCCGGACCCGGATAAGGTCCGGGCTCGAGTGCGGGGAGAGGTCTCCCGTCTCGTTTGGGACGATGGTGTGACCGGGAATGCCGAGCTCGACGTCGAGGTCCATGAAGGCGAAATCGTCATCTCCTATCTTGGTTTGTCCATGTCGGACACGGGGGAGGCCGCCATCTTCGGGCGTCTTCCCTGTTCGTTCACGAGTTCAGAGTTTCTGGAAAGAGATCTTCAGATCAATGCTTTTCTGGAATGCCCGGATCTTCGCAAGCTGGCCTCTCGCTTCCTTTCGGATACGGTCGCGCCGTCCGGAGCCATCGCTGCAACGGCCTCGTTTGAGGGAACCGTCGATTCCATGTGGGGTTTTGTTGACCTGCGTGGGCAGGAGATTTTCGGGGTTCTTCCCGACGTGTCCGTTCCACTTTCGAAGGTCGATTTCTCGGCGCAGATTCATGTCGAGCCCGAGCGCATCTCTCTTGACAGGTTCTCTGTCCGGTCTGACGAGGCTTCTTTCAATGGCCGGGGGGAATGGAAAGATCCGGACATTTCGGCTCTTCTGGCGGAGGAAAACGGCATCGGATTGGCTTCTCTCTGCGGAACCCTCGATTTTCTCGGAAATCTGAATCTTTCGCGTCTGGATTGGCTGTCTGGCTCCATGGGACTTCGTCGGGTGCAGGGAAGAGTTTTGGCGGAGTTGGGGGTTACTGGTCCTGCATCGGCGCCGAACTGGTTGGGGACGGTTGAGCTTTCCGACGGGGCGGTTCGTCTCGACGGGAGCATGCCGCCCATCGAGAGTGTTGAGGTGAGGGCAGAGCTTCAAGCGGATGAGCTTCGTCTTTCTTCCGCTACGGGTGAGGTCGGTGCTTCACCGTTTCGGATGCATGGAAGCATCCGGCAATGGATGGGAGTCGATCCGAAAGTCGATGTTCGGTTAACCGGTGAAGACCTTCTCCTGTTTCGGGATGACGGAGTCAAGGTGAGGGCGAACGCCGATCTTGCCGTTCAGGGGAGCCCCGAGTCTCTGCTCGTCTCGGGAGATCTGTCGCTCACCGATTGTCGTGTGGTGAAGAACGTCGAGTATTTGAACCTGTTCCAGGCCCAGTTCAGCTCCCTCCTTGAGGGGGGAGGTGCTCCATCGGTCTCCAATCGTCTTGGCTTCTTTTCTTTTCGGGAGCCCCCACTTCGGGACATGAGGTTTGATATCACGGTCACGTCTGCTCAGCCTGTTCGGCTGAAGAATAACGTAGCGCGAGGTGGAGTGAGGCCGGAGCTCAAAGTCACTGGTACGGGTGAGATTCCTGTCGTTTACGGCGCGGTTTACTTTGATCCCACCCGAATCGCGCTTCCCGGAACTTCCTTTCAGGTCGATTCGGGAGTGGTTCTCTTTGACCGGACGGACCCGGATCGGCCGGTTCTCGATCTGGTGGCCAGAGAGCGAATCCTGGGCTATGACGTCACCATGATATTTCAGGGGCCGTTTGATGAGATGAACATCACCCTGTCTTCGTCTCCACCCCTTTCAAACGATGACCTCCTTTACATGGTCCTCACCGGAGTCCTTCCAAGAACCGCCGAAGGAAATCCGGATGCTTCGATGGATCGAGCGGTTGTGGGGGTGGCAACGTTCCTTGGAAAGGATTTCTTGGGTCGGTTTTTTTCCGATGAATCGACCGAAGCAGGAGAATCGATCATCGATCGTTTTGACGTTGACGTGGGCCGGGATGTCTCTCAAAAAGGCGAGGAGACAATTGAGGCGAAGTTCCGGATTCAAGAAGGAGTTTTCCGCCCGACCTCTACTCTTTATCTTACGGGAGAAAGAGATCGTTACGATGACTACAACGTGGGCATGAGACTCGTCTTTCGATTCCGGTAGCAACGACTGATCATGATTCTTCTTCGTCACCCATTCTGTTTCTTGCAGCTCGTTCTCCTTCTGGGAGGCGTGGTTCTTGCTGCACGTCCCCTGGCAGCCTCAAAACCCGAGAAGGATGAACGTTCGGTCGTCTATCGCTTCGAGGGGAACTCGTTTCTTTCCGGATCCGCACTCAAGAAGGCCGCTGTTGATGACTTATCCGATTTCAAGAACAAGGGAAGAAGGCGGTTTCAGTCCGATGATGCCGCGTATGTCATGGAGTCGGCCTATCGGGACCGCGGTTTTGCCTTTGCCTCAGTGACAGATTCCAGGACGGAATCTCCGGAAGAAATCATTCTTACCTTCACGGTCGAGGAAGGTCCCCGGGTTCTTCTGTTGCCTGTTGATGTGTTCGGTAACGAATACTATAAGAGCGAGGATCTGTTCGCCTTGTTTCGATCGGAGAGAGTCGGGTTTCTGGGGTCAGGACTCCCCATTTTTTCCCGTGCTCGAGTTTTGCAGGCAGTGAGCCTTCTTGAGCGCCTCTACATGTCCGAGGGC
>JAJDCM010000122.1 GCA_029260825.1 Planctomycetota bacterium | reverse complement strand
CTTTTCGTCAAGGGCGAGTCATTTCGGCTCAGATCAAGGAGCCGGAATGGACTCGAATTTGTTGATTCTTGTGCTTTTCGGCGACGCAGAGCTGGGTCGAAAGGGCTGTCCTCGGCGGAATCTGACTTTGTCAACGGGCTGTTAGGCCCCGGACCGCGCTGACGAACTCGTCTAACGTCAACCATCCTCAGCCAGCCGTTCTCTCAATCCCTCCGCTCTTCGAAACAACTCCCTGGCTTTCATGTAATCTCCAAGGACCTGATGAACTCGAGCCAGGTTTTCGATGCCGTTGATCAGGAGTTCATCCAATGGCTCAAGCTCTACTTCGTAAACCGCAAGGACTCTCTCGTAGTGAACTCGCGCCTGATCCACCTGGCCCATTTGCTCGAGGACGTGACCAAGATTGGTGCGGCAGATGGTGGTCTCGATATCGTCCGGGCCTAGAGATTCCTCGCAGATTGCCAGGGCACGCTCGAACAGGGTGCGGGCGATGGGGAGCTCACCGGATTTTTCCACCATGCGGCCGAGATGATTGAGACTCTGGGCGATGTCCGGGTGTTTCTTGTCGAGAGTCTTTTCACGGATGGCAAGAGAGCGGGAGTAAAGCAGGCGAGCTTCCTCGAACTTCAAGAGATCTTCCTGGACTGTTCCCATGTTGTGGAGACAGGTTGCGGTTTCCGTATGATCGACCCCCGCGATCTTTTCGAGAATGCCAAGAGCCTTCTCATACAGTTTGAGGGAGATGTCGAAGTCTCCCAGATCTGCATACACCGCGGCGGTTCCGGTCATGCTCTCGGCGGTGTCTTCGTGCTCGAGGCCAAGAAGATTGACTCGGATCTTGAGGCTCTTTTCATAGAGGTCCTTGGCCTCCTCAAGGTCTCCATTTTCAGCTCGAAGGCTGGCAAGAGTGTTGAAGCTCCTGGCCGTCTGTAGATGCTGGGGTCCAAGGGCCAACACCTCGATGCTGAGAGCCTGATTGAGGAGGAGGATGCCCCGATCGATCTCGCCAATTTCATTCAGCGTCGAGCCGAGTTGACTCATGGTGGCGGCGGTGAGCAGGTGCTTTTCTCCAAGCGACTCCGAGCGAATCAGCAGCGCTTGTTCCAGGAAGACCAGAGCGTTTTCCACGTCCCCGCGTTGCAGCATGTCCGATGCCAGGTTCATGAGAGTCTCTGCTACCTTGGGATGCTTTTCCCCGTAGGCCTTTCGCTGAGCTTTGAGCGCCTTTTCGAAGACCACTCGGGCTTCCTGACTTCTTCCGAGCATGGAAAGGAGCGAACCGAGATGAATCAGGCTCTCGCAAGTTGAAATGTGCTGGAGACCCATTCGACTCTCTCGAATCTTGAGCGCCTCTTGATAAGGAGGGAGTGCCTCCTTGAGACGTTGCTGATTGATGAGGCAACGAGCCAGGTTGGTGAGGCACGTCGCGGTCTGAGCATGATCCTGTCCATTTGTCGCCTTGCAGATGCCAAGGGTGCGTCGGTGAATCTCCTCTGCCTTTGCATGCCTCCCCAGGGAATCAAGTAGAGTTGCGTAGCCCCCCAGGGTCGTTCCGGTGGTGAGGTGCTCTTTGCCAAGAGTTTTTTCGCAATGCAAGATTGCTTCCAGGTAGAGCTCTTCTGCGGCTACGAGGTCTTTGGCATTCTGGGCAGCCTGGGCCGCATCACTGAGGGCGATGGCAAGATCTGCCGATTCTCCGGATTTGTCACGGATGGCTTTGACTCGTTCGCGAGCGTCTTCAAGGATGAGTGTCTTCAGTTCGGAATCAAAGTGGCTTGCGAGGACGCCAGCCTGGACCTGAAGTGTGAACGATCCAGGATTCGAATCGATGCTGACGACCTCGACCGCATAGGTGTCGGGTTTGAGCCGTGCCGAGATCCGAGCATGTTTTCCGATCGGTCCGTCACCACCTTCGACGACGACCTCACCGTTCAGGTGGGAAAGAACCAGATAGGAGTCAAAGAAGTGGGATTCGAGCGTAATGAAGAAGGGTCCCTCTTCCTTGATGGTCAGGATATACCGCTTTCCTCGTAGCTTATCGTCCTTCTGCCGGGAAAGCTGGCGCAGCCCGGGGGAGAAAATCTCCTCATCCGTTTCGGTGATCTCACCAAGGATCTCCTTCCCGACGGCGACTTGCGCGGGCTGTAGTGAGGGTGCGAACGAAGGAAGGAGGAAGGATGGAAACAGAAAAAGCCAAACCGCCAGGGTCATCAGAGCTCTCCCGAGAAGGTTCAATGAAGGGGGCACGGAACTCGTCTTCCTTCATTTTAGGTGGGATTTGCTCCGGAAGGCAGATCTTCTTCTTTTGGGTTGGTGGTTGGGGGGGCAATTTTGGCCGCCTCATGATGAAGGCGGGATCGTCTCAAAAAAAAATAGGCTTCCGGCTCGGTCAAGCCGGAAGCCTATTGGGCCGATTGCAGTGCCCCAAAAGCCTTCCGTTTCTGAGAGAAGTCTCACCCCAGTGAGCTCTCTCAGAAGCAAGGAATGACCCTCGCCGGCCCCAGAGGCTTTGAGGGTCCGAGCCCGACCCGGCGGACATGCCGCCAGCCTGACTCAAAAATCTGCAACCCGTCACCCGCTTCATCCCGCCGGACACGGCCTCCCCGCAATCTCTTGCTTGCCGCCCCCATTACTTGGTTTACCTACTCGTGGATTCCCGCGGAACACTCGGTACTTTAACAAGAACCTTTCGGGCCCGACTCCCACGGACTTTTTGAAGTTTTCTTCTCTCGGGGCGATTCTGGCCTAGCAGGGCTAATTTTTTCTGCTGGACCGGATGAGAAAAGAGGTCAATCGTCGTCTCCTGCCCGGCTTTGACTTCGAGGGGTCTCCGAGGAAGCGGTCGGTGTTTTTCCCTCGACCAGCCTGGCTCGGAACTGATCGTATAGCTTGGTGTGACGGGTCGAAAGATCCACCGGGCGGCCCTGAATGAACGTGTGACGAATCTGGGACGTGATTTCGAAGGGGTCACCGGAGGATACGATGATGTCGGCAGATTTACCGATGTCGAGGCTGCCGATCTCGTTTTCCACCCCGAACATCCGAGCCGGGCGAATCGTGATCGCCTCCAGCGCGACGTCTCGGGGGAGTCCGAAGGCGACGGCTGTTCCGGCATGGAACGGAAGGTTCCGCGCATTCGAGCTATCCCCGGTCCGAAGAGCAAAGCTGACCCCGGCCTCATGAAGCTTGGCCGCATTGTAGTAGGCTGAATCATACGGATCGAAGGACTCTCTCGGGACACTCAGAACCGGGCCGACGATGACTGCGGCTTTCTTCTCCGCGAGTAGGTCCGCCACCTTCCAACCCTCAAGACAGCCCACCAGAATCACCTTCAGCTTCATCTTCTCGCCGAATTCGAGGGCGGACTTGATGGCTGCCCTCTGGTTGACGTTGAGAAGCACCGGCTTTTGTCCCAATGCATAGGGGAGCATGGCTTCATGCTGAGGGTCGAAGGACGGTAGAGGGAGGCCGGCCTCTTTTGCCTTGTCTTTCGTTTCGCCGTAGACGATCGCGGTCTTGAAGGCATCTTCGAGTTGAGTGAGTCGTTTTCCTTGATCAGCGCTGCTGTCGGGGCGTGATCGGCGGCGACGTCGCCCGGAAGACTGGCCGGGGAAGTTGATCGAAAGTGCCGCTTCATCCTGAATGGACATCTGGGCCGGTGTCCAGCCATCGAGTCGGAGAAGAGCTGCTTGCCCCGAGATCAGACCTCCGGATGGGGCCGTGATCACCGCCGTCGTGCCATTTGCGCGAGTCACCGGAATATGGGCACTGCTGGCGTTTACCGCGGCGATGGCGCGAAGATCAGGCTGGAAATTGCCGAGTTCGCGGGCGTCCTGGGTTCCTGCAACGGATCCGATTTCAGTGAGACCAACCGTCGTTCCCGAGTCGATGAAGCCTGGATAGACCTGGAGTCCATCGCCGGGAATCACCAAAGCGCCGTCGGGGACGGCGATGTCGCCCGTCTTTCCTACGGCCGCGATGCGCCCGTTACGGATCACCAGGGTTCCGGTTTGGATGGGCGGGTGGGTTATGGGATAGAGGGTTGCGTTTTGAATGGCGTAGGTCCCGGTCTTCGAGATTGCCGGCGCCGGGGCGTGTTCCTTTTGAGCAACCGAGGTGAAGTCAAGGCCGGGCCCATCCGACCGCATGGGTTCGTCCCGCTCGAAATACACTTCCCCTTCGATGAGGGTCATGACCGGATAGGAGTAAACACTGAACGGATGACCATTGAAGATCGCGATGTCCGCGTCTTTTCCTGGGGTCAGGCTCCCGACTTTGTCGTCGATCCCGAGCTGCCAGGCGGCGTTGAGGGTGATGGTGGCAAGTGCGTCCGATTCACTCATTCCGCCGTAGCGCATGGTCTTGGCCGCTTCCATGGCCAGGTGTCGATCGAGTTCAGAGCTATCCGAATTGATCGAGACACGACATCCTGCTTCCGTCATCAGAGCGGTGTTGTAGGGAGTCGCGTCGTAGGCTTCCATCTTGTAGGCCCACCAGTCACTGAACGTGGATGGTCCGGCGCCATGAGCCGCGATTTCCGGGGCGATCTTGTAGCCTTCTAGAACATGTTGGAGGCTTCTGATCCGGAAGCCGAAGTCCTCGGCGACCCGCAGTAACATCAGGATCTCGTCCGCGCGATAGCAGTGACAATGAACGAGCACGTCTCCCGAGATGACACCGGCAAGGGTTTCGAGCCGGAGGTCGCGACGGGGTTCCGGGACGTTTCGCCCGGCCGCTCGGTCCTTGGCATAGGCCTCCCAGCGACGGGTGTACTCATTGGCTTCGGCAAAGGCGCGGCGCAAAGTACCTTCAACCCCGATCCGGGAATTGGGAAAACGCTTCCCCCGGTTCTGGGCGAAGTTGGATTGCTTGACGTTTTCTCCCAGGGCGAACTTGATCCCCCGGGGAGCGCCGGGAAAATGAAGATCGCTTGCCGGGTGGTTGTACTTCATGCGGACGACCGCGTTCTGTCCGCCGATCGTATTGGCGCTTCCGTGAAGGAGGTTTGCCGTCGTCTTCCCTCCGGCGAGAGCCCGATAGATGCTCACGCTTCGACCGTTTACCACATCGCCGATTCGAACCTCGGCGGTGATGGAAAGGGTGCCTTCATTGACTCCCCCTTCGATGGCGATGTGGGAATGGGCATCAACGATTCCCGGCATCACATAGCGTCCACTCGCGTCGATGATGGAGACATCGTCCGGTGCGATCAGATTCTTTCCGATGTCGATGATCTTGCCGTCACGGATCAAGATGGAACCGTTCTCGATGGTTCCGGACGTAACGGTCAGGAGCGTCCCGTTCTGGATGAAGACGGACCCGCCGGTGACGGTCTTGGGAACACGGTCGCTTTCGATTTCCGTGACCTGCTCCGCCGCCCTTGCAAGGGGAAGGGGAAGAATTGCGCCGAAGCAAACAAGAGTCGCTCCGAGTGCGCGTCCTAAGTTATGGATTGTTCGAGTCATCGACCGTCCTCCTCGCAGCAGGAAAATTCTTCTTCATCATCATAGTCGGTCCAGTTCGATTCGTTTTTTCTGGAAGGGTTGGAACGGGTACCGCTGAACGAAGCTTCCGGCCCAAATGGCGTCTTGAGCTTCCCGGTCAATTTGTTGCCGTCTTCGGACACGGTTGCCTCGATGTCGATTTCGATTTCATTTCCACCCATCTCGAAGGTCACAACCAGAGTGATGTCCCGACCGTCAATTCCACCATCCGAGATACTGGCCGTTCCCATTTGACTCTTCAACGAGCCGGAGAGGCTTCCCCCGTCCTGGACAAGGGTCAGAGTTGACTCGAGAGTTCCGGTCGGCCCTTCGGTAACCACGGCCCATTCGCCGGAAACGTTCAGGTCTGACGAGGGGTTTCCACCCTTACTCTTCGACGCTGTGATCTCGAATTGATGACCGTCCACAAAGACCATGTTGACCTTTGATTTTTCCTCTCGAAGGGGCGCGGTCATCACCACGATGTTGGCGATTTTTCCCTTTTCCAGGGTTCCGACGACCTCGTCGATTCCCAGGATCTGAGCGGCTTTCAGGGAGAGAGCGGAAAGGGCGGCATCCTCGGGGAGGCCGTACTCCATGGCGGTTCGTACGTTCTTGAGAAGGTCTTTTGGACTTGAAAGATCCCGGGTCGTGAACGCGAAGGGAACACCTGCCTCATGGAGCCTAGCCGCACAAGACGCTCGCTTTTCCCAGTCGGATTTTTTTTGTTCGAGGACTCGTTCCGGCTCGAGTTTTTCGTCGTCGTCTTCTTTCTTCTCCTCTTCCTTCTTCCCGGCGTCGAGGTTGCTCCCGGTTACTTTCGGATCTCGATTTCGGCGGCCGCCTCTGCGCCCTCCGGGTCTTTCGGTCTTCTCGGCTTCGTCGTCGGTCGATGCTTTTGCTTCATCGTCCTTCTTCTCTTCGCTGGTCTCTTCCTTCTTCGCTTCCTTGGCTTCTTTTTCGGCCTTTCGATCGGCTCGTGTCCTGGGCTTTTCCGGGAAGTCGAGCTCAAGGAAGACCGGAGTGTTTCGCTCGGCAAGATCATCGATCATGCGGTGGGCATCTTCGCCTCCATTGATGATGACGTTGAGGTTGAATTCGTCCGCGAGTCGAAGGACCCGGTGCATGCTGTTTTCTCGGCTTGCATCAAACACGAGAGGAAACCCGCCCAGGACCGACTTCATGGCCTCCAGGGTTTGATCGAGGGGGGGCCTGCGCATCGAGGAATTCCCCTCGTTGTAGCAGCGCCAGCTGGAGACGTAATGTTGAGTGTCCAGGAAGAGTTGTCGCAAGTGGGCCATCACTCCCATGGTTGTTTGGGGGTAGCCCTCGCCGGATGATCGGAGAGTTGCGTGCTGGGCGGCGTTCGTCTTGAGGAGAGCCATCCGCGGCTCTTTGCCGGAGAGATTCAGCACCGCACTGACGCCAGCGATCGATTGACCTCTGGGGGCCGTAACCACGGTGGTGATTCCAGCGGCTCGGTGGTCCTTCCCGCCGTCCTCTTTGAGGGCCACCCAGTCGGCAGCCCGAAACCAGGGCCGGACACCTTTTCGATTGTTCTCGCGCGTCCTGGCGAGGACGGTTTCCGTGACGACCTGGGCCCGGTCGTCGCGAGCGGGGATGATCTCGGACAGAGCCTTGCCGTCTGGCATCCCGAGACTCGTTGCCGCATCGATGAAGCCGGGATAGAGGGTCATGCCCTTGCAATCGATGGCCTTGGCATCGTGAGGAATCGAAAGACCGGTGCCGATCTTCTCGATGATTCCATCCCGGATGAGGAGGGTTCCATCTTCGATGACTCCCCCAGCTCCGGTGACGATGGTGCCGCCGGTAAGAGCGTAGGAACTGGTATCCTTGGCGAAACCTGGCTTTGCCAGGAGGAACGCTGTCATCGCTGGGATCATCAAGCAAAGGGTGAGGATGATGGCTCGACGTGGCCGTTCATCCTGGTTGCCGCTTGAGTCCGGGGAGCGATCCGCGGGTCGGTGAATCACGCTAGATCTCCTTTTTTGGGGCAAGGTGAAATGGGGCGGCGATGCTACCAGAAATCAGCCGCAAAGTGTTGAGGGAATTGAGGTTTCTCGAGTTGGCGGGTTTTGTGGGGCCAGCGGATTGTACAACGGCTTTGTCCGATCGATCAAATGAACGAGAGAATGAACGAGCCCGCGACGGGTAGGAGGTGTCCCTTGCTAAGAATCGGTGTTTTGCGGTCAGCGATGGCTGCGTGTGCCGGAGTGCTTTTGTTGTCCAGTTGCGTTTCGCGTCCCATGATCATGGATCAGGTCGGGGTTCTTGAGCTGGGGCGCACCCAGCTTGATGATGGTCGCACCGAAATCTATCGACTTGGAGGGTGGTCGGAGGAGGGGCGCCTTGAGCTCGTCGTGGAAACCGAAACCCCCCGGGAGAAGGCTCATCTGGGCCTCGATTTGAAGGAATTCGAAACCGACATCGGAGAGGGGCTCGTGCGGCGAGGCCTTGTGGTGAACCGGGTGACCTGGGAGTCGCCGGCGGAAGCAGCCGGAGTTGCCGCGGGTGATGTGGTGACCGCGGTCAACGGAACTGAAGTATTCTATCGCCGTCAGGTCGAAGCGTTGCTTGTCGACAAGATCAAGCCGGGATCGGAGATTTCTCTTGCCGTCACCCGTCGGGAGGGAGAAGCAAGTCGCTCCCTCGATCTTCGCCTTCGTTCCTCGACTCTTTCCTACACGGAAACAACCCAGGAATCGGTAGCGCTGGCCCGACCCTCGTATGGGGGCCGAAGCTTTGCCGGGATCGTCGTGGGGGAAGTTCCCGCGGACTGGAGCCGGCGAATCTACGGCGCAGACGACGCCTCGGTGGTGATCGGGCGCGTGGTGACCGGTTCCCCCGCCTATCTTTCGGGTCTTCGTCTGGGAGATCGAATCATCAAGCTGGATGGGCAACCGGTTCATCATGTTGACGACTTTGCCAACGAGATCGCCACCCTGGGGGAGCGGGGTGAAAAGGTGCTTTTCGAGGTTTCCCGGGCGAACCATACCTATGAAACGGAGGTTCAGCTTTCCGACTATTCTCGCCGGGTTACGTTTGGAATCCCGTTCCTCATGAAGTACCGGGGAAGTTGCGAGACGACGGAGTGGAGCGTTGGACCGTTTGGGTTGATCTTTGATTACGACGGAAGGTATCTACCCGACTCTCGAAGTCGAGAGCCGAGCTACCACCGTGAGTTCCAGATGGCTCTCAATTTGTTTGAAAGGGAGTGGTGGCCAACGGGACATCGCACCGAGCTGTTGTGGTTGATCGAGCTCGAGTCAAGATAGGTCAAACGTTCGATCAAGCTCAATTGTCCTGAACTGGCGGCAAAAAAAAAAGCGCGAGGTCTTTGACCTCGCGCTTTTGTCGATTCAAACTCTGCTTCTTTTGCTAGTTGGTCGAGACCCTCTTCAGAATCTCGGCAACTTGCTCTTCAAGGCCTGTTCCCCTGAAGTTCTTCTTCAGCTTCCCGAGTTCGGTCTTCACTCGAGCAGGATTGATCAACGCAAGAGATTCGAACGTCTCGAGCTCGGCTTCAGCTTCCATGATGACCCGCTCCCTGGCCCGTTCGATCTTCTCGGTGAGCATCTCCGGGAGTTTTTTGCCTTTGACGGCCTTCGTGAGGTCGGTGAGAGCCTTTCCGAAATTCATCTCCTTCGTCAGCTTCTCGGAGCTTGCGACCGATTCTTCGATGACTGCCATGTCTTTTCGGGAGATACCCTCGCCGTGAGATTTCTTCAGCAGACGTCTTGCCTGGGCTACTCCTTTGATGAGAGTGTTTGAGGACTGTCCTCCCTGGTAGTGGGACATTTCCTCGAGGGTGTGAGGGTTGACGATCGCCGTGTAAGGGATGTAGCCCGACTTGTTGTAAGTGCGGGCCTTACTCTTTGACAGGGAAATGATGTCGGCGGCGGTGAGCCCGGGCCAACTTTTCATGTACTCGACGGTCTCGCCCAGTTCATTTTTGGCGGTGTAGGTTTCAGCCTTCGGGTCTTCGTTGGCAATCCCTTTTTCGAGAGAACCCAGAGCCAGGACCTCGACCGAGTTCTTCTTCGAAGAGGAGACATACTTTTTGTTCTGCAACACGGCAGAATGCATGCCCCAGCAAGGGCCTCAGTAGAATCCGTGGCTGTGGACCACAATTGGAAGGTTGAGGAGTTGAGCCTCCTCGACTGCGGCGTCCCAGCTCCTGGCAAAATTGACCGTTGGTTTGGGTCCTTTTCCGCCCGCCATGACCATTCCTGCCGTCAGGCCAAGGAATGCCAAGCAAGCGGCGACTACCATCGTGCGTTTCATGTTGTTTCCGCCTCCGGATCTGTGTTTACCCGAGTTGCCCCGATTAGTGTCTTCAGGATAGCGTGTAGCGGTCCTCCCGGCAAGGGAAGGCCAGCCGGTCATTGTTCTACGGTTCTTTTGTCCTTTCGGCTCCCCTTTTCCACTGATCCTCTCCGCCGAGAAAAAGGATCCGGGTCTCTTTTGGCCCGCATGCAAATTCGATCTGCTGTTGTCTGGGCGTGAGGACTTCGCCGGAAACAACGTCGACGACTTCCGTCTGTCGCGGCAATCGGAGGAGGCAATTGCCGGGCTCCGTGTTGGAAACCGCTACGAAGGAATGATTTGCAAAGACGGTGTCGTTTGTCTCGGTATAGACATGCGCTCCCGCAATGCGAGCAATGTTGCGAAGAACCCCGGGAGCCATCATCGGAACCGTTGAGAAGTAGCGTCTTCCCCGGGGGGTTTCCTTGACGGAAAAACCAGGCCGGAAACTGTCGGTCAGCATCCCCAATGTCATCGCATCCGGATCGTCCACGTAGAATCCTGGCTCGAGGGTCCACTCTCCCTGCCCGCAGATCATCCCCCAAAGCCCTTCGGTGGCGGGGGCCTCGAGGAGCTGAATCTGGGGGAAATCTCCCTCGGGTACGAGCCCGAGTTGAATTCCGGTGACTCGGCTCGCGGAGGAAAGGGAATGCTCCGATTCGGCAACATAGCCGGCGCCGTGGAACCAGATAACGTCGCTCCCGTCCGTCTTTTCGGCGATCAGCCGTTCTTGATCCTGAGTCACATGAAAGGCGTTGGCAAAGATCCAGAGCTTGTGGGGGGGGATGAGGTTGATGTCTTCCAGGAGGTAGAAGTTGTAGGGAAGCCCCATCTTTCCGAGGTAGTACTGGAGCGCTTCCACGAGATAGATCGTCAGGTGAGAGTTTTGCTTGGAGAACCGGCGAGAGTCGCTGCTCACGACGAACGCGATGTCATGGATGGGAGTCCGGTCTTGATGCACCGCAAGATCCGCGATGGACTTCATCTGCCGGATGGTTTTCATGAGGGTGACGTCGTCGTACCACCCTCCTTGCATGTCAAACCAGTAGTTTCCAATACTTGTAACCAGGGTCTGGGCAAACACCGCCCATTGAGCCTGAAGCGTTTCTTCCAGACTATCCGCCACCCCGTGATAGGAGTTGATGGTGGCGAGCCGGGTTCTTCTACGGGCGGCCATTCGCTCCGGATAGGGGAGATGCTTCTCGTGGTGGTCGGTGACCATGCTTGCGGCCCGGAAGGTTCGGTCATCCATTTGATTCCACCACAGCTTCCCGTGGAGCTTGAGTGAATCGGTGGCTCCCATGGTTTTTCGGTAACCGATTCCCGGGCGCCTCTGGGTGTAGGCGGAAGGGCTCGAAAGGAAATCAAGGTAAGGGCACTTCAGAATTTTTGGGATTCCCAGGTGACCCGAATCATGTTCGCGGGGCTCGGACGCGATCGAGTTGATGTATCCGAAAAAGGCGCCGGTCAGCTTCGTGCCACCGGTCTTCTTCTTGATGTGCCGGGCGAAAAGCTCAAGGGTGCCGGAAACCACATCTCCTGTATATTGCATCAGGTCGAGGATATCTCGGTCTTTTGTGGGGTGATGGAAGGAGCATCCGCCAAACTCCCGCCGTCGATAGGTCGGGGGGATTTCCGTGCCGGCAAAGGTCACGTCTTTTCTTCCCCAGGATTTTCGCAGAGCTGCCTCGGTCTTGTACTTTTCCTGAAGCCAGGCAGTAAAACCCTTCAGGTTGGCTTCTGAATAGTCGGTGAATTCTCCTTCCGGTCCCCAGTACTGGAACCATTCTTCTCCCCCGGATCCTCCCGTGATGTAGTATCCCCCGATTCGCTTTCCATAGGGTTGGCTCTCGACGTGCTCAAGGTATCGATCGAGAGCTTTCAAGCACCCTTCGCGCCAGAGTGGGCTGATAAAGCTTGCTACTTTGCGTCCAAGGATCTTGACCGGAAGAAGTTTTCCCTGGCTGGTCTCATAACGCATCACGTGATCGGGATGAGCCTCGGCCCACCAGGGAGGGGTGCCAAAGAAGACCATCGGGAGAAGAATGGCGTGCGGGTTTTCCGACAGAAGGAGGTTCATGTCCTCATCGAGTTGAGAAAAGTCGAACTCGTTTTCCCCGGTCCAGACGGTCTTGACGACCTTCCAGTCATGGGCGGTCGGTGTGGAATCAAAGGAAACCCACTGAACATTCTGCTCTGCGAAGTATCGATAGAAGTTGGGTCTTGGATTGAAGCACATCATCATCTGGGCCGAGTCGGGCCTGTCATTGATGTGAAGAGTGGGAACACTCGCATTCTTTTCGATGCGAACGTTAAGCTCGACGCCGGCTGGAGCTGCTGGTGTCCTCGTCGCCTCGGGAAGCACGCCTTCGTTTCGGGCATCGGTGACCCGCTTCCATGCCTTGAAATCCTCGTCTTGATCCGGCAGATGAAGATCGATCAGTCGATACTCGGAAACCAACCATTCGTTGTTTGTTCGCCTGAGACGGATGGTCCCTCGCACCGGGGCTACATGAGGGTTGCCCAGGCTCGTGTGGAGGTTGGTGACGATCGCTTCTGTTTCCATGACCTCCCAGATGGCATGGGCAAGATCAACATAGGGCCACAGAGCTGCCGCTCGGCTCCCTTCCCACCACGGGAAATCCTGCACCGTTTCCCGGCTGTTGAAGAGGTCGTCGGTATAGTCGGGATGCAAGGTTCTCTGGACGGCTGCCAGGTCCCTCTGGTTGATCGCCTCCGCCCACTGCCGAAGAACGACTTCAGCTCCATCAGGATGACAGTCACTCATTGTCTGTTGTCAGGCTCCTTCGTTCTTCCCGCGAGCACCCATAGCCAGGTCGTGAAGTAAAATAGAATTCGATGCGGAAGATACCAGACGCCGGAGTGCCAGGAAGCCATGTATTGCATGAAACCTGTCCTCCAGACCGTCCGGCGACGGTTGCCGAGAAGCTCAGTGCTCTTTCCGTATCCGTGGGTGACTTTCGATTCCGGAAAAAAAAGGATCTTCCGGCCCCGTCGATGAAGTCGAGTGCACCAATCAACGTCATTGAAGTAGAGGGGATAGGAATCGGCGTCCAGTTTGCCGACCTCTTCAAAGGCCTTCTGACGAACCAGAAGGCAGGTCATCTGGGGCTGGAGAACATCCCTTTCGTCGTCGTGATTCCAGTCGGTCAGGCGATAGTGGCCGAGGATCCGGCTGGTAGGAAAAAGACGCCAAAGACGAGTCATATCGAGAAGAATCGTCCAGGGAGTCGGGAGGCTCCTGCACGAGGCCTGGATCGAACCGTCTTCGTTTCGAAGCTGGGGGGCCACTGCAGCATGAGACGGGTCCAGACTGCCGAGCTTCCGAACAAGCCCGCGGATCGATCCTTCGTGAACCACGGTATCCGATCCGAGGAGTAGCACGAGGGAACCTGTTGCCTGGTCGATCCCACGATTGACTCCTGCCGCGTAGCCTTCGTTCCCGGTGTTGCAAGTGAGCTGAATCGTCGGGAAGCTGTCTTTCACCATGGCGATGCTGTTGTCGGTGGAGGCGTTGTCGATCACCAAGATTTCGGTTTCTTTCTCTTGAGTCTCCCGAACAAGGGCGGCGAGGCATCGCTCAAGGAGCTGGCAGGTGTTCCAGCTCACGATGATCACCGAGAGTTTTGGAGGCGAGCTAGGCATCTGTATCTTGCCCGGTGAGGAAACGATGGAGGTCGAGAGGTAGACGCGCATAACCCGAAAGCACGCCGGGTTCCTTGAAAAGGAAGTAGGGGATTTTGACAAGATCCCGTCCGATGATGAAGGGCGCCAGTAAAAGGAGTTTTCCCGGGCTCTGATTTTTCAGGAGAGTGAAGTACTTGTTGCGAAATGCCAATCGATGCATGCGGGCGTGGTTCTTTTGAGATCCCCCTCGGACATGCCGAGCCACTGCTTCTGGAACACATTCGAGCTCGAAGCCTTTTCGCCGGAGGCGCCAGCAGAGGTCGACATCTTCGTAGTAGCTCTCAAAGCGGGGATCAAAATGGTGAATCCCTTCTCGAATGATCTCCAGTGCAGATTCACGGAACACGGCGGCCGCTCCGCACAAGGCCGCCACGGGGAATGGTGCGGTTCGATGGTCGTCGGGAGATCCCTTGCAGATATCCTTGGCGACCCCGGAGAGGCGAACCTCGATTCCGAGGGAATCAATCCGTTCTGGATCTCCATCGAGAAGATATTTTCCCTGGACGCCGGCGAGCTTTGGATTCTGATCCAATCGCTCCAGGAGGACATGAAGGTAGTTCTTTTCAAGAAAGCAGTCGGTATTGAGAAGGAGGAGAAGCTCACCGGTGCTCTTTTGAACTCCTTGATTGGCGGCCCGGGCGAACCCCAGGTTTTTCTTGTTTTGCACCACGATTCCGTCGGGGAGAAGGGTCGTGAACCGGGTGACGGTCTCGTCCAAAGATCCATTGTCGACGAGGATCGTCTCCTTGATGGGAGTGCCCTGGGCCTTAACCCCGGCGAGACACCGGTCGAGGTGGACCGTGGCATTGTGAGAAATCAGGATGACGCTTACCCGGGACATGGTGCAAAGGGTAGCGTTGAAAGGATGGCTTTCCCAGGGGAATCGAGCCAGCCCGGAGAAGACCGGGCTGGCCCCATGAAGCTCAGTCGTAAACGCGCTTCACTTGAACTCGGAGATCCTGGACCAGTTTTCTTAGATCCTTGATCTCGTCGTGGAGCTGTCTTACCTCATCCTGGAGGGAGAGGAGATCGGTTCTGGAAAGTCGGATGTCGTCGATGACGGTGTCGACCCGGGAATTGTTGCTGGAATCAGCCTTGGCCGTGTTCAACCCTCGACCTACCAGGGCCGATAGGAAGTTGTCTCTGGCGGTGAGATTCTGACTGTTTTCAAGATAGATCCGGGCAAGATTCAGGGACGAGTCGATCCTGGTGTCTGTTTGGTTGTCCTCATAAGCGGATTCGTCCGCGCGTGCCAGAGCTCCCCGGCCGTCGCCTCCGTGTGCTCTCCGTCCTGCGCCGCTTCCGGCCTGGGCTCTTCGTCCACCGCGAGTGCCCGACTGGGCTCTTCGACCTGCGTCGCCGCCAGCCTGGGCTCTTCGTCGTCCGCGGGCTTGGTCATAAGACTCTTGATTCTGAGCCGTGTTTCTGAGGAGCAGTGCAGTCGCTTGATCGCGGGCCTGATCCCTCGATTTTTTCTCGTAATTCTGGAGCAGTGCCTGGGCGTCTTTGAGTGCCTGGGCGAGCTCTTCTCGACTGAGTCCTTTTGTCGGGTCGACCGTGTTGTCGGCAATGACCAGAGCAATATCGTCCAATATCGCGGTGATCACTTGTTGATTGTTTTCATCGGCGTCGTTCCCTGCCGGTGGTACCGCTAATAGGCCCGTGACGAGGAAGGCGCTCAAGGTCTTGGTCAGTAGCATTCTTGATGTCTCCTTGAGTTGAATCGTTATCGAAAACTAACGTTGTGACTCCGCGCGTTCCGGCCGGTCACGCAGCAGGGTCTGGATTCTGTGGGTCAGCGCACGTTTCTTTCTTTCGATCTGCTCGAACCGCCGGTCGAGCACCGTGACGAGAGGTCCGACCGTGCTGTCGGGAGTCCTGATGAGATCTTCTTTCAGGGCGGCAACTTGGTGAGCCAGGAGAGCCGCCTCGTCATTCAGGGAGTCGATCGCATTTCCAAGGCTCTGATCCGCCCCGGTTGCGCTTGATCCGATCCCTGAAAATGAGTCATTCCCGTCCCTTTCTGTTTCATCTCTGCCGCTCATGGATAGAGGCTCGGGCTCGGCGGTCAGGGTCGGGGCAATGAATCCAAAACCGAGAAGGAAGAAGAGGGCGATTCCCGATGGATAGGCGTTTCTTCGTTGAGGATGTCGCCGGGGAAAGGTCTCATCGAGAAGGCGAGTGACCCGACGAGCAAGCCCGGATCGGGGTGCCGCCAAGGAAGCGGTGGAGCCGTAGTCGGCATTTCTTCCCGGGATGATCCAGGTGGCGATCCGGGTCAGGCAGTCCGCATAGGCGATTGCTTGACCGGTTTGGGTGACCGTCCAGGCGTCGCATCTGTATTCGGCGAGCTCGGAGATCCGCCGGGTTGCCAGTCGATTTAACGGCTGGAAGAAGAACGTCACCTTCAAGACGTGACAGATCTGGATCCAAAGAGGATCGCGTGCTTCAAGGTGAGCTGCCTCGTGGGAGAGTACTGCTCGTAACTCGTCGCCCGAAAGCTCCAAAAGAGCGCGGCTCGGGAGGCAAATCTCAGGTCGAAAGGTGCCGAATGCGACCGGGCTCCTCAGACTTCCCGATTGAGTAAGACGGATCTTCTTTTTCGATCCAAGGAGATGGATGATTTCTTCGAGGGTCTTTCGGATGCCGTCGTCATCGATTGTCTTTCGATCAGAAAGTTGACGCTTCAGCCTCCATCGAGAGACGGCAAGAAAAGTCAGGCCGAGGGTGAGAAGGAGGAGAATCGGATTCGGGGGGAGAGGAAGGGAGTTCGGGGGACGGTTTTCATGGGCGGGAGACGCTTCATGACTGCGATCTATTCTGTCCACCAGGTGGTTGTTGCTGGAGAGTTCGATCGGGCCAGGAATTCCCACGGATTGAACGGGAGCCGCAAGAGCGGTCGCGACATGAACCCGTCCAGAAACGGGTTGTACATCGAGGATGACCTGGAGAGTTGCCGTGAGGAGTGCCCCGACGACCGCAGTTTTCCAGATGCCCTCACTCAATCGATCATGGTGCGGTTTCATCCAGCGGGTAAGAACCCAGGCGGTTCCGAGAAGAAGGGTGCTGTGAAGGGCGTAGGTCATGAGCCACGTCAACGAGGGACCAAATCCATGCGGGATCATTTCTTTCCCTCCTTCTTCTTGCGGGTGGCTTTGATCTTTCGGGTGAGGTCGCTCAGCTCTTTTACGTCGATCTCTTTTTCCTCGAGGAGATGGCTCACGAGGGCGGATGTGCTTCCGTCAAATAGACGGTTCACGAGGTCGCCAACCATGGAGCGGTGAACGTCTTTTTCTTCGACGGTTGCAGAATAGACGAACTGCCGGCCCTCCGAGCGGTAGCTCACCACTCCCTTCTTCTCCATCTTCTTCAACATGGTGGCGATGGTCGTGGGGGCAAGTCCTCGTTCCAAGAACAAGGCCTGGTGAACCTCGGCCACCGTCGCTTCCTCGTTTTGCCAGAGAATGCGCATGATTGCGAACTGCAGGTCGCCGAGCTGATGGTTTCGACTCATATCTGACTCCAGGTTGACGTTAACTACCTTGGTAGTACGACCGAGGTAGTAGTGTACTTCAACTTCGGAGAAACGGGGGGAATAAAAAGAGTCGATTCTGCAATCCGAGCCGGGAATCCGGTCACTGAATGAGGAGGAAGGCGTCGTAGGTGCCGAAAGCTTCGATCTTTGTGAAACCGAGGCGATAGAAATGTCGGGCGAGGTACCGGAGCGTTTTCTGGGTCGGGCTCCGGTCGTTTGCCGGATCTTTGCGATCGATGGGGCGTCTCAGGATGTCACCTGGGCTGAAGTGACAATTGGGGAGAGAGATGAGAATCCTGGCATCGGGGGCCAGAAGAGGTTTCATCTGTGAAAGCAGAGCTTCTCGGTCGATGGTCCGGCACTGAAGAGTGTTGAGCAGGAGAACGATCTGGAAGTCCGGAAGATCGAGAGTGTCGATGCGATTCAAATCGGCGACCCGGAACGTGGACGCATTCTCGGGGAACCGTCTACGGGCGAGCTTGATTGCGGATGCAGAGCCATCAATTCCGTGAAAGACAAGATCGGCCGATGTGATCTCATGAAACAGTGCAAGCTCGGATCCATCGTTCACCCCCAGGCTCAGGATCTTGTCCCCCGCTTGGGGACGGAGACGTGAATACGCGTGGAGAAGGTCATCGAGGATTTCCGGTTCCTCGAGTCGTTGAAAGCGACGATAGGTGGACGACGCTCCGTATTTTTCATCCAGGGTGAGATCGGGAGTGTTCTTTTCCAGGCTTGTTTCTTTCATCTTCCGTGTGCTGAACAGGAGAAACGAATCACCTCCGGTGGATCCCACGGTTTTGAGGAAAGGATGAAAACAAGGAAACAGTCGTAGGAGCTCCAGATATTGCCGGAGAGGGCGATAGCGATTTCCCTGGTGCATTTCTCCCGGCCACGGTCTTTCGGGAAAATGTCGAGCCAGTTGTTCCGGGCTCCGGGCGGCAAAGATCAGTTGACCTCCTGGCTCAAGAAGACGGCAGGCCCGATGGACGAATCGGCGAAGGTCGATCATCGTGAGCTGATCCGCCAGGTTCGTGAGAAGGACAAGAGACTTTGGTTCCTGGGCGGTGAGATCTCCAAATGGCGAGTCAAGAGGTGATGGGTCTTCCAGGCCAAGATCAAAGGTCGGTGACGTGTTGCTGGAAAGCAAGAGATAGGAACCGGAAATCGTCTCGATCATCGAGAGTAGCTCCTCCCGCAACTTTGTCGCTCCGGATCCTTGAATCGGTTCCATCAGGGCTTGTTCTCCCCGATCTCCCTCACGTTGGCTCGATTCCCGGTCGATTCAACCAGGCCGTCCAGGATGGGGCGCTCGGTTCCTTCGACCAGGTCAAGATCGATCTCGACTTCTTCGGTGAAGCGGCTACTGGTTGGCTGAATTTCCCATGTGCGCAGCCAGCCCTCGATTGCCTTGGAGCAGTCGTACGGGTAGGTGACAACGAAGCGGCGGGTGAGCGCAATGGTCCTGATGGTGGCAAGGTCCAGCGCTTCCCCCGCAGCTTTTCCGTAGGCTCTCACCAGT